>CAMCBT010000040.1 GCA_945873115.1 uncultured Mitsuokella sp.
TGAATAAGGAATTTTTCTAAGACATATACACTTTTGTCTATGTTTTTAGTAGCAGTACTATGCATCAATATCTCTTCTTTGTCGATGGCTTCCCCATCCGCGCCTACGGCCTCATCCTGTCGCTCTCCATCATCCTCGCCACCGGCGTTGGGTACTTCCTCGCCAAGGCGGATGGCCGGGGCTACGAGAAGCATATCGTAGATCTCGGCCTCTACACCGGCATCGCCGGCCTCCTGGGGGCCCGGCTCTGGGATGTGTTCTTCTTCGACTGGGATTACTACCAGAATCATCTCTCGGAGCTCATGAATGTCTGGCAGGGAGGCATGGCCATCCAAGGAGGCGTGCTCTTGGGCGTTCTCGTGGGCGTATGGTATACCCGGAAGCAGGGCCTCGACACCGTCCACCTGATGGATGTGCTGGCCCCCGCCATCATATTGGGCCAGGCCCTCGGGCGAAGCGCGAACCTCATGAATGGCGATGCCTTCGGCGCCCCCACGGGCTCTTCCTTTGGCCTCCTCTACCCGGAGACGACGCTGGCGTACCACACCTACGGTGCCCAGCCCCTATGGCCCGCGGAGGTCTGGGAGTGCCAGCTGGATGTGGCCATATTTGCCATTCTGCTCCTCTTCCGCGCCTTCCCCCACGCAAGGGGCCAGGCCTTCGCCCTCTACGTCCTCCTTTACAGTGCCGCCCGCTTCGGCCTGGAGTTTTTCCGGGGAGACTACACGGAAAAGGTCCTTGGCCTCTTCACCAGCGGCCAGACCACAAGCCTCATCGCCTTTTCCATCGCCCTTGTCTTTTTCCTGGCCCTTCCCTATTTCCGGGAGAATAAAAAAGATTCTCGTCCCAAGGACAGGAAGCAAACGCATAAAACCTCATGATTTCCCGGCACATGCCTTTTAGGACATGTGCTTTTCATACGCTTTTCTGCAAAATTTTCGCAAAAAAGGCAAAAGCCCTTTTCTTCTTCACGAAAATTCGCTACCATAGGGATAAGAAACAGAAATCATCGCGCGAAAACAGAAAGGTCGGATACGATGAACGCAAAAGAAATCCTGGCTCATGTGGACCACACCCTGCTGAAGCAGACTGCCACCTTCGAGGAAATCTCTGTCCTCTGTGACGAGGCCCTCCGCTACCATACGGCCACGGTGATGATTCCCTCCGCCTTTGTGGAGCCCGTCGCCAACAAGTACAAGGGCACGGGGCTCAAGATTGCCACCGTGGTGGGTTTTCCCAACGGCAACTGCAGCACGGCAGCAAAGCTCGCCGAGACGGCCCAGGCCCTCGCAGACGGGGCCGAGGAAATCGACATGGTCATCAACATCGGCTATCTGAAGGCCGGCGACACCTCCGCCGTCACGGAGGAAATCCGCGCCCTGAAGCACCTCTGCGGCAGCCGCATCCTCAAGGTCATCGTGGAGACCTGCTTCCTCTCCGAGCAAGAGAAGATTGCCGCCTGCCACTGCGTCACCGAGGGAGGCGCCGACTTCATCAAGACCTCCACAGGCTTCGGCACCGCTGGCGCGACGCTCGAAGACATCGCCCTCTTCAAGAAGCACGTGGGAAAGAATGTGGCCCTCAAGGCGGCGGGCGGCATCCACACCCGGGAGGAGATGAAGGCCTTCCTGGCCGCCGGCTGCACCCGCCTGGGTGCCAGCGCGGCGGTGAAGGTGCTCCGCTCTGAAATCGACGGCTAAACGCTCTTTCCATAAAGGAGGCATTCCTATGAAATTCAAACGCGTCTTCCTCATCGTTCTGGACAGCATGGGCATCGGCCAGGAGCCGGATGCGGCCGACTTCGGCGACGGCAAGTGCAACACGCTGAAATCCCTGCTCACCTCAAAGGAATACGATACGCCCCACCTGGCGAAGCTCGGCCTCTTCAACATCGACGGCGTGGGCTGCGGCACCCCCGTGCCCGCCCCCATCGGGGCCTTTGCCCGGCTTCGGGAGCTCTCCCGGGGCAAGGACACGACGACGGGCCACTGGGAGATTGCGGGCATCGTCTCGGAGCATCCCATGCCCACCTACCCCGAGGGCTTCCCCCCGGAGGTCATCGAGAAGCTCGAGAAGGCCTTTGGCAAGAAGATTCTCTGCAACAAGCCCTACTCCGGCACGAAGGTCATAGCGGACTACGGCCGGGAGCAGAAGGAGACGGGGGGCCTCATCGTCTACACCTCCGCCGACAGCGTCCTGCAGATTGCGGCAAACGAAGCGGATGTACCCGTGGAGGAACTCTACGACTACTGCAAAAAAGCCCGAGCCATCATGCAGGGAGAGCACGGTGTGGGCCGCATCATCGCCCGTCCCTACATCGGCGACTATCCGAACTACGAGCGCACCTCCCGTCGCCACGACTTCTCCCTGGACCCCACGGGCGAGACCATGATGGATGCCCTGGCAAAGAAAGGTCTTGCCACCATCGGCGTGGGCAAGATTTCCGACATCTTCGCCGGCCGCAGCATTACGAGAAGCACCGGTGTCAACAAGAATAACGACGACGGCATGGAAAAGACCCTGGCCCTGCAGAAGGAGGACTTCACGGGCCTCTGCTTCGTGAATCTCGTGGATTTCGACATGCAGTACGGCCACCGCCGGGATATCGACGGGTATGCCAGGGCCATGACCCAGTTCGACCGCCAGCTGGGCACCTTCCTCGAGAACATGCGGGCGGACGACCTGCTGATGATTACGGCCGACCACGGCTGCGATCCCGGTGCCCCCGGCACGGACCACACCCGGGAGTACATCCCCCTTCTCCTCTACGGCAAGCACGTCCGCCCCGTAAACCTCGGCACCTACCCCACCTTCGCCATGATTGGCGCGACCGTGGGCGATATCTTCGATGCTCCCTTCGCCACAAAGGGCGAGAGCCTCCTGCCCCGCTTTGCGGACTGAATTTCCGGACGGAACCTGCCGTGCGAAGATGCCCTCCCATAAGCGCATGTTGTGGAGAGGGCGTTTCGCTCACAAACTACACGCACAAACGTCCACTTTGTGGACATTGTGCGCCGCCCTTGCAAGAAACCAGCCAATCAGTCTGCGCCTACGGCTTGACTTCTTGGGGTTTCATAGTAAACTACACGCACAAACGTCCACTTTGTGGACATTGTGCGCCGCCCTTGCAAGAGAACAACCAATCATCTGCGCCCTTTGGGCTTGATTCTTGGGTTCTCATAGTAAAAAAATGGCTTCAGGAAATGATATCCTGAAGCCATTTTCATTTGCTTATTCCGCGCTCTCGAAGACTTCCTTGCCATCGTAGTAACCGCACTCGGTGCAGACGCGATGGGGCATCTTCGGCTCGTGGCACTGGGGGCACTCCACATAGCCGGGGGCCGTGAGCTTCCAGTTTGCGCGACGCTTGTCGCGACGAGCCTTCGAGGTCTTTCTCTTAGGTACTGCCAATTCTTTCGCCTCCTGTCGTTCTCAGTTCTTGTTGTCCTTGAAGAAATCCTGCAATACGGCGAGCCTTGGATCCGGCACGAAGGTGTCGCAGCCGCAGCTGCCTTCGTTAAGGTCCTGACCGCAGACGGGACAGAGTCCCTTGCAGTCGGGCTTGCAGAGCTTTGCGAGTGGCTGTGCGGCCATGATGGTATCCCGCACAACCGTATCGAGCACCAGCCGATCATTTTCGATGGGATTCACCACATCGCCTGGTCTCGCCTCCCGGGAGAACTCCTCGATGAATTCGTGGGTCTGCTCCTCGAGGGTGTGCTTCAGGCACCTGTCGCAGTCAAAGGACTTGGTGCAGGTGATTTTCCCCTCCACCCGATAGCGGGTCCCTGTGGGGAGCACCCGCCCCTCCACGTGGATGGCACCAACGATGGCATAGTCCTCCCCCTCAAGGGAAAGAGTCTCTGCCGTGGTGTCAAAGGAAAAGGGAATCGCCTCGTAGGCTCCCTCCCGCTCTGCTACCATTATATGCATTTGCATCAACCTCAATCCATTATATAGATGGGCCCTGTCCTTGTCAATCCCCGAGCCGCTCGCGCATCTGGCGCACCGCCTCGAACTGGATGTCCTTCAGTGGCACCCCCTGGGTCTGTGCCAGGCGGCGACAGTCCTCATACTCGGCGGAGATGCTGACGAGGCTCCCGCCCCAGGCACTTATCTTGCAGCGCACGGCCCCGTACCTGGTCTCGACAGTGGCCATGCGCCGATTCGCCTCCAGCCGGCTGTCCACGGGAATGACCCGGAGCCCGATGCTGGTGGACTCCGTAAAGACGATGCCCGCAAGTGCCTCCTTCTTTGCCGTCTCGCAGAGGATGGAGAGGGTCGCTGCCGGCCGGTTCTTCTTCATATAGATGGGGGTCGTCCAGACATCGAGGGCTCCCTCCGAAAGAAGCCTCTCGTAGAGATAGCCATAGACCTGAGGGTTCATATCGTCGATATTTGCCTCCAGGAGGCAAAGGGGCGAGGAGCCCTTGCCCTCGTAGGTGCCCACATACATGCGAAGCACATTCGGCATCTCTAGCTCCGCCGTCCCCGCTCCGTAGGCGATGCGCTCTGCGGTAAATCCCCGGGGGAGGCTTCTCGCGGGCTCCGCCAGTGCCTTCAGCACGGCGGCCCCCGTAGGGGTCGCAAGCTCCCGCTGCGTCCCCGTATGGTAGCTCGAAAAGCCTAAGAGGAGCTCCGCCGTGGCCGGAGCCGGCACCGGCATCATTCCATGGGCGCACTTTACCTGCCCCATCCCCGTATTGACGGCCGACACGAAGATTTTCTCGATGGAAAGGTAGTCGAGGGCAAGCGCCGTCCCCACGATGTCAACGATGGAGTCCACCGCCCCCACCTCGTGGAAGGTGACCTCCTCATAGGGCTTCCCGTGGATTTTTCCCTCCGCCTTCGCCAGGGTCTCAAAAATGGCAAGGGCTCTGTCCTTCACGGGCTTTTCAAGAGAAGAAGCCTCCAGCATATGACGGATATCCCCAAAGGAGCGATGGGCGTGGTGGTGGGAGTGCCCGTGCTCTCCCTTGTGCTTGCTCTCCTGTCCTTCCAGATGGATTTCCACATGGGTCGCATGGATGCCGCATTTGTCGACAGCACTGACCTCCCAGGAAAATTCGCCGCCAATGGGTAGCTTCGCCAGCTCCTTTGTCAGAAAATCCCGAGGCACCCCTGCCTGGAGGAAGGCCCCCAGGAGCATGTTCCCGCTAATGCCGGAAAAGCAGTCAAGATAGATGGACTTCATCGCTGCATCCCTCCCCTTCGTAGCTGGCGCACGAATTTTGCCGCAAGCATCCCTGCGCCGAAGCCCTTGTCGATATTGACGACGGCACCTCCTGCCGCACAGCTTGCGAGCATAGCCCGAAGGGCCGTCTCGCCCCCGGCAGCTACGCCATAGCCCACACTGGTGGGCACGCCGATGACGGGTGCCTCCGCGAGGCCTCCCACCACGCTCATGAGGGCTCCCTCCATGCCGGCACAGACGAGGATGACGCTGGCCCTCCTGATGTCCTCCAGATGGGCAAAGAGCCGGTGGATGCCGGCCACGCCGCAGTCGTAGTGGGTCACGACCTTGCAGCCACAGAGGCGGGCCGTCTGGCGGGCCTCCTCTGCCACGGGGATGTCGCTGGTCCCCGCCGTGAGGATGAGGACCGTATGCTCCTCATCCAGCTCCCCTGGCCGCTCCACATAGAGGAGCCGCGCCCGACTGTCATAGACCGCCTCGGATATCTCCCCTCGGATGAACGCCGCCGTCTCGGCGCTGACCCGGGTGGCGAGAATGCTCTTTTCCGACCGGGCGACCAGGGCCTTCAGGATGGCACAGGTCTCCTCCTTCGTCTTTCCCGCAGCGTAGATGGCCTCGGGAAAGCCCTGCCGCGCCTCCCGTCCATAGTCGAGGTCGGCAAAGTCAAAGGACCCGCCAAGGGCCCCCTCCGCCTCCTCCAGCGTGAGGCGCCCCTCCCGGAAGGCTGTCAGGAGCTCTCGGATGGATGCTGCCCTCATACCTTGGAAAGATCCGTATTCTTGTTCACCGGCACCGGTGCCGTCGAGGCCGGCTGGGGAGCCCTGGCCTCATTCATCTGGGTTCTTGCCTGCTCCAGCACCGTAAGGGCCTGCTTGAGGCCGCTTTCCGCCTGCTGGACCCCCTGGAAAGTGCTCGTCACATGGCGGATGAGCTGGTCGAAGACCTGGTTGGCATAGGCATCCACGTCGCTTTGCATCTTCGTGGCGTTGTCCTGGGTCCGGGTCATGATGTCCCGCTGCTGCTGCTGAGTCTCCTCCATGAGGGTTCTGGCCTTTTCCTTGGCCTCCTTCATGATGGCGTGCTCCTCCGTCAGCCGAGCCGCATACTCCTTCGCATTCCGCAGGATGCGATCCGCCTCCGCCTGGGCATCCTTTATGATTTTCTGCTCCTTGGCCACGATTTCGTCGGCCCGCTTCATCTCCTTAGGCAGATCCTTTCGGAGCTCCTCCACGTAGTGGACGAGATCATTGTCATTGATGAGGATGCGCTCCGTGAAGGGAAGCGTGCGTGCACCTGCCACCATGGCTTCGATTTTATTCAGTGTCTCTATTAATGCCATATCTTTACTCCCTTTCTTTCGCCCTGCGGCGCTTCACAGCCTGCTCCACACACTCCGGCACGAGGCCCGTGAGGCTCGAACCGAAATGGATGAGCTCCCGGATACCCGAGGAACTCACGAAGGAATACTCCGGCCGCGTCAGTAGGAAGACCGTATCAATCTCTGGGCGGAAGTGACGAATCATATAGGCCTCGTTCTGCTCATACTCCAGATCCTTGACGGAGCGAACCCCCCGCACGATGACGTGGGCATCCTGCTCCTCCATGTAGGTGGTGATGAGCCCCGAGAAGGAGGCCACCCGGACATTTTTTAGATGTGCCGTCGCCTCCCGGAGGAAGCGCAGGCGCTCCTCCACGGTGAAGAAGCCCTTCTTCTCGATATTGTTGAACACACAGACGAGGAGCTCATCAAACATGCGGCTGGCTCGCTCAAAGATATCCACATGGCCCGCCGTCACCGGGTCAAAGCTCCCGGTGCATACCGCTCGCGTCACGTTTCCGCCTCCTTCTCCTCGCATTCCCGAAGGTACGAGGCCTGTTGGTAGAAGCTCACGCCCGTCACCGATCCATAGGATCTAACCAGTACGAGCTCCAGCTCCTCGGTAGAAAAGGGCCCCTCCTCTTTCCCGTGCTCCAGCAGAAGAATGCCCTCATGGGCGAGGACACTGCTGCCGTCAAGGGCCGAGAGCACCGCCTCCGCCCCCCCCTGCCTGTAGGGCGGGTCAGCGAGAATGAGGTCAAAAACTGCGCCCTCCCGCGTGAGCCGGGCCAGATAAGCCAGCACATCGCCGGAGACAATCCGGCTCCTGTCCGAAAGATGCGTATGCTCTGCGTTCTTCCGGATGATCTCCGCCGTGCTCCTATCCACAAAGGTGCAGGACGCCGCCCCCCTAGAAAGGGCCTCCAGCCCCAGGGCCCCGGAGCCTGCAAAGAGGTCAAGGACACGCCGCCCCCGCACCTTATCCCCAAGAATGCTGAAGATGGCTTCCTTGACCCGATCCGCCGTCGGTCGGATCGTGAGGCCCTTCGGCGTCATGAGGCGCGCACCGCGCGCCGATCCTGTGATGATACGCAAGCTTTCCCACCCGTTCCTTGAGATTTCACTCTATCTTACCATATTTTTCAGCATTCGTGAACTACTATGGTATAATACACGAAAAACATGATTTTCGAAAGGAAATACACATGCGCATAAATCCAGCCGTCCGGTGGCTTCGCCGGCACCGAAGGGCCTTTTCCCTCGGCCTGCTGCTCCTTCTCCTGCTGCTCCTGCCGCTCCCCCTCCTTCCCCACACCGGCGGAGAAATCCTCGAAATCGTCCCCGCCCCCACCGGGAAGGTCGTCCTCATACCCCTGGACGGCCGCCCGCCCTGCCGCCAGTTCGTGGTGGATCTGGGAAAAATCGCAGGCCTCGAGGTGGTCGTCCCGCCCTCAGAGCTCCAGGACTACTACTCCCAGCCGGGGGATACGAGGGGGATGCAGGCCTGGCTCCGGCAGGAGGCGGAAGGGGCCGATGCCCTCATCCTCTCCATCGACCAGCTCCTCTACGGGGGGCTTCTCGCCGCCCGGGAAGAGGAGGCGAGCCCCCCGGAGGAGGAGGCTCTGCTATCGTGCCTGCGGAATATCCGAAAGGACCATCCGAACCTTCCCATCTACGCCTTTTCCATCCTCCCCCGGCTCCAGCCCCAGGACTCCATCGATGGCTATGAAGAGCGGCGCGATATCGTCGCCTATGCAAGGCTCGTGGGTCGAAAAGCGGCGGGACTCCCCGTGGACGAGGGAGAAATCGAGCGCCTTCGAGCGGCAATCCCGAAAGTCTCCCTTGACCGCTACCTCGCCCACTTTGCCAAGAACCAGTCTCTCAATGAGCGACTCATCGCCCTCGCAGGGGAGGGCGTCCTCACCCGGCTCGTGCTGGGCCAGGATGACGGGGAACCCTATGGCATCCCGAATATCGAAAAATTTGCCCTGAAGGGCGCCATCTCCTCCGCGGGACTTTCGGAGAGCCAGGTCTATCTCACCCACGGGGCGGACGAAATCGCCGCCACCCTTCTGGCGGCCCATGCGCAGCGCGGGAAATCGCCCCTGCGCTTCTACGTGAAGTACGCGGAGGAGAGCGCAAAGACGCGCATCATGCCCTATATGGCCGTCACCACCGAGGAGAGCCTGCAGGAGAAAATTCAGCTGGTGGGCGGCGAAATCGTCCCAACGCCTGAGGAGGCGGACATCCTCCTCGCCGTCAGTGCAAATGACGTGTCAAAGGATACCCTGGGGAGCCGTCGCCCCCTCGCGGACTGGCTCGCCCGAAATGCGCCCCACAAGCCCACGGGGCTCATTGATATGAGCGTCCACTTCAACGCGGAGGAGACGGTCCTCCCCCTTCTCCTGGAGACGGGCTTTCCCACGGGCAGCCTCGCCGCCTACGCGGGCTGGAACACCATGAGCAACGCCGCCGGCACCGCCGTGGCCCAGTCCGTCCTCTATGTCCGTAGCCAGCGAGAGGCCACGGAGGATGGGCCTGCCCAGAATGCCGCCCTTGCCAATATCCGCTTTGTGCAAAACAGGATTCTGGAGGATGGCTTCTACCTCAAGAGCATCATCGGCGATGTGAATGGTGCCCTCAAGAAGGCGGGCTACACAAATACGGCAGACCTCGATCTCACGAAGAACTACCGCTGGGCCAATGCCATGCTCCGGACGGAGCTCACGGCCCGCCTGGCCTCCTACCGCTGGTCGCGGTCCTTCCAGGCGCCCTTCGACCTTCCCCTTCCCTCCGGGGCTCGCCGCGTCCGCCTGAAGGATATGACGGTGGAGGCCAGCTTTCCCTGGCCCCGAACCTTTGAAATCTATCTGGAGACGAGCCCCACGGTGGAGACGATCCCCTAGCTCAGCGGATGCGTGACGGCAATATGCCGATGGCGCAGACAAAAGCGAAAAAGCCTAGGGAGAGGGTGATATCCCGACGGAGCATCTCCATTTGTGCCAGCCCCTCCCAGGGGATCGTCACAGCCAGCGTCACAAGGGCGATGCTGGCTGTCTGGCCGATGAGCCGCACCGTGGATAGCACCGAGGAGGCCATGCTGTAGTATTCCTTCGGCACGGAGCCCATGATGGTGTTGTTGTTCGGCGCGGAGAAAAATGCAAAGCCGATGCCGATGGCAAAGAGGCAGGGAAAGAGGCCCAGGATGGTATCTGTATGAGTGGCAAGAGCCAGCGCTCCGAGCCCCAGGGCCGTGAGCCCCATGCCCACGGAGGAGAGGATGGAGGCCGGATACTTGTCCGAGAGCTTCCCCGTCAGAGGAGAGACCACCGTCTGCATGACCGTCTGCACGAGAAGCACCAGCCCCGCCTCCCTAGCCGTCATCCTATGGATCGACTGGAGATAGAGGGACAGCAAAAAGCTCACGGAAAAGGTTGCCGAATAGTTCAGCATGGAGGCCACATTGGAGCAGGTGAAGGTCCTGTTCTTCGTAAAGATGCGGACGGGGAGCATGGGATTCTTCGCCCGAAGCTCCACCCGAACGAAGAGGACGAGCAGTAGGATTCCCAGGAGGATGAGGGCCGGTGCCCAGCCATTTCCCACCAGCGTCGTCACCCCATAGACGAGAAGGAAGGCCCCGAGACCGTAGAGGGCTGCCCCCGCCCCATCCTTCTTCTTCCCCACCTTTCCCCGCCAATCCTCCGTGAGTATCAGGCGGGCGGCGAAGAAGACTCCCGTGCTCAACACAGCGAGAAAGACAAAGATGCTCTGCCACCCCAGGGTGTCATTGAGATAGCCGCCGAGGACAGGGCCTGCGGCGAGGCCGCCGTAGACCATGGCCGTCATCCAGCCCATGGCCATTCCCCGCCCCTTGCCGCTGTAGACGAGGGACAGGATGGCGATGCTCGTCACGTAGAGCATGGCGGCACCGAAGCCCTGAAGGGCCCGGGCCGCCAGCAGCATATGGATGGAGCCTGCCTGGGCGCAGAGCAGGGAGGTCAGTGCCATGAGGGCGTTCCCCCAGAGAAAGACGATGCGCTTCCCATAGCGGTCCGCCGTGCGCCCCAGGGGCAGGAGAAAGACGAGGGAGGAAAGCACGAAGCTCTCGATGACCCACCCCAGCTCATCTGGTGTCGCCCCGTACATGCGCCCGATATCGGGAAGCGACAGCGTCAATGCGCTGGAGGCAAAGGGAGTGACGAAGCTCGTCACCATGATGACCATGAGGATTTTATGACGCGCAAGCTTTTCCAGCAAAAGAGCCCTCCTTTCGAAGTCACGGTCTCCCGCGAGCAATCCACAAAAACCGCCCCAGCCGGCTCTTCTCCGGTGGGGCGGTCTTTCTACTGGAATCAAGCGAAATTCATGGAAATCAGCTTGATGAGGGTGCTCTTCTGATAGGGGCGCAGGTTGCTATGATTGATGGCATAGCCGATGCCGACGAGATATTCGACCTTTTCCATGCGGGTGAGCTTGTCGTTCTCATTGAGAAGCTGGACAAGGCGCAGGGCAGCGGGCTCGAGATTCTGGGGGCCGGCGGAGCGAAACTGCTCCACCGTCGCAAAGATGCCCGCCTGGATATGGCGCCAGGCGGAGTCCGATACCTCGCGGAAAGCAGCCGGGCGGCGATCTGTCGGAGTGGAGACGGTCTTTTCCTGCGCCTGGGGCATCTGGGCCTTTTTCGGCATCACCTGCGGAGCCGCAGCCTTCGGCTGCACGGGCTTGGCGATAACCTTGGGGCTCACGGCTGCCTTGGGAGCAGCTTTCTGCGGCTTTGTGGCCTGCTCCGAGGCAGCACCAGCCTTCTGCTGTGCCTGGGCCGGCCTCTCGACCGGGTCACGGAACAGCGGCTGGAATGGGATGACCTTCGTCTTCGGGGCTGCCTGCTGCGCCGTGCTTGCTGCTGCAGGAGTCGAGGCAGCGGGAGCGGAGGGTGCCTGTGCTGCCGGATTTGGGGGCACAGCCGCTACGCTCTTCGTTGCAGCAGCTACCTGCTTCTTCTGCGCTTCCACATCCTTTGCCGTTATGATGACGGGCTGCGCCTTTGCCTGCTGGCCCTGAAGGGCCGCATTCCAGCGAAGGGGCGGAACAGCCTTTGCCTGTACACGTGCGTTTTGCTCTGCTGTATCCAGGAGGCGCTCACCCGTGCTCGACGGTGTCGCAGCAAGCGCTGTTCCTGAGGTCAGTGCAAGGCAGACCATTGTCGCAAGGACAGCACCCTGCGCCTTATTCTTTGCCATACTCTATCCCTCTTTCTTATCCAAGAAACCATACTTATTTAGAATACCACATGCACCCGCCATGGTTCAAGCCAAACTTTTCATTTTCCATGACGAATTTCTCTTCAAATTTCTCATTCCCGAGGAAACAGCGTAAAAAACCACCCGCAAAGCGGGTGGCCAATACTCTATGTATTTTGCTTATGCGCCGGTGGTCGTTTCCTCGGGTGACTCCTCCACCGTCTCCGGTTCGGGAGCCGGCGCAGGATCGTTGTCCACGATGGAGAGGCCGCGATAGCGGCTCATGCCCGTACCAGCCGGGATGAGCTTGCCGATGATGACATTCTCCTTGAGGCCGATAAGGGGATCCACCTTGCCCTTGATGGCCGCATCCGTCAGGACGCGGGTCGTCTCCTGGAAGGAGGCAGCGGACAGGAAAGAATCCGTCGCAAGGGATGCCTTCGTGATGCCGAGAAGAATCGGCTTTGCAACCGCAGGGTCGCCGCCCTCCTCGATGGCCTTTGTATTGGCCGCCTCGAAGGCATTGATGTCCACGTATTCGCCCGGGAGGAAGTCGGTCATGCCGCTCTCCTCGATTTTGACCTTGTGGAGCATCTGGCGGACCATGACCTCGATGTGCTTGTCGTTGATCTCGACGCCCTGGCTCTTATAGACCTTCTGCACCTCGTAGACGAGGTAGCGCTGGGTGGCCTGGAGGCCACAGATGCGCAGGATATCGTGGGGGTTCACGGAGCCCTCGGTCAGGCGCTCGCCTGCCTCGATTTCCATGCCGTGCTTCACATGCATGCGGGCACCGTAGGGGATGGCGTACTCCCGGGGGTCGCCCTCCTCGGGGATGATGAGGATCTTGTGCATGCCCTTGCCGTTGTCCTCCACCTCCACGCGGCCGCCGATTTCGGCAATGATGGCGTGGTGCTTGGGCTTACGCGCCTCGAAGAGCTCCTCGACGCGGGGAAGACCCTGGGTGATATCCTCACCGGCAACACCGCCGGAGTGGAAGGTACGCATGGTGAGCTGGGTGCCCGGCTCGCCGATGGACTGGGCGGCGATGGTACCGACGGCCTCGCCGATCTCCACCTCCGTCTGGTTCGCAAGGTCGCGGCCGTAGCACTTGACGCAGACGCCAAACTGGGATTTGCAGGTGAGAACGCTGCGGATGGAGACCTTGTCGCGTACCTTCTCGATGCGCTTTGCGAGCTCCTCCGTCAGCATGTCGTTGACAGAGGCGATGCGCTCCCCCGTCTCCGGGTCGTCGATGTCCTCCGCCAGGAAGCGGCCCACGATGCGCTCAGCGAGCGACTCGATGATGCCGTCACCCTCCTTGATGGCCTCGACCTCGATGCCGCGGACGTTGTTGTCCCGCACCCGCATCTCCTTCGCATCGCTCTCGAGGATACGACCGATGAGCTCCCCGTCCAGCTTTGTGCCGGCGGAGACGAGGATATTCCCCTCGGAGTCCTCCACATTGCGGGTGACCTCCTTGCCCATCATCTCCTGGAACATGGAGGCCTTTATCTTCTCCCGCTCCGCCTCCTCCGGCTCGCCAAGAGCGACCACCTCGGTGACCATGGCGTTCGAAATCGCCGCCTCGGAGGAGAGGGAGGAGCCCCGGACCATGATTTCCCGGACCTCGTGCTCGCCGATGGTGACCAGCTCCTCGTCGCCCAGGATGGTATCCCGGGGAAAGAGCAGCTCCCGCGTCTCGGGATCCAGCACATCGGCTCCCAGGAGACGGCCCATGAGGCTGTCGTTGAGGATTTCCAGTGCGTCGAAGACGGAGGGGGCAATGCGGGCCCGGGCCTGGACGAGATTCAGGGCGCGGACATCGCAGTCCTCCTCCCGGACGATGACATCCTGGGCCACGTCAACGAGGCGGCGGGTGAGGTAGCCGGAGTCTGCCGTACGGAGAGCCGTATCGGCAAGGCCCTTGCGGGCACCGTGGGAGGAAATGAAGTAATCGGAAACGGACAGTCCCTCGCGGAAGTTCGCCGTGATGGGCAGGTCGATGATCTTGCCGGAGGGGTCGGCCATGAGGCCGCGCATGCCTGCCAGCTGACGCATCTGCTGTTTGTTGCCTCGGGCGCCGGAGTCCGCCATCATGAAGATGGGATTGAAGGCGTCCATGTTGTCCATCATGGCATCTGCCACATCGTCCGTGGCCTTCGACCAGAGGGCCACCACCTTGTGGTAGCGCTCGTCCTCGGTGATGAGGCCGCGGTCGTACTGGCGCTCCACTTTGTTGACGATTTTCTGTGTGTCGGCGATGATGGTCTTCTTCTTCGGCGGCACGATGACATCGGAGATGGCCACCGTCATGCCGGCGATGCAGGCATAGTGATAGCCGAGATTCTTCACGTCATCGATGACCTTTGCGGTCTTCGTGGCGCCGAAGTGGTTGTAGCAGTTGGCAACGAGCTTGCCAAGCTCCTTCTTATTCATGAGGATGCCGAGGGTCCACTCCCCGGTCTCCTTGTCCTTGTTGTAGTAGCGAAGCTCCTCCGGCAGGATTTCGTTGAAAATCATGCGGCCGAGGCTGGTCTTCACGAGGCCATAGCCCTTGATGCGGCACTTGATTTCTGCCTGAAGCTCCAAATCCTTCTGCTGGTAGGCGAGGAGTGCTTCGGCGATGCCCGTGACCACCTTGCCCTCGCCCAGGGCACCGGGCTTCAGGATGGTCAGGTAGTAGGAGCCCAGCACCATGTCCTGGGTCGGCACGATGATGGGCTTGCCATCCTTCGGTGCCAGGATATGGTTGGCTGCCAGCATGAGGATGCGGGCCTCCGTCTGGGCCTCGGCGGAAAGGGGCAGATGGATAGCCATCTGATCGCCGTCGAAGTCCGCGTTGTAGGCCGTGCAGGCCAGCGGATGAAGCTTCAGGGCGTGACCCTCCGTCAGCACCGGCTCAAAGGCCTGGATGCCCAGGCGATGGAGCGTCGGGGCGCGGTTCAAAAGCACGGGATGCTCCTTGATGACGTCCTCCAGCACATCCCACACAGCGGGTACGGCCCGCTCCACCATGCGCTTTGCGCTCTTGATGTTGTGGGCCGTACCCTCGCCCACCAGCTTCTTCATGACGAAGGGCTTGAAGAGCTCCAGGGCCATGGCCTTCGGCAGGCCGCACTGATGGAGCTTCAGCTCCGGGCCGACCACGATGACGGAGCGGCCGGAGTAGTCGACGCGCTTGCCGAGCAGGTTCTGGCGGAAGCGGCCCTGCTTGCCCTTCAGCATGTCGGAAAGAGACTTCAGCGGGCGGTTGCCCGGGCCCGTGACGGGGCGGCCGCGGCGGCCGTTGTCGATGAGGGCGTCCACTGCCTCCTGGAGCATGCGCTTCTCGTTGCGCACGATGATGTCCGGCGCACCGAGGTCCAGGAGACGCTTCAGGCGGTTGTTTCGATTGATGACCCGGCGATAGAGGTCATTGAGGTCGCTCGTCGCGAAGCGGCCGCCGTCCAGCTGCACCATGGGACGAAGCTCCGGCGGGATAACCGGCACAGCGTCCATAATCATCCAGCTGGGCTTGTTTCCGGACTTGCGGAAGGCCTCCACCACCTCCAGGCGGCGGATGGCCCGAACCTTCTTCTGGCCCGAGGAGGAGTGGACTTCCTTGCGGAGCACCTCGCTCATGCGGTCGAGATCCAGCTCCTCCAGGAGCTCCTTGATGGCCTCGGCGCCCATGCCCACCCGGAAGGTATTGCCATACTTTTCCAGTGCATCGTGATAGTCCTTCTCCGAGAGAAGGCTCTTCTTTACGAGATCCGTATTCTCGCCCGGATCCAGGACGATGTAGTAGGCAAAGTAGAGAACCTTCTCAAGCGCCCTGGGGGAGATATCGAGGATAAGGCCCATGCGGCTCGGGATGCCCTTGAAATACCAGATATGAGACACCGGTGCCGCCAACTCGATATGGCCCATGCGCTCGCGGCGCACCTTGGCCCGCGTTACCTCGACGCCGCAGCGGTCGCAGACAATGCCCTTGTAGCGGATGCGCTTGTACTTGCCGCAATGGCACTCCCAGTCCCGCGTCGGTCCGAAGATGCGCTCGCAGAACAGGCCGTCGCGCTCCGGCTTGAGCGTGCGGTAATTGATCGTCTCAGGCTTCTTGACCTCGCCATAGGACCACTCGCGGATCTTTTCGGGGGACGCGAGTGCGATACGCATCGAATCAAAATTGTTTACATCCAGCAAAGAGATGCCACTCCCTTCAATAGCTTTGCTTATGGGGATAGGGAAGGCTCTTGCCTCCCCTGCCCCTTATGGTGATGCAGCCTTTTGCTGCTTATTCTTCGTTCGTATCGTCTGCTTCCGGCTTGCCTTCCGCGTCCGTGATGGTCGCCATGCTACCCAGATCTGCGATGATGTCGTCAGGAGCCTCGTCGTCCGAGGGTGCCCCCTCATCGTAGGAGGCTCCCTCCTGAGGTGCCGGCTGGCCCGAGGGGTCCACGCCCGTCACATCGAGATCCAGATCCTTTGCCGTCTCCTTCACATCCTCCTCATCATCGTCGTCGTCCTGGATCATGATTTCCTTGGCCTCCTCATTGAGGACCTTGATATCAAGACCGATGGACTGGAGCTCCTTAATGAGGACCTTGAAGGACTCCGGTACGCCCGGCTCGGGGATGTTCTCCCCCTTGACGATGGCCTCGTAGGCCTTCACGCGGCCCACCACATCATCGGACTTGACCGTGAGGATTTCCTGCAGCGTATAGGCAGCGCCATAGGCCTCCAGTGACCAGACCTCCATCTCGCCGAAGCGCTGGCCGCCGAACTGGGCCTTGCCGCCGAGAGGCTGCTGGGTGACGAGGGAGTACGGGCCCGTGGAGCGGGCGTGGATCTTGTCGTCCACCAGGTGGTGGAGCTTCAGGAAGTAGGTGCAGCCCACCGTGACGCGATTCTCGAAAGGCTCGCCGGTGCGGCCGTCATAGAGGATAGTCTTGCCGTCCTCCGGGAGGCCCGCCAGCTTCACCGTGCCGAACACGTCATTTTCGCCGGCGCCGTCGAAGACCGGCGTGGCGATATGGATGCCCGCCACATCCGGCTCCGGCATGCCATACTTGTCGAAGTCGTAGCCGGCGTTCCGGAGACGCTGCTCCACCGTAGGATCACCATTCTTGATCTGCTTGCCCAGCTCCCGGACAGCCATGCCGAGATGGACCTCCAGCACCTGTCCGATGTTCATGCGGGACGGGACGCCCAGAGGGTTCAGCACGATGTCGACGGGGGTGCCATCCGGCAGGAAGGGCATGTCCTCCTGACGCATGATGCGGGAAACGACGCCCTTGTTGCCGTGACGGCCAGCCATCTTATCGCCCACGGAGATTTTCCGCTTCTGGGCGATGTAGACCCGCACCAGACGGTTGACCCCCGGCGGCAGCTCGTCGTTGTTCTCCCGGCTGAAGATTTTCACATCCACAATCTTGCCCTGCTCGCCATGGGGCACCCGCAGGGAGGTATCGCGAACCTCTCGGGCCTTTTCGCCGAAGATGGCCCGGAGGAGACGCTCCTCTGCCGTGAGTTCCGTCTCGCCCTTCGGCGTGACCTTGCCCACCAGAATATCGCCAGGACGCACGTCGGCACCGATGGAGATGATGCCCTCCTCGTCCAGATCCTTCAGGGCCTCCTCCGCCACATTTGGGATGTCGCGGGTGATTTCCTCAGGCCCGAGCTTCGTGTCGCGGGCATCGCACTCGTACTCCTCGATGTGGATGGAGGTGTAGATATCCCGCTTGATGAGGTTTTCCGAAAGGAGGACGGCATCCTCGTAGTTGTAGCCCTCCCAGGGCATGTAGGCAACGATGATGTTGTAGCCGAGGGCCAGCTCCCCGTGATCCGTGGAGGGGCCGTCGGCGATGGGCTGGCCCGCTTCGACGGCTTCGCCCTTGTATACGATGGGCACCTGGTTGATGCAGGTTCCCTGGTTGGAGCGGATGAATTTCTGGAGCTTGTAGTGGTCGAGATCGCCGGAGTCCGTGCGAACCTTGATGAAGTTCGCCGTGACCTCCTCCACGGTGCCACTGTGCTTTGCCAGCACCATGACACCGGAGTCGCAGGCCGCCTTGTACTCCATGCCCGTGCCCACGAGAGGCGCCTGGGTACGGAGGAGAGGCACAGCCTGGCGCTGCATGTTCGCACCCATGAGGGCGCGGTTTGCATCGTCGTTTTCCAGGAAGGGAATCATGGCCGTGGCGATGGAGAAGACCTGCCGCGGGCTCACGTCCATGTAGTCCACCTTGTCCCGGTCGAAGAGGCTCGTCTCCTCATTGTAGCGGGCCGTGACGCGCTCGTTGAGGAACCACTCATTCTCGTCCAGCGGCTCATTGGCCTGGGCGATGATGATTTCACCCTCCTCGTCCGCCGTCAGGTAGCGCACCTCGTCGGTGACCACATGGTTCTCCTTGTCCACTCGGCGATACGGCGTCTCCATGAAGCCAAACTGGTTGACCCGGGCATATGTCGCAAGCGAGCCGATGAGGCCGATGTTCGGACCTTCCGGGGACTCGACAGGGCACATGCGGCCGTAGTGGGAGTTGTGGACGTCGCGGACCTCGAAACCTGCACGCTCACGGGAGAGGCCGCCAGGGCCGAGGGCCGAGAGACGGCGCTTATGGGTAAGCTCAGAGAGCGGATTGTGCTGATCCATGAACTGGGACAGCTGGGAGGAGCCGAAGAACTCCTTGATGGCCGCCACGACAGGGCGGATATTGATGAGGGCCTGTGGGGTGATGACATCCACGTCCTGGATGGTCATGCGCTCCCGCACCACGCGCTCCATGCGAGAAAGGCCGATGCGGAACTGGTTCTGCAGCAGCTCGCCCACGGCGCGGACACGGCGGTTGCCCAGATGATCGATGTCATCCGTATTGCCAAAGCCATCCATGAGGTTCAGCAGATAGCTGATGGAGGCCAGGATATCGTTTTTCGTGATGGTGCGATCGTGGATATCGAGGGTAGGCGTGCACAGAAGGCCGACGCTCGTGCCATCCTTCTTCAGAAGGCGCAGGCGGATGAGCTCCCCGTCGCCGAAGATTTCCTTTTCCCGCTCCATATCGATGGGCGCCAGCATATCCTCCGTGACTACCTCGCCCTGGGGGATGACGATTTCCCCCGTGGACTTGTCCACGATGGGCTCTGCCAGCACCTTGCCGATGATGCGGCGCTTCCAGCCCAGCTTCTTCGTGAGCTTGTAGCGGCCCACCGTGGCGAGATCATAGCGCTTCGGGTCGAAGAAGAGGGAGTTCAATAGCTGGGTGGCGTTGTCCACGTTCGCCGGCTCGCCCGGACGCAGGCGGCGGTAAATCTCAATCGTCGCATTGCCCTGGCTCTTGACCTCTTCCCCATCCCGCTCCATGGTGGCCATCATGCGGGGGTCATCCCCAAAGAGATCCCGGATTTGCTCGTCACTGGCAAAGCCCAGGGCGCGGATAAAGTAGGTGACAGGCATCTTGCGGGTGCGGTCGATGCGGACAGAGACGATGTCATTCGTATCCGTCTCCAGTTCGATCCAGGCACCCCGGTTCGGGATGACCGTCGCATTGTAGAGGTGCTTGCCCGTCGGGTCGATTTCCTCCCCGTAGTAGGCGCCGGGGGAGCGCACCAACTGGCTGACGATGACGCGCTCCGCACCATTGATGATGAAGGTGCCCGTGTCCGTCATGAGGGGGAAGTCTCCCATGAAGACCTCCTGCTCCTTGATTTCGCCCGTCTCCTTATTAATGAGGCGAACATTGACCCGGAGCGGCGCCGCAAGCGTCACGTCCCGCTCCTTGCACTCATCCAGCTCGTACTTGGGGCTGCCAAGAGAAAAGCTCTCAAACGAAAGAACGAGATTGCCAGAAAAATCCTGAATCGGAGAAATATCCCGGAAAATTTCCTGCAGCCCCTTGTCAAGGAACCACTCATAGCTCGAGCGCTGAATGTCCAGGAGATGCGGCATCTCCATGACTTCCTTGATTCTCGCGTAGCTGTACCTCTTGCGTTTGCCCACCGGCACAGGATTAAACATGAAATCCTTCACCCCTTAGCCTGTAATGAATGCCAATAATAGGAACTGCCCCGCCTCGCCATAGGCTTATGAGCGATAAAAAATTGCAAGGCGCCATACTACACTACCTTGCAATCCCTCTCTGTCAAATGGGCAGAATATCCCCTTAAATAATCTGTATTGTTCACATTACCACAGGGAAAATTCCTTGTCAATAGAAAATCTCGATTTTTCGGATGGCGGATTGTATAATCAAGTTGAACACCTAAAAATCCACAGCGGCCTGTGGTAGAATGCAGTAGAACGAATCGCATCTACGAAGGAGGCCGCTATGGATTGGCTACAGCACCCCGGAAGAGTGCTTTGAAAAAGAATTGCAGGCTATCCGTGCCGCGCGCCGCATAAGGATTCTCTGAGGGTTCAACTTATTATTGCAATTTACGGTTTTTTAGCCGAAAATATCGTATAGGAAAATGTATGCTTTTTCAATGGTCATAAGGGATGGGAAGTTAGTTCCCCACACATTCTGATGGAGTGCCATCTTTTATAGTACCACATGGTATCAAAAGAAAATAAGATTCATGAGACCGTACCGCATCCCTCCAGATGCCTTGACAACGCCCCTTCCTTGCTTTATACTGAGTTTGTCACATTGATATATATCAATATAACTGCAGGAGGTGCTATCGATGGAATCCACAGAAACCGTCAAGATTCTCAAAGCTCTGGCAGATGCCAACCGGCTGCATATCCTCGAACTTCTGGGCAGTGGGGAGCAATGCGCCTGTGTGCTTCTCGGGAATCTGGATCTTTCTCAGCCAACACTCTCACACCACATGAAAATCCTCTGCGACGCAGGACTCGTCACGAGCCGCAAAGCGGGAAAGTGGATTTACTACACGCGCCGGGCCGAGACACTCGACAGGATTGGCACCTGCCTCCAGGCGCTCGGCCGCTCCACAACGGTGAATCATCCGGCTTCCGACTTCCGCTGCCGCGAGTGACGTCAGTATTTTTTCTTTTATAGATTTACAAATTTCTATCTATCTATTCAAGAGGTGTTTTCTATGCAACATGAACAAACGAGCGGCATCAACTTCTTCCAGCGCTACCTGACCGTCTGGGTCCTGCTCTGCATGATCGTCGGCGTCGCCATCGGCCATTTCCTGCCGTCTGTGCCCGCCTTTCTCTCGACGCTTCAAGTTGACGGCATCTCGATCCCGATTGCCATCCTGATCTGGCTCATGATCTACCCGATGA
>CAMCBT010000041.1 GCA_945873115.1 uncultured Mitsuokella sp.
AATTCTCCTAAAAAACTCGGAGAAACTGAGACTTTTGCACGCGACTTAGGGCCATGAACGCATCATGCGAAAAGGGGCTGTTTCACGTCAGTTCAACGCAAAACAACCCCTTTGATGGGTAGGAAAGGTGTTTCTTTATATCAAAGAGCGCCCACCAGGTCGAGGCTGGGCTTCAGGGTCTTTTCGCCCGGCTGCCACTTGGCGGGGCAGACCTGGTCGCCGTGCTCTGCCACGAACTTCGAGGCCTGGAGCTTGCGGAAAAGCTCATCGGCGTTGCGGCCCACGTTCCCTGCATTGACCTCGTAGGCCACGATGCGGCCCTCCGGGTTCACGATGAAGGTGGCCCGCTCTGCCGTTCCCTCCGCTTCGATGAGCACCTGGAAGTCATTGGAGAGCACATGGGTGGGGTCAGCAAGCATCGGGTAGGTGATGTTCTTCACTCGCTCCGAGTGGTCGTGCCAGGCCTTGTGGACGAAGTGGGTGTCCGTGGAGACGGAATAAATCTCGCAGCCCTCCGCCTGGAACTTTGCATAGCTGTTCTGCAGGTCCTCCAGCTCTGTCGGGCAGATGAAGGTGAAGTCTGCCGGATAGAAGAAGAACACGCTCCAACGCCCAAGCACATCCTTCTTGGATACCGTGTGGAACGCATTCTTCTGGAAAGCCTGGACAGTAAAATCTCCAATTTCCTTGTTAATCAGTGACATCGCAAACCTCTTCCTTTCGAAACTACACGCACAAACGTCCACTTGCGGGTCTTGTGCGCCGCCCTTGCAAGAGAACAACCAATCATCTGCGCCCTTTGGGCTTGATTCTTGGGTTCTCATAGTAAAGTATTATTCCAAAGCCGAGAGGTGGATGGCTGTCATTCATCCTCGGCAGAGGTGAATACATCCTCCTCCAGGCGCATGAGCAAATAGCAGTAGTCGGAAAGGCGATTGAGATAGAGGCGGTCGCTGTCGGCGACGCTCTCCTCCTTGGCGAGGCGCAGGGCCATGCGCTCGGCACGTCTCGTGACGGTGCGAGCTGCGTCCAGCATGGCGCCCCCCTTCGTATCCCCCGGCACGATGAAGCAGGTCTGCTCTGGGAGATCCTCCTCGATTTTCTCGATTTCCGCCTCCATGGCCTTCACATCCTCCATGGTGATGGAGGGCTCCCGGTTCAGGCTGGCAAAGTCCGCCATGAGGTGGGGTATCTTCTTCTGGACGGCCAGCACCCGGTCGGCCACCTCCTGCTTTTCCGCAAAGGCGCGAGCGGCGGCGAGGGCTGAGTCCACCTCGTCGATGGTGCCGTAGACCTCCACCCGCAGCGAGTCCTTATCCACTCGCTCTCCCGTATAGAGGCTCGTCTGCCCCTTGTCTCCTGTCTTTGTCGTCACGGACATGTGCTCATCTCCCTTTTCCTAAAATCCTCTTCCTGTGGCAATGCAAAATAGCTCCGATGCCACGCCACAGACCTGTCTCCATCAATCCGGTATGGTATACGTCTCGTCAAAGATTTCCATTGCGCTGAAGAAATTCCTGATTTCCCTGGCAGCATTTTCCGGGCTGTCGGAGGCGTGGACGGCATTGCGGCTGCCATTGGCAGCATAGAGCTTCCGAAGAGTACCCTCCTCCGCCTCCTTCGGGTTCGTCTTGCCGTTTATCTTTCGCACCCGGGCGATGGCATCCTCCCCCTCCAGCACCAGGGCGACGATGGGGCCACTCGTCATGAAGCCCACCAAATCCCCATAGTAGGGCCTGCCGATATGCTCCACATAGTGAAGGGCGGCCAGGCGCTCGTCCATCCGCACCTCCTTCATGGCGACGATGCGGAGGCCTTCCTCCTCGTAGCGCTTCAGGATGTCGCCCACGTGATGCTTTGCGAAGGCATCGGGCTTTATGAGTACGAGTGTCTTTTCCATATTATCTCTCCTCAGAGTAGCTCCACCCGGTAGTTGTTCGCCACCTCGTGGTAGCGCTCGGCGGAGGCCTTTAGGGCCTCGATCTCATCGTCTCGGAGAGCCCTGACGATCTGGGCCGGATTGCCGAAGACAAGGGAGTTCGACGGGATTTTCTTGTGCTGGGTCAGGAGCGTCCCGGCGCCGATGATGACATTGTCCCCAATCTCCGTGTAGCCCAGCAGGATGGATCCCATGCCCACGAGACAGTTGCTCCCTATCTTCGAGCAATGCAGGATGGCATTGTGGCCAACAATGACATTGTCCCCAATGATGGTGGGCTGATCCATCATCACATGGACCGTGGCATTGTCCTGGATATTTGTGAACTTTCCGATGCGCACCGGCTGGAAGTCACCCCGCACGATGGTGTTGAACCAAAGGCTGGATCCCTCACCGATCTCCACATCGCCCACGACGACAGCCGTCGGTGCCATAAATGTGCTTCCGTCAATTTTCGGGGAAATGCCCTTGTAGGGAATTACCGTTGCCATTCCTCTCGCTCCTTCCGCTAAAGTTCCTATAGAATCATACAAAATGCTTTGTTCTTACATCTATGTGTATTCCATGGAAAAGAGTATTTTCCTGCAAATTTACGAAATTAATTTACAATTTCCCCTGCTGAAGCTGATGGTAGCATTTGACCCGCTGCTGCCAGAGCCATTCGCCTACCCGCGGCCCCCTCATGTGCTCCGGTGCCTCCGAGCCCTTTATGGCCCGCATGGCAGAAAGATACGTTTCCCCATGCTCCAGGTACTCTGGTAAATGGCCATTTCCATCGGCGCGGATGACGGCACAAAATTCCGATAGGGTCAGCCCCGCTCCCTCTATGGCGAGGAGAAGCTCCGCCTGCTTTGCCTGCTTCCTCATGCGGGGCGTGCGCATGTGCTCCTTTATGACAAAGGCCGCTGCCTTCCGAAGGTGCACGGGAATCGTCATGCGCGCGTTCCAGGCCTCCAGCACCTCTAGGCCCTTCTTCTCATGACCATAGTGATGGGGGAGCATGTCAGGGGGCGTCACGCCCTTCCCCAGGTCGTGGGCGAGGCCGCAGAACCTGGCCTTGAGGCTATCCGTCTCCGCCGCCACGGTATCGAGGACAATCATTGTGTGGTTGTAGGCATCTCCCTCCGGATGGTAGGCTTCCGGCTGGGTCTTGCCGATGAGAGCGTGGATTTCAGGAAATGCAATATCCAGAAGGTTTGCCCGGCGAAGGGCCTCAAAGAATAGGGAGGGCCTCGTCGCGCAAAGCGCCCGCATGAGCTCCCCATAGATACGCTCCGTGGGCTCTCCCTTGAGCTCCTCCCGGCAGGCCTCCATATATTCATACGTCCGCTCTGTAATGGTGAAGGAGAACTGGGCCGCCTGCCGGGCTGCCCGTAGGGAGCGCACCGGATCCTCCGTAAAGTGCTCGGAAACTGCGTCGATGAAGCCCGCCCTGATATCCGCCTCGCCGCCATAGGGGTCGAGGAGCGTTCCCTCGGGGAGCTCATAGGCCATGCTGTTCATCCGGGTGTCCCGCCGGTAGAGGTCCTCCTCTACGGTGACAGACGCATCATAGTCCACGGAAAAGCCCCGATAGCCTGCCCCCTCCTTGCGCTCCTTCCGAGCGAAGGCTACCTCCCGGAGCTTCCCATCGATATCCACGAGGCAGACAGGAAAGCCCCGGCCCACATTTTTGGCGACAGGAATGCGCGTCTCGAAGGCCTCGAGGGGGAGGCCGGAGACCATATAGTCCTTGTCATGGGCCGCAATCCCCCGAAGATGGTCCCGCACCCAGCCTCCCACCAGGAACACGCGGCCCCCGAGGCCGCGGACAGCGTCAGCAAATTCTCTTTCCGTCACGATTTCTCCCCTCGCTTCCATACTTACCTATGAGAAAAGGGATTGCCTCCATGCGCGGGCAATCCCAATGATATCACTTGTCACGAATGGAGCACATGGGCTCCCTTTGTGTCGAGGCCCAGCTGGAGAATCTGCGCGTTCACCTCGTGGGCGAGAAACTCCCTCTGCATGGCCTCCCCCACCGCCTCGTGAGCCTCGTCCTTTTCCAGCAGATAGGCGATGAGACAGGGGCCGGCACCCGAGAGGCTCGCCCCGAGGGCACCGGCCTTCCGCGCTGCCCGAAATACATCAAACATGCCGGGGATGAGCTTTGCCCGATAGGGCTGATGGAGCGCATCGCCGAAGGCCCCCCGGATACGGTGGACATCCCCTCGGAGGAGGGAGGCCACCAGCATGGAGGCCCGGCTCACATTGTAGACCGCGTCCTTCACGGTGACCTTCTCCGGCAGCACCTGCCGTGCCGCCCGGGTGGAGAGGGGAAAGTCCGGCACAGCCACCACGAGGCGCAGCTTCAGCTTCGGCAGGAAGGACAGTGTGTCCACATGGTGGCGGGAGAGGGTGCTCACGGTGAAGCCCCCGTAGATGGCCGGCGCCACATTGTCGGGATGGCCCTCGATGTCCGTGGCGAATTCCAGGAGCTCATGGCGCTTGAAGCGATTTCCCAGCAGCACATTTGCCGCCTTCAGCCCCCCCACGATGGCTGTGGCGCTGCTGCCGAGGCCACGGGAGAGGGGGACGCGATTGTCCATCTCGATGCGGGCGCCCCGATAATCCTTATCCGCCCGGGCCTTTTCCAGGAGATAGCGGACGGAGCGCCATACGATATTGCGCTCATCCGTGGGGATGTTCTCCGCCCCCTCCCCCCGGATCACGATGGTGAGATTCTCTTCCTTTGTCAAGGTGAGCTTCAGATCGTTGTAGATGGTGCAGGCGAGCCCCAGTGCATCGAAGCCTGCGCCGCAGTTGGCGCTCGTCCCGGGAACCCGCACCCTTACCGTATTTGCCATGGTCATGCCTGCTCACTTTCCACACGAATGACGCTTCGGATCTCGTCCACCACCGGCAGACCGATAAGTGCCTCCAGCGACTCCCGTACGAGCCGATGCTCCACCCGATGGGTGATGGCGACGATTTCCGCGTGCTCTGCGATATTGCGCCGGGTCTGGATAACGGACTTCAGGCTCACCCCTGCCTTGCCGAAGGTGGTGGCGATGGCTCCGAGGACGCCGGGCTTGTCGTCCACGAGGAGGCGGATGTAGTAGCAGGACTCCACCTCATCCAAGGGACGGATGGGCTTCTTCTCATAGCAGGTGCAGAGGAGCTTGCCACAGTTGTCGTTGCCGATGTTCCGCGCTACCTCCACGATGTCCGCCACCACGGCGGAGGCGGTGGGCAGACTCCCTGCACCCTGGCCGTAGAACATGGCCTCGCCAATGGCATTGCCCCGGACGAATATGGCATTGTAGACCCCATTGACCGCAGAAAGAGGATGGGACTTGGGCAGGAAGGCCGGGTGTACCTGCACCTCGATGCCGGAGTCCCCCATGTCCTTGCCGATGGCCAGGAGCTTTATGACATACCCTAGGTCCTTTGCATAGTCGATATCCGCCGGCGTAATCTTTGAGATGCCCTCCACAGACACGTCCGAAAAATGGACCCGGGTGTTGAAGGCAATGGAGGCGAGTATGGCCGCCTTGCGGGCCGCGTCGAGGCCCTCCACATCGGCTGTCGGATCCGCCTCGGCGTAGCCCTTTTCCTGAGCCTCCTTCAGGACGGTGTCGTAGGAGCAGCCCTCCTCCATCATCTTCGTCAGCATGTAGTTCGTGGTACCGTTGACGATGCCCATGATTTCCGTGATGCGGTTCGCCGTCAGGGAGTGCTTCAGAGGCGCGATGATGGGGATGCCGCCGCCCACACTGGCCTCGAACTGGAAGTCCACCCCATACTTCTCGGCACAGCCAAAGACATCCTGGCCGTACTCGGCCAGCACATCCTTGTTGGCGGTGACCACGTGCTTGCCCGCCTCCAGGGCGCGCAGCATGTACTCCCGGGCCGGGTGCAGCCCTCCCATGACCTCCACGACGATGTCGATATCCGGGTCGGCCGCGATAGTGTCAAAGTCTGTCGTGACATGGATCCCCTCAAGGAGGGGCCGCTTCTTTGCAGCATCCCGCACGAGCACCGTCTTGATGGCGACTTTTCTTCCGATGCGCTCCGTCAGGAGCCTCTCGTTTTCCTTCAGGACCTGCACGACGCCGGAGCCCACGGTACCCACGCCCAGGAGTGCAAGCTGTATGGTATCTTTCATATGGCCTTTCTTTCCCTTCCTTCCCTTCCTTACGATTGGCCCAGCACCTCAAGGCGCATCACGCCATCCACCATTCGCAGCTTGTCGAGAAGTGCCTCCAGGTCGATGGCGAGGTTTGCTGTCTCTATGGATATGGTCGCATTGGCGACTCCCTGCAGAGGGATGCCCTGGTTGATGGTCATGATGCTGCCGGAGTCCGCCGAGATAGTGTTGAGAACGCTGGAGAGGACGCCCTTCTTGTGCTCCAGGAGAAGCGTCAGGGTCACAATCTTGTTCTGGCTAGCCTCGTAGAAGGGGAAGACATAGTCCTTGTACTTGTAGTAGGCGCTACGGGAAAGATCCATGGACTCCACCGCCTCATTGATGGTGCGCGCCTCGCCCCGCTTCAGCATCTCCTTGACCCGTATGGTCTTCTTGATGGCCTCCGGAAGGATTTCCTCCCGGACAAGGAAGAATTCGCTCTTTTCCTTATTCATCTCTATACCCCCCATGTGCATAAATGCATTTGCCTTTGGAACTTATCGCAAACAAGAAGCCAGGATGCTGGGCGCAGCCTGGCGGGCAAGTCCCGTACATGTAGCTTATGGGAAAACATTATACCATACCATACGTACAGGGGCAACAAGAATTGCTTTCAAATATCATATTTTCACGACATTTGTCCCCTCAGATTTTATTCTCCGTCCCATTCATCAGACGGCCGATATTCGACCGATGGCGAACGACGATAAGAATTGCGGCCAGGAGGGCAAAGGCCCCATAGGGAAGCGGATAGTCCATGGTGAAGGAAAGGATGGCCGCCACAATGGCTGCGATGCAGGAGCCCAGGGAGACATAGCGGGTCGCATAGACGATGCCGAGCCAGAGAAGAAAGGCGATGAGGCTCACGGCAGGCATGAGCATGACGAGGACCCCGAGACCCGTGGCCACGCCCTTGCCCCCCTTGAACTGCATGAGGAAGGAAAAGGAATGGCCCACCAGGGCAAATATGGCGGCCAGGACCGCGACGATAGAAGAGTCCGACAGGTGCTGGGCGATGGCCACGGCGATGAGGCCCTTGAGGAAGTCGCAGAGGAATATGGTGATTCCCGCCTGCTTGCCGAGGGTGCGCCAGGCATTCGTCGCTCCGATATTGCCGCTGCCATGGTGCCGGAGATCCGTGCGCCAGATGGCCTTCCCCAGGATAAGGCCAAAGGGGATGGAACCTAAAAGGTAGGCGATAAGGCTTGCAAAGAGACCAGAGAGCATATTTATTCCTCCTCCTCATTCCGCTTCCTCACGATGAGCCGAAGCGGCGTTCCTTCAAAGCCGAAGTGCTCCCGGAGCTTGTTCTCGATGAAGCGCAGATAGGAGAAGTGCATGAGCTCCGGGTCATTGACGAACAGGATGAATTTCGGCGGGCGGATGTCCACCTGGGTCATGAACAGGAGCTTCAGCTGGCGCCCCTTGTGCATGGGGGGCGGGTTGATGGAGACCGCATCCCGGATGAGCTCGTTGAGGACGCTGGTCTTTATCCGCATGGACTGCTGCTCTGCCACGTAGCGCACCAGCTCCGTCACCCGGTTCACCCGCTGGCCCGTGAGGGCGGAGGCATAGAGCACCGGCGCGTACTGGAGAAAGCCGATTTCATCCCGCAGGTCATCGGTGAAGCGCAGGGTGGACTTGTCATCCTTCTCGGGATAGATATCCCACTTGTTCACCACGATGACGACGCCCTTGCCGGACTCATGGGCATAGCCGGCGATCTTCTTGTCCTGCTCCGTGATGCCCTCAGCGGCGTTTATCATCATGAGGACCACGTCCGAGCGGTCGATGGCCCGAAGGGACCGCATGACGCTGTAGCGCTCCACCGCCTCCTCCACCTTGCCCCGGCGGCGCATGCCTGCCGTGTCGATGAGGGTGAACTTCACCCCGTCCTCCATAAAGTGGGTGTCGATGGCATCCCTTGTGGTGCCGGGCACATCGCTGACGATGACCCGCTCCTCCCCCAGCATCTTATTCACGATGGAGGACTTGCCCACATTCGGCCGTCCGATGACGGCGATGCGAATCTCGTCCTCATCCCGCTCCTCCGTCTCATGCTCCGGGAAGGCCGCCACGATGGCATCCAGAAGGTCGCCGAGATTCATGGCATTCGTGGCTGAGAGGGGGATGGGATCCCCTAGCCCTAAGTTGTAGAACTCGTAGATATCTGCCTCCCGCTGGGGGCTGTCAATCTTGTTGACCCCCAATATGACGGGCTTCTTCGCCCGGCGCAGGATGGAGGCCACCTCCGCGTCCTGGGCTGTGAGGCCCGCCCTTCCGTCCACCAGGAAGAGGATGACATCCGCCTCCTCCATGGCCAGCTGGGCCTGTTGGCGCATAGAGGCTAGGATATGGTTCGACTCGTCGAACTCGATGCCGCCGGTGTCAATCATGGTGAATTCGTGATTGAGCCAGGTGGCATCGAGATAGATGCGATCCCGGGTGACCCCTGGCATATCGTCCACGATGGACACCCGCTTCTTTCCGATTTTGTTGAACAGCGTGGACTTGCCGACGTTCGGCCGCCCCACAATCGCTACGATAGGCTTGCTCATGCTTCCCCTCTTTTCTTCGTCTGTATCAGTCCGCTGGCTTCGTGTAGCCCGCATTGCTCTGCCACATATAGCCCTTCTCCGTGGAGCGCTCCTTGTGATAGCCCTCCGGATTCGTCAGGGCCCGCCGGTAGTCGCCGCCGCTGGCCACCACCTCCAGCCGAGAGGCGGGAAACTCCGCCTGGAGCTCCGCAAGCGTCACATCGTCCAGGAAGATGTCCTCCCCCTCCCGAAGGGCCGAGGAGGGCAGGAGCACCAGGTCCCCTGGCCCCGCCTCCTGGAGCTTTCGCCGGATATCCGTGGCCGTCAAGAGGCCCGACACATTGACGGTGGTGCCGAAGAAGTCATTGGGCACGGGAAGGACCCGTACATTGACACCGGGCGTCCCGATGGAGCCGGCCAAATCCTCCAGCACATGAGCTACGGCCGTGCCGGAGATGACGTCGATGCGATACGCTCCCGAGCTCTCTCTTATCGCGTCCGCCTCCGCCTCCCAATCATCGATGAAGCTCCGGGTAAGGCCGATGCCGTTATCCAGCTGGGGAAACCCATCGTAGATCTCCGAGGGGGGCACCTTCCGTCCTGCCAGGAAGTAGAACTCATCCCCGAGATAGACGAAGGTGCGTCCCGACTCCTCTCGAAGCTTCGCCTGCCATTTTTCCACCTGGTTGATGACCCGCTCTGCCCCGGCCCTGTCGAATTGCTCCAGGGGGAAGGGATCCGTGCGGTACTTTGTGATGCCCACGGGCACGATGGCAAGATCCAGCACATGGGGCCTGCGGGCGAGGATCTCCTCTATGGTGCGCATGAGCTCCGCCCCGTCATTGAGGCCGCTGCAGAGCACCACCTGGGTGTGATACTCCACCCCCGCCCTTTCGAGTCGATCCAGGTGCGCATTGATTTTTGCCGCCGCCTTGCAGCGAAGAATCTGGGCCCGAAGAGACGGATTCATGCACTGGATGGAGACGTAGAGAGGCGACAGGTGAAGCCTTTCTATGCGCTCGAAGTCCCGCTCCCCCAGATTCGTCAGGGTGACGAAATTGCCGTAGAGAAAGGAGAGGCGATAGTCGTCGTCCTTGATGGACAGCGTGTTTCGCATGTGGGGGGCAATCATGTCCACAAAGCAGAAATAGCAGTGGTTCGCGCAGGAGCGTATCCTGTCGAAGACAGCCGACTCGAACTCGCAGCCGATTTCCTCATCCGGATCCTTGTCAAAGGCGATGATTTCCCGCTCCCCGTCCTCGTGCTCCACCAATAGCTCGATGTCCTCCTCCGCCAGGGCGAAGCTCATGTCGATAATGTCCCGAGGATACGTTTCATTCACCTTGATAATCTTGTCGCCGGCCACGAGCCCCAGCTCGTCTGCCAGCCCCTCTGGAAATACGCGCAGGATGCGCGCAGGGTATTCTTTCGTCATTCGCGTCTTCCTATACACAAAAGGAAGTGATGCCATGCACCACTTCCCGAATATTTTAGGCTATTACGCGTTCTTCGCCTTCGTGATGGAGAGCGAGATGCGCTTGCGCTTCGTGTCGATGCGCAGAATCTTCACGCGGACCTCGTCGCCCACATGCACAGCCTCGTCGGCGCGCTCGATGCGCTTCTCGGCGAGCTCGCCCATGGGGATGAGGCCGTCGAAGCCCGGATCGATTTCCATGAAGGCACCGAAGTCCGTCAGCTTGATGACCTTGCCCTCGATGATATCGCCCTCGTTGTACTTCTCGGCGTTATCGAGCCAGGGATCACGCATGGTGTCCTTGACGGAGAGGGAAATGCGCTTGTTCTCCACATCCACGTTCTTCACGTAGACATCGAGCTGCTGGCCCACCTCGAGGACATCCGACGGATGCTTGACGCGGGTCCAGGAGAGATCGGAGATGTGAGCGAGGCCGTCCACGCCGCCGATATCGATGAAGGCACCGTAGTCCACGAGGCGCTTGACCGTGCCGCGAACCGTCTGGCCTGCCTCCAGCTGGGAGAAGACCTCCTCCTCACGCTTCTCGCGCTCTGCCTCCAGGAGGGAGCGACGGGAAAGCACCAGGCGCTGCTTGTGGATGTCAATCTCGATGATCTCCACCTCAACCGTCTGATCGAGATAGACGGAGAGATCCTTCACGAAGTGAAGCTCCATCTGGGAAGCCGGGATAAAGCCACGGAGGCCGTCGACAGAAGCGACGAGGCCGCCCTTGACCACCTGGTTGATGTGGGCTTCGACCGTCTTGCCCTCTTCCTTAAGCTTCTCCATCTCCTTCCAGGCGACCATGCGGTCTGCCTTGACCTTGGAGAGAACGCCGCCATTGTCGCCGCCAAGGCTCACGATGTAGACATCAATCTTGTCGCCGACCTTGACGACATCCTCAGCCGAAGCAGGCTCCGGATACGCGAGCTCGCGCTTCGGGACGGGAATCTCCTGCTTGTAGCCGATGTCCACATAGGCCTCATCCCGGCTGACCTGGACGACCTCGCCGGTGACGACGGTCTTCTCCTGCAGATCGGGTACGGCCTGCTGGGCAAGCAATTCTTCCATGTTCATCTCTGACACTGTTTGTAAACCTCCTTGATAATCCAGTCGGGCGTAGAGGCACCGGCTGTAATACCAATTTTATTTATTTTGTCAAACCACTCGTCTTGCAATTCCGCTGCAGTTTCGATATGGTAAGTCATACATTTTTTCCTGCATAGCTCCGCCAGCCGCGTGGTGTTGGCGCTGTTCTTGCCCCCCACGACGAGCATGAGGTCAACCTCGCCCGCAAGCTTCAGGGCAGCCGCCTGTCTCTGGTCGGTCGCATTGCAGATGGTGCGGAGTATCTTGATATCCTTCGCCTTGTCGAGGAGCTCTGCGGCAATCTCCCGGAAGGCTGCACCGGAAAACGTCGTCTGGCATACGATGCCGAGCTTCCCGCACGCAGGAAATGCCTGCGCCTCCTCCGGCGTGTCCAGCACAACGGCATTTCTCCCGGCCCACTCCAGGATGCTTTTGACCTCCGGATGCTTGGGCTCTCCGATGATGACGACACTGTAGCCGTCCTCCACCAGGGATTTGGCGGACATCTGGGCGTTGCGCACATGGGGGCAGGTGGCATCCACCACATTCAACCCCTTGGCCTTGGCCTCATTGTAGACCGCAGGGCCCACGCCGTGGGAACGGATGATGACCGTGCCGCTCTCAAGCTCATCGAGGCTCGACACACAGCCGACCCCTTCCTTTTCCAGCTGCTCCACCATCTGTGGATTGTGGATGATGGGCCCGAGGGTACTCGCAGTCCCGTCCTCGGAAGCATTGTCATGAGCCACGCCGATGGCGCGTTTCACCCCATAGCAAAACCCGAGATAATCTGCAAGAATCACTTCCATAAGCCACACACCTACATAGAGCTAGACAAAGAGCATATTCACTCCGAAAATTAGTATATCATGCCTTACCGCTCTAGGCAAATGTTTTTTATTTCTTTGGGAAATATTCTAAAAAAACGTCATGCCTGTCCGATGGACACACATGACGTAAGCTGTCAGTTCTCCACAAAGCTCTCCGCGCCCTTTGTGAACTCGGCAAGAGCCTCGGGACGCAGGACGGGCTTGTCGATGAGCTCCAGGCGGAAGCAGCCGCCCTTATTGCCACGGAAGATGATTTCCGCATTCTGATAGGGTGCCGTCGCCGTGGCATCGGGCACACCGTCTCCATCCGTGTCGATTTCCGCAGAGAGTGCCGTGACGGCAAAGACCGCCTTGTTTTTCTTGCTGAGCTTGCCCATGCCCACCGTCTCATAGGGGAAGCTGGTCTTGAGCTTCTCGAGATAGGCCTTCTCCGTCGCCTCGTCCATCTTGTTGAAATCCGGAACGCTCGTCTCGGCGAAGTCGTTGTAGTAGACGACCCAGCCGTAGAGGATATCGTACTCCTTGTTGGCGAAGATGAAGACATCGCCGAACTTATCCTTGTCCAGCTGATTTGCTCCGATGACGGCCACGGGCTTCTTCGGAAGCGTGATGGTGTAGCCGTACTTCTCGCTCTTGTAGATGTAGGGCTCCCCCGCTACCGTGAGCTCCTTTTTCAGGAGCTCACGGTCGGCCTTCTTCCGGGCCTCGGTCTCAGCCGTCGCCCCTTCCGTCCCGGCCCCGGTCTCCTGCGCCTCTGCCGCGGGGGCTGCGGCCTCCTCTGCGGGAGCCTCTGCCTGACTGCTCTCCTGGGCTGCGGCAGGCTCTGCCGCCTCCTCTGCAAAGACCTGGGGAGAAGAGAGGAGCAGGCCGGCACTTAGGACAGCCGCAAGGGTCTTTCGCTTCTTCATTTCAATCGTCCTTCCTGTCAGTATTCACATAGTCGAGAATCATGCGGAGGGCCGTGTCGGCGCTCTCGCCCTTGTTCTCTATGCGGGAGCCCTGGAAATGGCACCGCTTCACGATAGTACCACGATCCCCTGAAACGGCTATGAACACGAGGCCCACAGGTTTTGTGGCCGTGCCGCCCCCCGGGCCTGCGATGCCCGTGATGGCGACACCGATATCCGTCTTTATGACGCGTCGGATGCCCTCCGCCATCTCCCGGGCCGTCTCCTCCGACACGGCCCCATGGGCGGCGAGGGTCTCGCTCCTTACGCCGACAATTCTTTCCTTTATTTCGTTCGTATAGGATACGACGGAGCCCATGACATAGGCGGAGCTGCCGGGGATATCCGTCAGCCGGCTCATCAGGAGCCCTCCCGTACAGGATTCCGCGCAGGAAATGGTGAGACCTTCTTTCAGAAGGAGTGCGCCCACCACGTCTTCTAGCTTCATTTCGTCGCCTCCCCGAGGGGCTCTCCCACTACATCGTAGGTAAAGCCCTGGAGCACCCGAACCCGGACGAAGTCGCCGGGCTTTGAGGCTTCATCCCCCTCCACGTAGACGGCCCCATCCACATCGGGGGCCTCCCTCTCCGAGCGGCCGATGGCGATGGCACGCTGCTCCTCGTCCCGGCCCTCGATGAGAACCGTAAGTTCCTTCCCCTCCAGGGACTGGTTGACCTCCTCGGAAATCTTCGACTGGAGGCTCATGAGGTCGTGATAGCGCTCCTGCATCACGTCCTCCGGCACCTGGGACTTCATATCGTAGGCAGCCGTCCCCTCCTCCCTGGAGTAGGTGAAGACTCCCACCTTGTCAAAGCGCATCTCCTCCAGGAAATTCCTGAGGGTATGGTACTGGGCATCCGTCTCCCCCGGGAAGCCCACGAGTAAGGTGGAGCGGATGGTGACGCCGGGGATGCGTGCCCGGAGCTTTTCGATGAGGCGGCGCATGTCCTCCTGGGTGTCCGGCCGGCGCATGGCTTTGAGCACCGCATCGTGGGCATGCTGCAGGGGGATATCCACATAGTTGCAGATTTTTGGTTCCGTAGCGATAGTATCGATGAGCTCATCCGTAAAGTATTTCGGATAGCAGTAAAGGGTCCTTATCCAGTGAACGCCCTCGATTTTCACGAGCTCCTTCAAAAGCCTTGCCAGCTGGGGCTCCCCCTTGGCGAAGTCCCGTCCGTACTCTGTGGAGTCCTGGGAGATGAGGATGATTTCCCGGACGCCCTTTTCCGTCAGATGGCGCACCTCGGCGGCGATATCCTCGATGGAGCGGCTGCGATACTTCCCACGGATGAAGGGAATGGCGCAGAAGGCGCATCGGTTGTTGCAGCCCTCGGCAATCTTCACGTAGGCCGTATAGCTTGGGGTGGTGGTGATGCGGGGAGTCTTCTCGTCGTAGAGGGACTTGTCCTCTCCCGCGAGGATGACCCGCTGGCCCTTCCTCGTGGCCTCCACCGCCTCCATGATGCGGCTCCAGGCCCCGGTGCCGATGATGGCATCCGCCTCCGGCAGCTCATCGAGGAGCTCCTGCCCATAGCGCTGCCCAAGGCACCCTGCCACGATGAGGCTCTTGCACCGCCCCGTCTCCTTGTACTCCGCCATATTGAGGATGGTCGTGATGGACTCCTCCTTCGCGGAGCTGATAAAGGCGCAGGTATTGACGATGAGGATATCCGCCTCCTTCGGATTCGACGTAATCTCCACCCCATGCTCCTGCAGTATCCCCAGCATGACCTCCGTATCCACAAGATTCTTCGAGCAGCCAAGGCTGATAAATCCAGCTTTCAAATCCTTCCCTCCCATATAAATGTGCTCGCGATAAATAACAATCTATAAGAGCATCACAAGAACCGGCCTCGTCTGCTAGGAGGCCAGGCGCACCTCGCGGACCCAGCGGTCCAAGAGTGCCTTCTTCTGCTCCTTCGTGAAATACACCTGCTGATTGAACAGCACGATATTCTTCCCGGGGAAGGCCTTGTAGGCCATCGTATCCGGGTTCGTCGTCAGGAAATAGAAATTCTGCCCCTGCAGGGCCATCTGGGCATCATCGGTGAGTAGCCAGTCCGCAAAGGCCTCGGCATTCGCCCGGTCCTGGGCGCTCGACCCGAGGGCGATTCCTGTCCCCGTCAGCATCGCACTCGTCCCATCGGCGGGATACACCAGCTTCAGCGGATACCCGTCGTGGATGTAGCGGAGCGCCTCGCTCTCCACGGCAATGGCGATATCCACCTCCCCCATGCCCGCCTGGCGCACGGGATTCGACAGATACCTGGCATACTGCACCACATTCGGATGGATGCCCCGCCATAGGGCCAGCGTCGCCACATCGCCGAACTGGGCCATCTGGCTGTAGAGGAGATTGGCCGAGGCCTCCGCCGCCATGAAGTCCGTCACCCCGATACGGGCCCTCGTCCGGGAGAGCTCCTGCCAGGTGTCCGGTACCAGCTGCAGTGTCTTCATGTAGTCTCGGTTCACCGCAAAGACCACCGGATCATACCAGACCCCCGTCCAGTAGCCCTCCGTCTCGCGAAAGGAGGCGGGCACCATGTCGTTCGTCTCCGATATATAGGGGATGAGATACCCCTCCGCCGCGGCCTTCTGCAGCACGGCGGAGTCCGCCAGCACGATGGCCGCCCCGTCCTTTTCGCCGGCCTGGTCCTTCAGCCTTGCCAGCACATCCTCACTGGACAGGGATATAATCTCCACCCGGAGCCCAGAGTACGCCTCGTAGGCCCTCGCCAGCACGCTTGCCGTCTCCACCGGCAGCGTCGTCAGCATGGAAAAGGTCTGCCGGCCTGGCGCCTCCGCCTTCTTTTCCCTTGTGGTCCCATAGAAGGTCATGCCTAGTACAAGCATGAGAATGACCGCCATGAGCCCTGCCAGGAATGCAGATCGCTTCATACCCTTCCTTATCCTCCCTTCCGCCTTGCATTTCTCCTATTATAGCGAAGAAACCCGCTCCCTGCAAGACATGGGCTCTTGTCTCCCTCCAAAATTTACGCTATAATGGGCTTGAATGTCACACGGATTATCAGGAGGAGGGAAAGACGATGGAGGAGGAATACCTGCCCACAGGTCACCACGTCTACAGTGGAATGGGCTTTGGCCACCAGCGGGTGCATAACGAAGTCATCGCAAAGGACGTAAAGCCCTTCGTCATCATCCAGCCGGATACATGGGCCCCCCAGGAAGCCCCGCCCTCCCCGGCAGAGGAACCAAAGGAAGCCCCTGCACCGGCTGAGGCTCTCGACGAAGAGCCCGCCCCCATCTGGGAGGAGGAGCAGGACGCGGACAGCGAGGACGAGGACATCGATGACTACGGGGAGGTCAAGCCCGAAGACATCGCCGCCCGCATCGCCGGCGACCGCCTGCAGGGCCAGATGGATAATGTGGAGCTCGCCCGCCAGCAGGCGGAGGCCGATGACACCATGGAGTCTGAGGAATCGTAATAGGAAACAAAAGAAGGCGCCCCCAATCGAGGGGCGCCCTTTTCATGCAAAATTCTATATCAGACCTGCTCGACGGCGATATCCAGCTCCACCAGGTGGCCCGCCAGATCCATATCAACCGTCAGGAACTGGGCATCGCTGATTTTCACTTGCAGCCCCTCGCCGATGGAGAGGGACGGGGTGGAGATATCCACATCCAGGCCGAGGCCCGTGAGATTCGTGGCGGCATTTGCCGTGAGCATGTTGCTCATCTCCGAGATAGCGCTCTGGGCCATGGCATCGAACTCCGCCACGGGCATGCCCATCATCATCTGGGAGGCGATGAACTTCGCCGTATCCTCGCTCATGTTGTAGACCACATTGCCCCGGAGCTGCTTCGTAAAGCCCACGATAACAGAGACTCCCTTGCCCTGGGCGTGCTTCTGCTGCACGTAGAGCTTTGCCCGCGTCGGTGCCGGGAAGCCCATCTGCGGCATGACGGACTCGAAGGCCTCCACGAAGGGATTGACTAGCTTTGCATCCATTTCATCATTCTCCTTCTGAAAAACCAACGTTCAAATAGATATTTCCGATTTCCGTCTTCGCCGTGATGCGATAGGTGGTGAGGCGAGGGCTCGCTATGCGGATGCTGTTGCCACATATGGTGCCCGGCGGCGTGATGCGCATCTCCTTGTCCTTGAATACATCGTTGATGCTGGAGATGCCCCGGCCCACGATGATGTTCGCCGACTCCTCCACCGTATCGCTGGCATCCTCGTCCGCCACATCCTTCGCGTCCTTCTTTGCCACGAGGGCTGCGAAGGCCTTCATGGTCTCCGAATCCATCATGAGGACGGCCCTTCCTACCGGGTCGCCCGTGAGGCCGATGATGACGGCCACACCGCTGACCTCCAGGAAGCGGCGCTCGTCGCTGGCGAGATCCATCTCCGCCTTGAGCCCCACGAGGTCGAAGAGGCCGCTCTGCAGGGCCTGGACGAAGGGCTTCACATAGGACTCCCGGAGGAACTGGCCACGGCTCACCGTCTGCTGGCACAAGAGAAGCAACGTATCGATGAGGTCATTGGCGCTCACCGGCTTCTGGAGGAAGGAGCTGATGCCCACATCCCGACCGCGGGCGATGAGGCTCGCGTCCTTCATGGCGCTGATCATGACAATCTTCGCCCCCGGATCATAGGCCATGATGCGCTTGCTGCACTCGATGCCGTCCGCATCCGGCAGGTTCATATCCATCGTCACCACGGCGGGCTGGGTCTCCGCATAGAGGGTTATCGCCTCCGCCGCATTCTTCGCCTCGGCGCAAACCTCGAAATTCGTCTTCTTGAGGCTTTCGGCCAGCATGACACGGCTCATCTTGGAGTCGTCGACGATCATCACTTTGACTTTTTCCACAACTGCTCACCTGCTATCTTGCATAGTATCCAATCCAAGGAAGCAGCAAAAGCTCTGCTCCCGGCTCTAGTCCAAAAGTCGTATTCCTTCTTTTTATTCTAATAGAATGCCGCACATTTTTCAATATGTTTCCCCACGGCGCAGGAGGAAAATCAAAAATTGATACTCTCTAATATACTCTTCTATACTCTTCGCCGAGCAGGTGGTCTTTCCCTTCCTACCAGCCGCATTTCTATAAATTAAATTTTATTTTGATGCGTCCATGCGGGAAAGGAGAGTGCGGGCCACATAGACACCGGAGGCCCCCGCCTGGGAAAGGCCCCGGGTCACCCCTGCCCCGTCGCCGGCAGCAAAGATATTCGGATGGTTCGTCTCCAGCTCCTTCGAAAGGACGATGCGGGAGCTGTAGAACTTCACCTCCACCCCGTAGAGGAGGGTATCGTCGTTGGCCGTGCCGGGGGCCAGCTTATCGAGAGCCTGGATCATCTCGATGATGTTGTCGAGATGGCGCTTCGGCAGCACGAGGGAGAGATCCCCCGGCGTCGCCTGGAGGGTCGGCTCCAGGAAGCTGTGGCTCATGCGATGGGCGTTCGTGCGGCGTCCCTTCACGAGGTCGCCGAAGCGCTGCATGATGATGCCGCCCCCCAGCATGTTGGAGAAGGAGGCGATGCGCTTTCCGTACTGATGGGGCTCTCGGAAGGGCTCCGTGAAGTGGTTTGACACCAGGAGGGCGAAGTTCGTATTGTGGCTCTGGAGCTTCGGGTCGCTGTAGGAGTGGCCGTTTACCGTCACGATGCCATCCGTGTTCTCCATGACCACATGGCCGTGGGGATTCATGCAGAAGGTGCGCACCACATCCCCGTACCGCTTCGTGCGGTAGAGGAGCTTCGCCTCATAGACCTGGCTCGTGATGGGATCCCAGACGGCATCGGGAAGCTCCACCCGCACGCCCACGTCCACCCTGTTGTTCTCCTGCTCGATACCGAGCCGCTCGCACTCCTTCGAGAACCACTCGGCCCCGGCCCTGCCAGGCACCACCACGAGATATTTGCCGCTGATGCGCTCGCCGGACTCCAGCGTCACCGCATTGTCCCCCTTACCATCCGACTCGATGTGAGCCACCGGCGTCTTGAAGCGGAACTCCACCTTGTCCTTCAGGTATTCATAGGTATTTTCCAGCATACGGAGGTTGTTTTCCGTGCCCAGATGGCGGACACTGGCCTCCAGGAGATGCAGGTCGTGCTGCAGGGCCCGGTAGCCGATATCCGAGCCCTTCGTGGTGAAGATCTCCGGCGGGGCTCCATGCTTCTGGTTGATCTTGTCCACATAGCGGATGAGCTCCATGACCTGGCTGTCCTTCAGATAGTCCCCGAGCCAGCCGCCAAAGGCGGTGGTAAAGTTGTACTTCCCATCGGAAAACGCCCCGGCCCCGCCAAAGCCCCGCATGATGGAGCAGGGCTTGCAGCCGATGCAGCTGGGCACCTTCCCGGCGGATATGGGGCAGACCCGATGATAGATATCGCTCCCGGACTCCAGCACGAGGACCTTGAGCTCCGGCCTCTTCTCCACAAGCTCATAGGCCGCAAACGTCCCCGCGGGCCCCGCTCCGACGATGATGACATCATAGTTTTTCATTGTATCTCTCCTAAGTTGTGCTTTTCCTAGACTTCGCTCTTGTCCTCGTCCTTTTTCCGATACCAAGCGGCCCTTGCCCTTCAGCTGCATCTTCGCGTAGGCGAAGGGAGCATAGTTTGACTGGCCCATTCCGAGGGAAAGCAGGTCGAGATTTTCCTCGAGATCCTTCCGACTCCCCTGATAGTCAAATCTCTCCCCATAGTGGCGGGAGAGCCGGCCGCTGAAGAGGAAGGCTTTCCCTGTTTCCCCCTTTGCCAGGTATCCATCCCGAAGAATCCGCCAGAGCTCGATATTCGCCTTGCGGGTGCGGAAGGCCTTTTCCCCGTATTCCAGTGTCACGTCCACATTTCCATGGGCGAGCGCATACCGGGCGTAGAAGATCATGGCATCCTCGTCCGCCTCGTGCCCTTCCCAGAAATCCGCCAGGATTGCCAGATACTCGTCGTCGAATTTCCCCTGGCTCAGCCATTCCGCCAGCCTGTAGAAAAGCTCGCTTCGCCTCTCCCGTTCCCTTTGCTCCATCGTTCCGCTTCCCGTCAGATAAAGTACTCGATTGTATTGGCCGCCGTCTTCTTCGTGCGCTCGTTGAAGAGGATGACCGCCTCCCGGTCCTCCTCGGGGCCCAGGGCGTAGGGGGTGAGCTCCTCTTTATTGAAGCAGGCCTCCGGCACCCGGCGGTTGTGGGTGAAGGGGTGACCCTCGTCTATGGTGATGCCCGTCCCTGAAAACTCCTCCTCCTCGACGCTCTTCGACAGATACCAGGGATCGAACATGAGGATAGCGTCCCCCTCCTCTCCCGTCAGGAGCGCATAGTGCTCCACATCGTAGAAAAGGCGCACGACGGCCGCACCGCCCCGGCGCAGGGCATCGCTCACGTAGCTTTCCTGCCCCAGGAATACCTCCCGGCCTGCGAGGTAGCGGCTCGATAGCGGCAGGTTCGTCGCATGGCCGAAGCCATCGAGCCAGTTTGAAAGGAACATCATGGCCATGCGGCTCGTGCCGGCCCGGCAGGGCTCTCCCTTTGCATTGTAGCAGTCGAGGCTGTAGAGCATGACATTGCGGATGATTTCCGGCGGGATTTCTGCCCGCTCGAAAAGAAAGCTCACGGCGTTCAGCATCGTCGTGGGCCCGCAGTCATACTCGGAGAATTGATAGTGCAGCGGACTTTTCATGACGTTCCTTTCCAGAAGGCTGCCGCCTTCCTCCAGCATATTACGCTCCCATTATACAACAAGAG
>CAMCBT010000042.1 GCA_945873115.1 uncultured Mitsuokella sp.
TATAAGACACCCGAGGAGTGCTTTGGGGAAGAAATGCTTGCAGCACTTACTGCATGAAGGTTCGCCGGGTGTTCAACTTATTATTGCAATTCGGGTAGCTCAAATGGTTCGCATATGCACTATAAGCACCCAATCAAAAAGGGAAAGGTCACAATCCCAAATCATCCCGGAGACCTCGACCCTAGAACTGTCAAATCTGTCTTGGGTGGAGCGGGCTTGAAATAACAGCCCGTCTCCGCAAAGGAGGAATTTCTTATGCAACTTGTATATCCTGCCGTATTTTATCCTTGCGAAGTGAACCCCGGATTTACTGTTACCGTCCCTGACCTCCCTGGATGTATCAGCGAAGGCGCAACCCTTGCCGAAGCCATCGCCATGGGCGAAGATGCCGCCTCTGGGTGGATTCTCGGCGAGCTGGAAGACGGCAATACCGTCCCGCCCCCGAGCAAGATGTCTGACATCCATCCCGATTCAGAGATTGGCGAGGGATTTCTCAGCCTCCTTTCCCTCGACATGGATGCCTATGCCGCAAAATACGGAAAGAACTCCGTGCGAAAAAATCTAACGATCCCCGCATGGCTGAACACCTTCGACGAAGAGAAGAAGCTGATCATTTCTAAGGTCTTGCAAGATGCCCTGACGGCTTTGTATAAAGAGAGCCATGCCTTAGGATGATTTCTTTTGACACGCTCGCCCAGTCCGCGCCTAAAGGCGGGCGGGCTTTTTCTTTTCCCGTTTCGCAAGGTCTTCTAGCATCCTTTCCCGGAACTCCTCTTTTATCATGACGTGAAAACGTCTGCCTTGCGGCGGCTCGCAGTCAATCCATTCGCCTTTTCCCCTGATGTCTGAAATGACGGAATCGACATTGTAACCGCTCTTTCCATACGACGGCATCAGCATCCTTGCGCCTCCTACTTCGCACATTGGAACGCTGTGATTGCGTCTTCGGTGCCGAGCTCGCGCCCTTCCAGATACTGCTTGACGAGCGCATCCAGACTCTGCCAGCCCCTGTACTCCTCGTCCACCTTGTCCAGGAAATATAGCGGCCCATTGCAGGGCCGTGGCAGTACTTTCTCACTCATGCTTTTCGCGCCTCCAATCAGTGCAACAGCCATTCAAATTCCCGCTCGGTCACTTTCGCGCCCTCGGTCTTCATGAGTTTCTGCACGTCCTCGCTTATCTGCTCCCATGTGAGCCTCCCGTCCTGGACGGCTGCATGTCCCTCCATGTATGCCTTATGTGCCAGTACGCCACGCTTGTTTCCGAAGCCGAAGGTGTCACGCAAGGCAAGGAGGTATATGAGCAAAAAATTGTTCCCGCAGTTCTGGTAGATACGCACCTCCAGAGGAACCTCGTTTCCCAGCTCCTTTCACTTGAGATAGAATCCCAACTCGTCCTGTATCACGTCACGGATGGCGATAAGTCCGGCCCTGCCGCCCTCGTCCAGTGCCGCCTCCGTCAGGTCTCCCATTTTGACGATAAGCTTCAGGAGCCTCTCGCGCCCATAGCCGAATTCCTTGTGCGCCGTCCAGAGCGCGAGATCGTGGAAGCGCATCATCCATATTTTCGAAAGCCTGTTCTTGTACTTCCTCATCATGAGAATCTCGCTCCCCGACAGGTATCTCGGCTTTGTATCACGCCTCGGCTTTGGCAGCGCGTTTCTCTTTCGCGCCGCCCTTCTTGCTAATCCCATGGTTGCCTCCTGTTCCCGTAAACCGTCCAAAGTGCTATGCAGGCCGCGAGCGTCGAGACGATCATGCCGACCGCCGCGCCCGCCGCGTAGCATAGCAACATGCCCGCATCCACCTTATGCCTCGCCTCCTATGGCCTTCAAGCGTTCCCTCAGCTTCCAGAGCTGCTTGTTTATCCGGTTTATCTGCTTCTGTGCTTCCTCCCGGTCGATGATATGCGCCCTGCCTGCACCTTGGAACATTTCCCGGGTTTCCTCCAAATCCTTGATTCGTGTCGCCATCGCGACGGCGCTTCGCATTCGCATTCGTCGCCGCTCTTCCAGCTCGTCTTTCATCCCCTGCTCCTTTCGCCTGTTATCTTCATGCGGTAATCGCGCCCACGAATCTCGACGCGCTCACACATGCCATATATCCGGCTCATGATTCTCTGTCCTTGCACATCGTCAAGAACATTGCCAGCCCTATCGATTGTCGCCATGTGCTGGATGATTTCCGCCGGGCTGTAATTGCTCGTCACGACGGTTTGGAGTCGCTCGTTGTAGCGATGGTTCACGATGCTGAAAAGCTGCTCGCCTACCCACTCGGTCATCTTCTCCGCTCCCAGGTCGTCAAGCACGAGAAAAGGCGATTCCTTCACAGCCTCCACGACTTCGGCGGTCTTGTCGCCCCCGAAGGATGCACGGATGTCTGCCATGAGATCCGGCACGGATACGAAAAGCACGGGCATCGCTCTGGATATGCGTACATTGGCTATAATCGCCGCAAGTTTCGTCTTCCCGGTGCCTCGTGCGCCATACAGGTATATCCCTCCTTTCCCGGCAAGCACCCACTTCGCCGCGCCTACTGCAGCCCGGTTCCCGTCCGTGACGGTGTAGTCCGCGAATGTATCATGCTCGTAGACGCGAGGAATTCGTGCCGACGAGAAAAGCTTGGAAATCTTAGACTTTTCTCGTCTTTGCCTCTCGTACTTGCAAAGCCGCATGGCCTCGCCATATCGTCCCCACTTGTCCGTGACGACAAGCACTGCCCCATGGGTCTTCTGCTTGCAGGTTTTGCCGTCGCACCCCTGGCAGAGAGACTGCGCCTTTTCGATTGCAGAAATCTCATCCCGATATCTCTCTAGCTCCTCCGGCTTCAGGTTGTACGTCCCACGGATAGACGTGGTTGCGGTCGGCTTCGGCAAAGTCGCTGTACCGTGCCTCAAGCTCTGCCCTCGTCTTTGCAGGATTTCCGCTAGTTGCTCCATTGGGGCCTCCTTTCTTTCGCTCCGACTTGAAGCCCTCACGCTCCCAGCGTAAGAGTACGGCCTTGACGTATTGCGGACTATGCACCCCGTTCGTGGCAGTCTCGGTAATTGCAGCCGTCATCCAGACTTTCCCGTATCGGTCGTAGAGGTCGAGGATGCTGTCCCGTTCGATGTCCCCCATGATAGGCTTGATATTGTCCTCGTAGAGGCGCAGCACTTCCCCGAGGTCGTCGTCCTCACGGGACGTTCCTCGCGCGCGCATCTCCTCCCTCGGTTCTACGTAGTTGCTACTGGAGGAATATTCTACTCTACTCTTATCTACTCTGTTTAATGTACCAGTATCTGTACTAGTATCTGTACTATAAACTGTACTAGTATCTGTACTAGTCACTGTACCAGTATCTGTACTATTAACTGTACTAGTATCTGTACTTGAATTTGATACAGTTTCTGGTACAGTGTGCGATAAGAACTTTTTTGGAGTGGTCAGCTTGTAGAGTGTCATCTTCCGCTTGTCGGCCTTGAAATCAATCCAGCCTTTCTGCTTCAGCCTGTTCTTGGCTTTGGTTATCGTGCTAATCCCACCTGCCGAAATGAGCTCTTTCATTCGCCTGTCCGAGACCCCGAACCATTCCCGAAAAGCCAGATCGTTGTCTATGTCAAATAGAGCAACATACATAGCAATCTCAACGGGGCCGATTCCTTCGTCCGCGAACGCGGCTTTTGAAAACATGCGCATTTTGTTGATGTACGTTGACACGATAATCACCTCGCTTTCAGCTTGTATTCTTTGGCTATCCTCTCATCCACCTTCACAGGCTCGAGGAAATAGCGTCTTTGAAAATCCTTGTTGCCCATGTGGTGGCACTCCGTATGGTGTGACCGGCACAATGGGAGGATTCTCATGCCTATGTGGATGATCTCTTTTCGATTGCGTCCCATGCCCACCGCGTCGACGTGATGCAGCTCCGCACACTTGCCGCATACGGCGCACCGATGATTGAGCAGGGCCGCGTATACGTACCGGGCTATATCGTCCGTCAGCTCTGCAAGCGGTACGCCAGTCGGCACGTCGTGGAGGATGCAGAAGTCAATGAGCCATGTTATGAACAGCCTTGCTTCCGTCCTGCTGCAAGCTGCTAGGGAAAAGGTCTCTGTGAATGTGTCCATTTCATAGCCGAAAACCTCCTTGAGCAGTACCTTCATCGTCTCTGGCTCTTCATCGCCGTACCATCTGGCAATGTCGCCTATTATAGCGTGAGCCTTTTTCTGTTGCTCCCGCGTTATCATGCGCGGGTCACGTATTTCGACAGGGATTCTTTCCCCTGCCGCCTTTACGAGGTCTTTGTGATTGACGCATGGGAGGAAGAGGAGGAAGCCCCCTTCCTGCTCTCCCACTACGTCAGCATAGGCAATCACGGACGCCCCTTAGAAGGGGATCTGTTCGTCTGTCAAAGGAGGCTGGTACTGCCCTGCTCCCCCTTGCAGCTCCGTGCTTCCGTCCAGGGTCTTCTTTGCAGGCGGCTTGATGGTTTCCACCTTGTCCATGGGGCAGGTGCCATAAATGCGTGTTGCCGTCCCTGTCGTGCCATCGTTTTTCTGGTATTCCTCTTCACGGAAAATGCCGCCGATGCGGAGGCCCTTGAGGCGGTACTCTTCCAGCGCGTTGTTATCGCCCCAGGGGTCGAAGCCGTCATTGCTTGCCTGGAGATTCTCAATGAGCCCCTTGAACATGGGAAGGCTCTTTCCCTCTATGACCTGATAGAGCGTGCCGCCGCTTGGCCACTTCTCATCATTCCACCGCTCCATCTGATTTTTGAAGTACCCTGCATAGTCGCCCCGTATAATCTCAATATTGAGCTTCAGCATATCCGCGCCGCCACGGCTCTTCGTCAGCTCCACACCCGCAATGCCGCAGTAGTATGCGCCCGCTGGAAGTTTCTGGCTCCCGCCCGTGCTTGCCTTCGTCGTGTCGTAGTCTGCTGGTTTGTAAATCATTTCGTTTCCTCCTGTATCCATGCTTCAAGATTCTTCACAAGTGCCGCAAGCTCTCCGCTGGAAAGGTCCGACGACCTGCCCTTCTTGAAGTGCTTCACGCATAGCCGCTTCACGTCGTCCCACGTTGCTCCTATGCGCTTCACTTCGTCGCTTAGGGCATTGATATCGCACTGCCTGTTTTCTGCCTGTATGGGCTGTTCTGGTGGGAGTGCGTCCGCGTCCTTGGTATCGTCGATGCCGAACATGCCATTGAGCGCGTGCTTTCTGGCATAGCTTGACGCGCTGCCCGTGATCTGGCTCTCGTCCATTCCACGCCTTGCAAGTGCTTCCCTTGCAAGTGCCGAGGCCTGTATGCTTTCCCCGCTCTCCGTGTCGTAGACGGTCACGGTAGCCTGCACGTAGAAGCGTTCTCCCACCTGCTGGATCTTGTCATCCAGCTTCATGTAGAGTCCATTCTTCTTCAAGAGGGGCTTGACTGCCTCGATGATGTCCTCCGCGCTTCGGTAGTTGTAGCCTCCAAAGGTGTTCTTCTGCCCCTTTGGCGCCTTCAGAGTGCTCTGCACCTCCATCAGTGCCCCATAAATACGGCTTGCCATTTACCACACCAGCCTTTCCCCTTGCACCAGCCTGCACCCTTCGACGCTCTCCCCCACCTTGAGTGCCTCCTTGATTTTCGCCTTGTCCGGCGTGATTTCGATTTTCTTTTTCTGCTTGGTGTACTCCGACGGGATGGAGGAAGGGTCATCAATGACGACGCTCGCCGGGTTCCTGCGGATCTGCATTTCCCCCAGCTTTGTGAGCACCTTGCTCTTTCCCATCAGCTTCAGGGCCCCCATGTAGGCCGCTTCCGTCCGTGCCTTCCTGCTCTCAAGTGACTTCTTGAGTGCTTGCAGCCGCTTGATTTCCGCGCCTACACTCTCGGCGTACTGCGTGAGAGTGGCCATGTAGCCTATTCCGCTCTCGCACTTGTCTTCTAGACTGTCTTCCACTTCAGCGAGTGCTGCCGTGATAGCCTCCTGCGGGACTGTCTCATCTTCCAGCAGGGCCGCAACATTGTTATAACGCTCGCTTATTGCGTAGATGCTTTCATGCTCCATGACGCGCCCACTCCCTCCGGCCCTCATAGTCGAGGGAATTGTAGTGCCCCACGATGGAGGCGATGCGCTCGATTTCCTCCGGATCGTATACGCTCATGACTGCCTTTTCATCCCCGCCGAATGCGTTGTAGTAGTAGCTCTCTACATCGATGATGGGGCGGCAATCGTAAAAGAGAGGCGTGAGGTAGTACGCCCGGATGGAGTTGTTTTCCGCCTTCAGGTAGAAAAGCTTTGATTCGCCATCCATGGGCTTTCCCAGTTTCTGCCGGAGAGTGTCCAGCCGCTCTTCGTATGTCATTCTTCCTCCTCCTCTTCGACCTCGTCTTCGTCCCGCCGCCTGCAGCAGTCCATGTCATAATCGGGATCCAGCCAATGGCTTTCCCACCGCTCAAGCATTTGCTCGTTCCATCTATCAAGATTCATTTACTATGAAACCCCAAGAAGTCAAGCCGTAGGCGCAGACTGATTGGCTGGTTTCTTGCAAGGGCGGCGCACAATGTCCACAAAGTGGACGTTTGTGCGTGTAGTTTGCTATGCCTCCGATGATGTGCTACAATGCACTCAGTAGAGAATTTTCTTGTAGCTCGGCACCTTGCCGGGCTTATTTTTTTGCACTGGTGGAAACCCGCACCTGCGCATCTTGCGCTCCTCCGGTGTAGGCGGCTTCCCTCTCCCCATCGTGCAGTCATGGAGAGGACAGGAAAAGCAGCCATATCCCGGAATACATTTCCAGCCATTCGTCATTCGCTCAGCCTCCTGCCCGCCGAATTCTTCACCATGCGATCACCAGACCGATGAGGAAGCCGATACAGAAGAATCCCGCATAGGCCTCGGCCGTGAAGAATTCTCCCGTTGCGATTTGCTTCAACTCTGTCAACGTCATCTCAGTGACCCCCTTTCGCTGTGCGCCCCATTGCTTTGCTCAATTCCCCATACTCACGGCTCCAATGCTCCGCAAGCCCACAGGGGAGGTCGTCGCTCGGGTACCGGTGGTCTGCGTCACAGGCCCGTTCGATGCGTTGTAGGTGCCGCATCGCCACACGCCATTTGAAGCGTCCTTCCTTGTCGCTCATGCCGTCCTCCTCATCCCTGCTCAAGAATGCACAAATACAAGATGAAAGCCATCATCGTGAACACGCAGGCATTGAAGTTCTCCCGCTTCCGTTTGCGTCGCTCGACACTCACGCGCCATTTGAAATCACTCATGCCGCCCCTCCTTTCGTAATCCCGTACCGCTCGTTGAAGTACGTCCGGGAAACGCGCCCCGGATATGTCAGGAAGCCTTTCTTCTCAAGCTCCTCATTCAGGGCCTTTATGACCTTGTAGCCTTGCCCCTTCGATACAGAGAGCTGGTCTGCCACATCCTGCGCCCGGTAGAACACCGGTGGTGCCTTCATCCTGCTCACCTCCTCATTTCATAAACTTGTTGACGAAGTAGACCTGCCCTTTCCCTGTGACCTTCTTCTTGCTATCACTCATGCTCTCGTTCCTCCTTCATCCCATGCCTAGCCGCGTATTCTGCCAGGTCTTTCTCAGCCTCCTCCGCCGTCGCGCGCCACGGGAGCCGCGCGACACAGTGCCAGCCGCCATTATCCGGCTTCTTGTAGCGGGCTTTGTACTCCGTGCCCAGCCCCTGCATGACGCGGTAGCGCCATGCGCGGGAATCAACGTAGATCATGTTCTCGCTCCTCTCTGCTTACGTTTCCGCAAGTTACTCTGCAAAAAAAATCCTTAGGACTTCTTCTCCCTATAAATGCAGTGTTTTGATGATTTTCTCAATCTCCCCGCGATAGAAATCGCTCGCGCCGTTCATCTTTCTGTGCAATGATGCAGGGTTGATGCCCAGTGCGTCAGCTACATTATCAAGCGTCATTCCTCTGCGGATGACTTCCGCTTTGAATTCGTTCTTCTGAAACAAGTTATCACCTACTTGCGTAAATGCAAGTTTCTTGTAGCTATATTTCGTTTACGTAAGTTATTATATCATGCGAATTGCATAAACGCAATACTTTTTTGTAAGTTTTACGCGGAAAAATATGCGCTATTTATTGCGAAAATGCAACCTTCTATATATAATAGGATTATCAGGAGGTGTTCACTATGGACAACGGAACAAAATCTGTTGGCAAAATTATTTTCGATAGAAGAACCGCCCTCAGCCTTACGCAAAAAGATGTTGCGGATTACGTCGGCGTATCAGAAGCAACCGTTTCGCGATGGGAATCCGGGCACATTGACAACATGCGACGCGATAGAATCGCCAAACTGGCAAAAATATTGCAAATATCCCCTCTTGTTATTATGGGCGTTGACGAGCCCGATCCCGCCCCCGCCCCGCCCGCGCCGCAGAAAAGCGGCGGGCTGCCGGAGCTCAACGCGAGAGACGAGCGGGACATCCAGAAGCGCCTCAAGAGCATGCTCGACGACCTCGACCCGAACGCGGGCCTCGCATACTACAACGGCCAAGAGCCGATGGATGACGAGACGCGCGACCTCATCCGCGCCGCCCTGGAGAACTCCCTCCGCGTCGCCAAGCAGATCGCCAAGGCGAAATATACGCCGAAGAAATACAGAAAGACAGACGACACCGCCGCCCGCATAGGGAAGAAGATACTAGATGCCAGCCCTTCGGCTCAGATGGCCGTCAGTCAGATTATAGATAAAGATAAGAGCGACACACCCAAGGACGGGAAATAACATCAAAATGTCAAAACCCGTCGAATTCGACGGGTTTAATAAGGAGATTAAAATGTCAAAAGTTAGCGGAACGATTACAGCAAAAGGTCTTTCTATCCATGCAAAACTTTCCAGTGACGGAAACGACTTTATATCCTTGACGGACATAGCGCGATACCGAGATGAGACAAACCCTAGCTACACCATACAGAACTGGCTTCGCAACAGAAACACCCTTGCCTTTCTAGGCACATGGGAATCCCTTCATAATCCGAATTTCAAACGCGACGAATTCAACGTGTTTATGGCTCAAGCGGGGTTAAACGCCTTCTCGCTACGCCCACAGCAATGGGTAGAAGCAACGAACGCGGTAGGCATGACCTCCCGCTCTGGACGGTACGGCGGCACTTATGCACATAGCGACATCGCCTTTGAGTTTGCGTCATGGCTTTCACCAGAATTCAAGCTGTATATCATAAAGGATTACCAGCGCCTCAAGAAGGCTGAAAGCGACCACCTTTCCCTCGACTGGTCTGCCCGCAGGGAACTTGCCAAAACAAATTACCGCATCCACACCGATGCCATCAAGGAGCACCTCATCACAGATACTCTCCCCGCGCGTTATACCAATGCGACTTATGCCAGCGAGGCGGATATTATCAATGTTGCACTTTTCGGATTGACCGCAAGGGAATGGAGGGAACAGCATCCAAACGCGAAGGGAAATATCCGCGACGCCGCCGATTTGCGACAACTCATTATTTTATCTAACCTTGAAAGTCTTAATGCTGAATTTATCAAGAGCGGTTTTACCCAAACCGAACGCCTAAAGCGTCTTCGTGATACCGCCGTCTCACAGATGCGCTCCATCGCCAGCACTGCCAGCATCACTCGATTGGAAAACCGATTCGACAAAAAATAAAAGCTTCCAAAAGAAAGGGAAAGGCACGCCCCAGAAAGTGCGAGGAATAGACGCAAAAAAGCCGCCCGCAGGCGGCCATGAAAGGAAAGATAATATGATTGATATGAAATCAGTTAATGATATAATAGATATGATAGAACGGATTGACCCTCTTGAAACACAGTTATTCTTCGTAGAAAAAAGCCGGTCTGGCTATACTTCGTATACTCCAAATACGACAAAGGCTCTAAGAGACAAAATCCTTGATCTTATTCTTGCCTATGTGAAACGTCGTGCAGATGATTTGGTTGAAACATACAACCCAGTCATACATTCTGATGATTCTGTTGAATTTTTGCCTGTAGACAAAATTGAAAATTTTAGCGATGTGATTGACACTCTAAAGTCATCCATTATTTCCCTCGATGGTGTGTCGCCGGATTCTTTAACCTTTTACGTGCTACATTTACGGGATAAAAGCGAAACGAAAAATGTCTACATATTCAGGCGAACGACTAAATTCAAGAAATTAAATACGAGTGGATTTTTTGGACAGTTCTGGAATAACACGTTTAACGAATTTGACTCCAAGCTGATAGGAATCGATGGTTTTGCAGACATCATCGTTCTGGATGGCAAGGCGTTCATATTTAATCATATCGCTCTCGATCGGATTTTCCGCATGAAAGAGCAATATTCGCAGAAGGCTGCAGAAGCATTGAAAAAGCTAAAATCTAAGAGCCGTATTGCGAATTTCGATGACTTCGAGGATGATTGTCTATCAGACCTTCGTGTGCAGAAGACGCTCACGAAGCTTCTAGCGGAAGAAGACGTTCTTGATAATGCTCTGAACGACTTTGGACCTGTTAAAGAGACCATTGAAACATTTGATTTAGACATAGATATTATATCGAATGCTGCTGGAGAAGAACAGCTAAATTACTCTCCACATGATAAGATTAATCTCATGAGTATACTCCAGATTATACGGGATGCATATTATATTAGCACAATACAGAAGCGTAAAGGTATCGATAAGGCCGTTTAAAAAAGGGGAAAGGCGAAATGAATCTATTACGAAAATCTATGATGTTCATACTATCATTTTCGCCTTTATACTTACTTATTTTAATTATGAACTTGGCAGTATTTGACCGATTTTTTCGCAAAGAAGCGACACTGTCCGATAATCTATTTATTGCTTTGATAGCTATTTTAAGCATAATTTCAGTTGCTTCTTTAATAATATTTGCCAAAGTACCATCTGTCAATTATATCCATTATAGTACAATCAAGCGGCCAAAAGATATCGTACTGAGTTATTTATTCACATACATAATTCCGTTCGTGGCCATGGACCTGGATAATTTGGGAACGGTCGTGGCAAATATATTTCTTTTTCTTCTCATTTGGTGTCTGTATGTGCGGTTAAATCTTTTCTATATAAATCCAATTCTCTCTGTATTTGGATATCTATCCTATGAGGCAGATGGAAAAATTATTATCACTAATATCCCCTATCAAAAACTAATCCACACTCATAAACTAAATGGAGCATATTTTTCAGACGAAATATTTGTCGCTAAAAAGCAGGCGAATTCATCCAAATAAAACAAAAAGCCGCCTACTTGGACGGCTCAAAATCATTGTGCAATGTTCAATTCTTTTCGGATGGCCTTCTGTCTTGATGTCTGCTGGATCAGACGGTTCTGGGTATGGCTGCTCTTCGGTGCCCAGCCGGATACTGTGTGGGTGAGCTGGCGTGAGCAGGTACGCCTTTGAATAACTTTTGTTCTTTTATTATACCATATTCGTGGCCCCACGGAAAAGATAGAAAGGATGTGAGCATATGCCTGCCTACAAGAACGAGAAACGCGGCTCATGGTATGTCTCATTGTGGTATCACGATGCACGCGGCGTGCTGAAAAAGAAGAAGAAGGAAGGCTTCCCGACGAAGCGCGAGGCGAAGGAGTGGGAAAGGATATTTTTTGAAAGCCATTCGCAAGTTGCCGACATATCCTTCCCGGCCCTTGTCGAGTCCTTTCTGAAGAGCGCGAAGGCCCGCTGGAAGCCCTCCACCTGGTACGTCAAAAACAGGATTCTCCAGACGCATATCCTCCCGCATTTCCAAAATATGACGGTGGACAGGATAACCATACGCACGGTAGAGGAATGGGAGGCTGCTCTCGTTGCAAGCGGCCTGAAGGCTTCCTATGTGCGCACCGTCCGCGCCCTCCTCTCCTCCGTGTTCAATCATGCCATCCGATACTATGGCCTATCCTCCAATCCCTCGGCCCTTGCGCAATGCGTGACGCGGCAAGAACGAAAGGTCATAGCCTTCTGGACGCTCCGGGAGTTCCAGCAGTTCGCCATGACGCTCCGGCTTCCCCATCACATCATAGCCTTCTACCTACTTTTCTGGACAGGAATGAGAGTAGGAGAGCTGCTTGCGCTCACCTGGGAGGATATCGACATGGAAAAGCACCTTATCACCATCAGCAAGACCATGTACCGCGTGAACGGCGAGGACAGTATCACCACACCGAAAACCGCCAACAGCTCCCGCGTGATAACACTCCCCCGCTTCCTCATCCCCATGATGGAAGACTACAAGCGCATTGCCACATATATCACAGAGGGCAGGATTATCCCCTGCACCCGAAGTGCCCTTCTGCGTGAGCTCCATGAGAAAGCAAAAAAGGCTGGCGTGAGAGATATACGGATTCATAATCTCCGTCACTCTCATGCCAGCCTTCTTATCAATATGGGGTGCCCGCCGACAGAGGTTGCCGACAGGCTGGGCCATGCAAACGCGTCCATCACGCTGAAAGTCTATTCGCACATGTACGAATCCAATAGGCGCAACATCGCCGACAAACTGGACAATCTGCAATAACGGTACGTTTTCGGTACGCTTTCGATATATGGATACGCCCTATCACTTGGGGCACAAGGATTCATCACAAATCCTCATGTACCTCGCTGAAATAGATAACCGTAACCGTATCCTCCATGAGGACTCTGCGCTTATAGATTCGTTCGAAGTCTGCAATCAGTTCTTCCCGAGAGTTGATTTCCGGATTCTGATGTCCAAGATCGCGGCTGGTAAGTGTTCCCATGGTCTTCACCCGGACCTTATCAAGGAATGCCGTGTAAAGCTTATGCTTCGGCTCGCCCAGAACCCCCGTTGTAATCCATACGATGGAATTCTCTGGAAACTGCCCACTGACATCACCAAGGCGCACTGTACAATTCTTTGTGCGTTCCATCAGCATTTTTTTATGTTTTGCTGCCTGAAAATTCAATGCCATCATAATGAGTCGACCCCTTTCGCCAACACGTATTTGTCTATTTGTACAATCTACATCTTTCCAGAAAGTGTGAGATGACGCATATGGGTGAGCAAAATGCAGTGCACACAATTCTAGTGATTATTTTCGCCTTTCCCACGTGTTTTTCCTTCCATAAATTTATTTCATTTCATAAAAATTTATGCTAGACTAGTTCGTATCGGTCATGTTTTCATGTAAAAACATGAACTCTCAATAAAAAGGAGAATATTGTTATGAAGAAAATTTTTCACTTTGCACTTATCCCGATTGCTGCAGTCTTTGTCGCTGCCACAAACCTGCCTTCAGCCGTTGCCTCACAGGCAGAGGATACCCGGCCAGTTCTATCCGTAGATGGGTCAGGCACAGGTGTTGCGGATCCTGACATGGCAACTCTCACGATTGGTATAACAACCCTGAGCAGCGATGCTGCATCAGCACAGCGGGAAAATGCCAACACCTCTTCTAACATCCAGAATGCGATTCAGGCTCTCGGAATCGATCCTGAGGATATCCAGACAAGCAACTATTCCTTCCGCCCCAATTATCAAACGGGCGATAACCGGCAAACAACCATAAAAGGTTACACCGTCAACAATTCCATCACTGTCGTTGTGCGGGACTTGAATCGTATCGGACAAGTAATCGATGCCTCTCTGAATAGTGGCGCAAATGAAATCAATTCCCTGGAATTTTCCACACAAAATATCCAGCCCGTACGAAAAGACGCCCTGATGAATGCCGTCAAGGATGCCCAGTCAAAGGCTGAAATTCTTGCAAAAGGCTTGGGCCGCAAAATTCTCGGCATAAAGAGCGTCAACGAAAGCACTGGGGGCATCGAGACACGCCGCTTCTCTTCTGCACCTCTCATGCTGGCAAAGGATGCGGCAACGCCTATTTCAACGGGAACCCTTTCCCTTTCCGCCAACGTCCATATCGAATTCATCTTGAGTGAATAAGGAGGCCTTCTCTGCCCCATGTCAACCATTTCCAACGCCACAAAAAAGCCGCGCCTCGATGCAATCGAATTCATCCGCGGCATATCCATGATGGGCGTAATCGGAATCCACGTGGGCTCGCAATATGTGGAAAATGCCTTTGCCAATCCCCATCTGATTGCGCTATTCGAGGTGGTTTCACGTTTTTCGGTTCCGATATTTTTCTTCATTTCCGCCTTTGGCCTATTCTATAACCTTGACATGGGGAGGCCCTTTTCTTACAAAGACTTCTTGCGTCGACGCTTCCGAGCCGTGCTCATTCCTTACCTTGTCTGGTCCTTTGCATATATCCTGCATGATGCACTCCTCTTTCATACAGGCTTTCCCGATATATTACACATGCTTTCCCTGCTCTTTTTTGGCAATGCAAAGTATCATCTATATTTTCTTGTGATACTCATTTGGTTTTATATCGCCATGCCAATCTGGATTCCCATCGTAAAGCGTCTGGCGATGCCTTCCCTTACATTATTGCTTTTTGCACAAGTCGCCTTCGATTACTGGTCGAGCTACTCCGTCCCCTTCAATCTTTTCGTATACGGGCTTTCCGACAGCTCAATCCTGAAGCCATTTTTGATGTATCGGCTCAATTACTGGCCCTTTCATTATTTTTTCATCTTTCTTCTAGGTGGATATCTGGCTTTGCATAGGGAAGGTTTCAAAGCCTTTCTACACCAGCACCGTCTGATGATTTCTCTTTTCTTCCTGGGAACTCTTGCTGCAATGCTTCTCCACTACTATATCCTCCTTTACCAGGATGGCTATACGGAGCTGGAGGCAATCAACACGGTGCATCAGCTGGCACCTGAAGGAATTCTCTACACCATAGCTGCCTCTCTCTTTTTCTTTCAATTATTCACATGCTATGCTTTCCCCAAAATGACACATTGGCTCCTGCATGAGCTCGGCCTCCATTCCTACTTTGCCTATCTATTTCATCCATTTGTTATCACCTACCTCGCACTTGCCTTGCAGCGTTCTGGTCGAATCATGACGGCCCCTATTGCTATTGCCTTTTACATGCTGACCCTGGTTCTTTCCGTCTCCATTGCCGCTCTATTCCGCCGTCTTGGATACAAGCTTCCCTGGATCAATAACCTGACCATCGGAATTTATCCGCGCCACTGATGATTTCTGTGCAGCTCTCAAACGTATTGGATTCTCTATGGATACGCAAAAATCCGATGCCTTGGGGAGCTGCTTCTTTCTATAGATTTCTTAGTGTAAAATAATACTCGGTGGGGTTGCAATAAAAAGGGATGACCTTTATCCTGTGTAGCATCCTTAAAACATAGGCAAAGAAGCCATCCCCATGAATACGATTGTAGCAGAAATCACGGAGAGTTTAAAGGTGTCTAAAAATGTTGTTGACAGGAGCGAGCGATTACATGCGTACTGGGCGCAACACCAATGCAGGATGATGTCCCTTGCATTGGAGAATCTGGATGAGCATCTGTGGCAGGGGTATCGGAAGGATGGCGCGAAATCCCTGCGGAAAGGCAGGAGGACGCTGATAACACTAGCGGGCGAGACGACCTTTCGCCGGTGGCTTGTACGCTTTCCGGATGGCGGGGCCGTGTATCCGCTTGATGCAGCAATGGGGTTCAAGAAACATGAGTGCATGAGCCTCTATCTGCAATACCTGGTGGCATCCATCGCAACAAAGTGCACCTACTGCACGACGGCGGATGTTGTAAACAGCCTGTCGAAGGCCAGCGTCAGCCATACACAGGACGGCACAATTGTAAAGCGCGTTGGCGAGGCTTACAGCACGAAAGAGGCACCGTGAGGAATGCGCTTAGAAAGATAAAGCAGACTCCCCATGAAGGGGCAATACATGGCCATATTGTGCTTAACTACTCCTCAATCAGTGCGATGGGACATTTAGCCCAGATTGTTTCAAACGGAGGGCTTCTGGAATGAAATGCTGTATGCCCGTAGAAACAGGATATTTCAAGGTCTTAAATTTTTCACCGAGAAAAGCTTGACACATACTATAGATTTCTTGCTCTTGCAAAAGTAATGTCTTGCATGATAAAGTATAAATACTACCTATAGGGGATCCACCTGAAGAAATGATGCCTGGTGTACCCTCTTTCCAAACACACACATCATCATAAAGGAGTAATGATATATGCTTCTCTCGCGAAAATCCGTTGAGCTCCTGGCACCGGCCGGTAACTGGGATGCTCTTGTGGCTGGCGTAGAATCGGGTGCAGATGCCGTTTATCTTGGTGGAAAGCATTTCAATATGCGCATGCACGAAGGGGATTTTAATTTCAGTGACGAGATGCTGAAGAAGGCTATCGAATATGCCCATGCAAATGGCGTACATCTCTACATCACGCTGAACAATCTCATGAGCAACGAAGAGCTTCCTGCCCTAAAGAAATATCTTGCCTATCTGGAATCTATTCAGCCTGACGCACTTCTCGTCCAAGACTTTGCTGTGCTGGAGCTCGTACATCAGCTTGGCATCACCATTCCTCTCCATACCTCCGTCATGATGAACACTCACAATGAGTATGCCATTGAAAAGCTCAAGGAGTACGGCATTACCCGTATCGTCGTGGGCAGAGAAATGACACTATCGGAGCTCGTCCTTTTCCGGGCCCGCACCGGTATTGAAGTGGAGTATTTCATGCATGGAGATATGTGCATTTCTGAAAGTGGCCAGTGCATCCACTCCGGTGTCCTCTTTGGTCAGAGCGGGAACCGTGGCCGTTGCTTGAAGGCCTGCCGCTGGGCCTATCGCCTGATTGACGACGACACGGAGGAGGATCTTGACGAGGCCTCCCCTGGTCCCTACAAGCTGGCCTTGAAGGACATGTGCATGTATCGCGCCATCCCGGAACTCATCCAAGCGGGTGTATTTTCCTTTAAGATTGAAGGACGCATGCGCTCTGCCGATTTTCTTCGGCGTATCGTTTCCACCTATCGCAAGGCTATCGATGCGTATATCGTAGACCCCACAGGCTACCATACGGATGAAGAGGGCTGGCGCACCCTCTTTGAAGGGCGCGCCCGGGACTTCACCACCACCTTCGCCTTCGGCAATACTTCTGCCAAGGATATCGGCTTTTCCGGCGAGCGAGAACCGCGCTTTTTCAGCGATGCAGTGAAGGAAGCCGGGTTTCAGGATGAAATTTTGAAACAGGAGCCCGCCATCCATAAGGAAAATATGCCCCATCGCCAGCTCTCTGTACGGGTCAATACGCCAGAGTCTGCCAGGGCTGCCATTGACGCGGGAGCGGATAGGGTCTATGTGGGCGGCGAAGCCTTTCGCCCCCTTACCCCCTGGACACTTTCCAACTACAAGGAAATTCTTTCCTACGCAAAGGACAAGGCAAAGGTCATCGTCATGACCCCACGCACCACCATGCGTCGCGAATGCGGCGAGCTGGAACAGCTTTTCACTGCCCTTAAAACAATCCGTCCCGACGCCGTCCTTGTCAGCAATCTCGGCTCCCTACAACTTGCCAAGAGTATTCTCGACCTGCCCCTCCAGGCGGACACTTCCTTTAACCTCTTCAACTCCCTTGCTGCGAAATTCTTGAAGGAAAATGGCCTTGCCATGGCCACTACCTCCTACGAGCTCTCCTTTGAGCAGCTCCGCGAGGTGGTGGAAGCCTCCGAGCTTCCCTTGGAGACCGTCGTTCACGGCTCCTACGAATCCATGATTTGCGACCACAATTTCCCGTCCATGAGCCTGAAGGACTTCGACGAGCTCCAGGAGCCAGAGCTGCTTGATCGTCACTATGCATTATTAGACACGGCGGGGGAAAAGCATTCCATACGAATCGACCAGTTTGGGCGCAATCACATACTTTTCGCAAAAGATCTCTGTCTCTATCCCTATCTTGACAAGTTCAATGGCCTTGCCTCCTATCGCATTGAAGCGCAAGACTATAGCCCAGAACTGACGGGAAAGGTTACAAAGCTCTATCGCGAGGCCCTGGACGCATTGGAGACCGGAAACTTTTCCGCGGATTTCGATTGTCTGGCAGCTCTCGAAAAGGAGTCTCCTCGTGCCTTCGGTATTGGGACGTATCGCTTCCGCAGAAGTCGCAATTCCATCTGAGATACAATTTAACACACCATAAGGGAGAGCAAGCGAATGGAAGAACATGCATACATTGGGCCCAAGGCTATTCTCGAAAAAAAGAAAAAATACATCATGCCCTGCCTTGGCCACTTCTATCGGGAGCCACGCCAATTCGTACGGGGAGACATGCAGTATCTCTTTGATCATGAAGGTCGGCGTTATCTTGATTGTTTTGCTGGCGTTTCTGTCATCAACTGCGGCCATTGCAACCCGGAAATCACGGAGAAGGTCAAAAAACAGGTGGGGACGCTTCAGCATGTCTGCAATATTTATCTGACGGAGAACTTTGTCAATCTTGCAGAACGCCTTGCCGAGGTCACCCCGGGAGACCTCCAGAAATCCTTCTTCTGCTCCACCGGCTCAGAGGCAACAGAGGGGGCCCTGCTTCTCGCCTCGATTTATACGAAGAACAGCGAAATCATCGCCCTTCGAAATGGCCTGCATGGCCGCACAAAGCTCGGCATGAGCATCACAGGCATCAGCATGTGGCGCACGGATGATAATCCTGTGGGAGGCATCCACTTCGCACCGAATCCCTACTGCTATCGCTGCCCCCTGGGGAAAAAACGCGAGACCTGTGACCTTGCCTGTGCCAACGCCGTGGAAGATCTCATCAAGACAGCTACCAGCGGCCACCCTGGAGCCTTTATCGCCGAATCCATTCAGGGAAATGCCGGTATCATTGTCCCGCCAGAGGGCTACTTCAAACGTGTCAAGGAAATCCTTGACGCCTATGGTACGCTCCTCATTACGGACGAGGTGCAGACGGGTTTCGCCCGCACTGGCTAGATGTTTGCCATCGAGCACTTCGGAGTAACGCCTGATATCCTCGTCTGTGCCAAGGCACTCGGCAATGGTGCGCCTATCTCCGCCTTCATTGCCTCGGCAAAGGTGGCAGATACCTACACAAAGCCTGGGGCCTCCACCCTTGGCGGCAACCCGGTCTCCACCACGGCAGGCCTTGCCGTCCTTGACTACATTGCTTCCCACCATCTTATTGAACACGCTGCGAAATGCGGCGAGTTCCTGAGAAGCGGACTGCGGGAAATCCAAAAGCGTCACCCCATCATCGGTGATATCCGCGGCCTTGGCCTCATGACAGGTGCTGAATTCGTTCATGCAGACAAGTCGCCCGCTCCTGAGATTCTCGATGAAATCCTTGAAACCATGAAGGACCGTGGCTTTATCATTGGGAAAAACGGTGTAGCCCGGAACGTCATGGCTTTCCAGCCGCCTCTTGTCATCACAGAAGCAAATCTGGCGGAAACACTTGATGCTCTGGAAATGGTGCTCAATGAAATGCAGCTCTAAGAAAGGAATACGTCATGGCAAAACGCACGTATGAACTCACTGTTGCGGGCATTACTCGCCAGCTTCCCATTTTGAACGTGACGGATACGCTTGCTATCGCCGGCTTTATCCTTCTCGGGGATGACGAGCTTACAAGGGCCTGTGCCCACGAGCTGGCAAAGAAGGTTCCAAAAAGCACGGATATCATTTTGACAGCTGAGACGAAGGGAATTCCTCTGGCCGCAGAGCTTGCCCATGAGCTGGGCATGAAGCATTATGTGGTCGCCAGGAAATCCATCAAGGCCTATATGGAAAATGCCCTTTGGGTGGAGGATGTTTCCATCACCACAAAGGGCGTTCAAAAGCTCTGCCTGGATGGTGTTGACATCGACCGAATCAAAGACAAGAAGGTTCTTCTTCTTGATGATGTCATCAGCACGGGCGGTTCTATGCTGGCGCTGAAGGAACTCACGGAAAAGGCCGGTGGCCATGTCATCGGTGAAGCCTGTGTGCTGGCAGAGGGAAAGGCTGCTGAAAGAAAGGACATCATCTTCCTTGAGGCCCTTCCCCTTTTCAAAGCTGAATAATATGCAAAATATAATGGGCCCTTTGTCAAGACCACATTCTAAAATTTTAAGAGTGCCATGAGGAAAACTTGTTCTATTTGCAAAGCGATTGAAATATAGCTTGCCAGGAACCTCGTATCCTAAAAAATTCACGGGTGGTCTAAATCCATGGGCCCATTATAAAAGCCCCCGGAAACGATGAAATTCACCGTTTCGGGGGCTTTTTGTATGCGCCTTTTTCATAGGGCATGCATCATTTCCCATAGGGGATATTGTTCTCCTCACACCACAAGCACACCAGGTTTTCACGATAGTTGCGGCAGTGGCGTTCCCAAGCCGCTTGCAAAAGCAGATGTTTCACCTGCTGACGGAAATGCGAAATAGCACCTGGCCCTCGCAAAGCCTCCTGCAGGTGCTCTTTCCTATCCAATGCTTGCCTCCAATGCTTGCCCGATGGCAAAGGCTTCCATCATATCGTGTTCCTGCTCTTCAAAAAGATTGGGGATAGGTACGTAGTGTTGCCAATCCTCCTCAATAGAGAAAATAGACTCCGTTTTACCGCCAATTTTGATACAATCTAACGATGCATCCCCTATACCCGAT
>CAMCBT010000043.1 GCA_945873115.1 uncultured Mitsuokella sp.
CCGCCAAATCATCCGCTACACCATCGACCCCAACAAGCTGGATGGCCTCTCTGTGGGAGGTAGCACCGGCGAGAACTTCATGCTCTCCACCGACGAGAAGAAGAAAATCTTCGAGATTGCCAAGGATGAGGCAAAGGACGGTTGCACCCTCATCGCCCAGGTGGGCTCCATCAACCTGAAGGAGTCTGAGGAGCTGGCAAAATTCGCCACGGATCTGGGCTACGATGCCCTGAGCGCCGTCACCCCCTTCTACTACAAATTCAGCTTTGAGGAGATCAAGTCCTACTACGAGCACATCATAGATCCGGTGGACAATCGGATGATTATCTACTCCATCCCGGCCCTCACCGGCGTCAACATGAGCCTGGATCAGTTCGGGGAGCTCTTCGCCAATGAGAAGATCGTCGGCGTGAAGTTCACCCAGGCGGACTTCTATCTCTTGGAGCGGATTCGTCGCGCTTTTCCGAATAAACTCATTTTGGCAGGTTTCGACGAGATGCTATTGCCGGCCCTTTCCCTGGGGGTGGATGGCGCCATCGGCTCCACCTACAACATCAACGGCCTCCGCGCCCGGAAAATCTACGACCTGGCTCGGGCGGAGAAGATCAGCGAGGCCCGGGAGATCCAGCACGTGACGAACGACCTCATCACGGACATCCTGAACAACGGCCTCTATGGCACCATCAAGCTCCTTCTGCAGGAGGCGGGTGTCGATGGGGGCCTCTGCCGGGAGCCCATGAAGAAGTACTCGCCGGAGATGGTGGCCCGGGCCAAGGAAATCTACCAGAAGTATTTCGGCTGACTCCTACGCTTTAGGCAAGTATCCGCAATCATCCATCTGCAAGTTGTTTTCGTAAGGAGGCGAAGGCAATGCAAGGCTTTACTACCCTCGATACCGTGGTGCTCATCGTCTATCTTCTGGGCGTGCTCCTGGCGGGTCTCTACTACTCGAAAAAGGAGATGCAGGGCAAGGAGTTCTTCAAGGGAGATGGCACCATCCCCTGGTATGTCACCTGCGTTTCGATTTTTGCGACGCTCTTAAGTCCCATCTCCTTCCTATCCATTCCGGGCAACTCCTATGCGGGCTCCTGGATCCTCTGGTGGGCGCAGCTGGGCATGCTCATCGCCATACCCCTGACCATCCGCTATTTCCTTCCCATTTACAGCCGGCTGGAAATCGACACGGCCTACCATTACCTGCAGAAGCGATTTGCGTGCAAGTATCTGCGGATACTGGGGGCGCTGATGTTCATTATCTTCCAGCTAGGGCGCATGTCCATCATCATGTACCTGCCCTCCATCGCCCTGGCGAAGGTCTCGGGGCTGGATGTCAATCTCCTCATCGTCATCATGGGAGTCATTGCCATCATCTACTCCTATTCCGGCGGACTGAAGGCGGTGCTCTACACGGACTTCATCCAGGGCACCGTCCTTATCGTGGGCATCGCCCTGACGCTTCTCGTGATGATTGGCGACATCCACGGGGGCTTCGGCACCATCTGGGATACGCTGACCACGGGCCACAAGTTCATGCTGGAGAAGGAGGTCTGGATGAGCCCGGACATCGTCTCCACCAGCGTCTTCATCGTCTTCATCGGCGGCGGCCTCGCCACCTTTGCCTCCTATGTATCGAGCCAGGACATCGTCCAGCGGTTCACCACCACGACGGATGTCCACGAGCTCAACAAGATGACGCTTGGTAATGGCGTGCTCTCCATCTTCGCCGCCACGGTCTTTTACCTAGTGGGCACCTCGCTCTTTGTGTTCTACCAGCAGAATCCGGATCTTTTGATGACGGACCGGCGGGATCTCGTCTTTGCCACCTACATCACCTATGAGCTGCCGGCGGGTGTCACAGGCATCCTTCTCGCGGCGCTCTTCGCGGCGGCCCAGTCCACCCTCTCCACGGGCATCAACTCTGTGGCCACCAGCTGGGTGCTGGACGTCCAGTCGGTGGTGAATCCGGACATGCCGGCGAAGAAGCAGACCCGCATCGCGAAGTTCATCTCCCTGGGCATCGGCGTCTTCTCTATCTTCGTGGCCATGATTATGGCGGCCAGCGACATCCGCTCCGCCTATGAGTGGTTCAACAGCTTCATTGGCCTGGCCCTGGGGGCTCTGGCGGGCATGTTCGTCCTAGGGGCCTTCTCGAAGCACGCCAATGCAAAGGGGGCGCTGGCGGGCTTCATCCTCTCCACCGCCACCGTCATGTATCTGAAGTATTTCGTTCCGAGTGTTTCCTTCTGGTCCTACACGCTCATCACCATCGTGGTCTCCCTCATCGTGGGCAATATCGTGAGTCGTCTTACGGAAAGCGGCTACACGGCGCCGAAGGGCACGACCGTATCCTGAAAGCCAAGGAGGCATTGATATGGAACTCAAGAGAATCATGGCAACAGCCGCCTTCGTGGCGACGATACCGGCAGTGACTTTGGCGGCGCCGGCCCTCGTGGGAGATCCGCACATCGTATGGCAGAGCGTGGGCACCCTGTCGCCTGCCCTCGGCACGGAAAAACAGCTCGGCGTGGCGGGGCTCTTCGCCGGCATCCATAACGGCTACGTCATCGCCGGTGGCGGAGCGAACTTTCCGGAGGGGGGACCCCTTGAAGGCGGCCTCAAAAAGATGTATCCTGATGTATATGTGCTGAAGGTCAGCGACAACGGCGTCCAGGAGATGGATCACCAGACGCTGCCGTTCCCCGTGGCCTATGGCGCAGCTGCCACGACGGAGGAGGGCGTCCTCTACTTCGGCGGCAGCCCGGATCCTGAGGGGGACAAGGCCGTGACCCGCCTCACAGCCAGCGATACGGGGAAGCTCAGCCATGAGGCGCTCCCGCCTCTGCCCTTTGCCTTCCAGAATGGCTTCGCCGTGGCGGCGGAGGATGGGACGGGGCGCATCTATCTCGGCCTCGGCAATCAGGACGGCAAGGCCAGCAACCGCGTCTGGGCCTACCACCCAAAGACGGGGGAGCTCGCGGAGCTTCCCCCCTTCCCGGGGGCGCCCCGCACCCAGAGCGTGGCAGCACTCCTAGGCGGCAGGCTCTGCGTCTTTAGCGGCGGATCCGACGTGGCCTATACGGATGGCTACGCCTACGACCCGAAGAAAAATGCCTGGAAGTCCATCGCCCCCGTCCGGGTGGCGGGGCAGGAAATCTCCCTCCTCGGGGCAGGGGCCGTGCGGCTGAACTCTGAGGAGATGCTCGTGGTGGGCGGCTTTGACAAGACCGTCTGGGACTGGGCCTCTCGGAACCTTGGGACTCTCAAGGGCGAGGAGCGGGACATCTTTCGGAAGGCCTACTTCTCCATGGTGCCGGATGACTACCACTGGAACCGGCAGCTGCTCGTGTATAACGTCCGGGAAAACGCCTGGCGGAGCATCGGCGAGGTGCCCTTCCAGCCCCCCTGCGGCGAGGGGCTCGTGAAGCTCGGCCACACCCTCCTCTCCATCAACGGGGAGGTCAAGCCGGGGATCCGGTCAAACCGTATCTACGAGGGCCTTATCCTCGCAAAATAAGCATACACACAACGGGAGCGCTCTGCGCCCCCGCCCTTTTTTCAGAAAGGAAGCGAGACGATGTACGCGGTAATCGATATCGGCGGGACAGCCATCAAATACGGGGTATGTGACCGGGATGGCCGCTTTTTGGAAAAGGGAGAGCGGGCGACGGAGGCGAAGGCAGGGGGCGGCTCCGGCATCGTGGAGAAGGTGAGGGCTCTCCTGCAGGAGGCGAGGGAGCACCATGATATCGAGGGCATCGCCATCTCCACGGCGGGCATGGTGGACGCCGTGGAGGGAACCATCCTCTATTCCCTGCCTGAGGCCATCCCCGACTACACGGGGACAGAGTGGAAGAAGCTTCTCGAGGCGGAGTTTTCCGTGCCCTGCACGGTGGAGAACGATGTGAACTGCGCGGCCCTCGGGGAGTATTGGAAGGGGGCGGGGCAGGGAGCCCGGTCCCTTTTTGCCATGACCATCGGCACCAGCGTGGGCGGGGCCTTTATCTATGACGGCCACGTGCTCCACGGCGTTTCCCAGAGCGCGGGGGAGGTGGCCTATATGCTGCTGCCGGGCGGGCGTATGCACGATTTGGCCTCCACCACCTCCCTCGTCCGTCGGGTGGAGGAGGCGGCCGATCTCGCATCTGGAACGGTGGATGGCCGGGAGGTCTTCCGGCGGATACGGGCCGGGGACGAGGCTGCGAAGGCGGCCCTCGCTGACCTTTGCGCATCGCTGGCCGATGGCATCACGAATATCGTCTGCGTCGTGAATCCCGCGGTCATCGTCCTGGGGGGCGGCATCATGACCCAGGAGGAAATCCTCCGCCCCGTACTGGAGGAGGCCCTCCGGCACCGCCTCGTCCCTCGGGTCTACGAGGCGACCCGCCTTGCCTTCGCCGCGCGGGGCAACGACGCAGGCATGCTGGGGGCCCTTTACTATCACCTGGCCGCAACCGGCAAAGGCTGATTTGCATTTTTTTAGGAGAGAAGCGAGAAAAATGCGCATCGTGGAAGAGCTCGATGCCCCCACCTTCCGGGCATCGAAAATGGACAAGAAAATCATGGGGTACCTCCGAGAGCATCTGGCGGAGGCGGCGACCCAGACCATCTCCGAGGTGGCCCTAGGCAGCGGCGTCGCGGAGGCCACTTGCACCCGCTTCGTGCGGAAGCTGGGCTTCCGGGCCTTTTCCGACTTCAAGACGGCCCTCGCGCGGGAGGCCATGGAAATCCGCCGGCACAAGCTCCTGACGGGCAGCGTGGAAAATGGCGAGCCTGTGCGGGAGACGGCGCGAAAGCTCCTCTCCTCCAACATGCGGGCCCTGGAGAGCACCTACGACGCCCTCTCAGAGGCGGCGGTGGGGGGGAGCGCCAAGAGACTGCTGGAGGCCCGGCGCATTATCTTCATCGGCCTCGGCTACTCCGGCATCATCGCCCAGGACTCGAATTTCAAATTCATGCGCATCGGCCTCAATACCTTGGCGGTCAGCGACAGCCACACCATGGTCATGCTGGCCTCCATCCTGGGCCCGGAGGATGTGCTTTTTGCCATCTCCCACTCCGGCGAGACGGAGGAAATCATCCGGGCCGTGACGCTGGCGAAGAAGAACGGCGTGCAGATCATCTCCCTGACGGAGAGCCACGCCTCCAGGCTCTGGAAGCTATCGGATGTCACGCTGGGCTACGTGTCGAAGGAGACCCGGCTGGAGTCCGGCTCCATCTCCTCCAAGATGGCCCAGTTCTTCCTTGTGGACCTGGTCTACACCCAGGTGGTCAAGCTCCAGCCGGAGGGCACGGAAAAGCATCGCCAGACCACAAGGGCCCTCGATGCCATCCAACAGCAGGCAGTAAAAAAATCGAAAAAAACGTAAAATTTATTTATTTGACCTATTGACTTTTTGACTATTTGTGGTATCATAATACTTGCAAGGGGGAAAAGAGATAAGCCCCCGGCAGAAAGACAGCAACGGGTCGCGAAAGCCACCCGCCCTACATACTGCAGATTGTTGAAAGGGGATTTTCACCATGTTTGGTCTTGTTCCATTTGGCTTCAAAAATGACGTCGCAACCAAGGATCCGTTCGAAGGCTTCTTCGATGCCTTCAATGAGCCCTTCTTCCAGGGCTTCGGCGAGAAGGGCTTCAAGGTGGACGTAAAGGATAACGGCGACCACTACGAGCTCACCGCAGACCTGCCGGGCTTCGCGAAGGACGACGTGAAGCTCTCCTACGAGAATGGCTACCTGACCATCTCCGCCGAGAAGAAGGACGAGAAGGATGAGAAGGACGACAAGGGGAACTACATCCGCCGCGAGCGCAGCTACGGTAGCACCAGCCGCTCCTTCTACATCAATGATATCGACGAAAAGAAGGCCCAGGCAGCTTTCAAGGACGGCGTCCTGACCATCAAGATGCCGAAACAGACCGAAAAGGTCGAGACGGGTCACACGATCCAAATCGAAGGCTGAGCCCCCTAGAGGGGTGCCAACCGAGGCGCAGAGCACAGGCTCTGCGCCTTTTGCTGTTCATGCGATTGTGCTATTGCATAAAATTTGGTACGATAAGTCAAAAAGCTATGAAGCACTATTGCTTACAGGCTTTCGAGAAAGCTTGACACAAGGGAGGAGGGAAGAGCGTATGATTATACCCTGGAGCAGTGAAATCGAGAAAAATCTTACGAAGACAGAACGCAGCATCATTCGCTATATCAACCAGAATGAGGAAAATATCCCGAATCTTTCCATTGTGGATATCGCCTTTGAGACGTATTCGTCGCCGGCGACCGTATCCCGGGCTATTCGGAAATGCGGCATACATGGCTTTCAGGAGCTTCGCTACAGGCTGACCCAGCCTAGCCAGAAAAAGGAGCTTGTCAGCCTGAACGAGATTATGAACAAATCCCTTATCGAGGCGGAACGGCTCTTGGAGCAGATTTCTCTGCCGGAGGTGCTGCACATTGTGCAGCACCTCCAGGAGGCAAAGGGTCGCCGCATATATGTGTTTGCCAGGGGGCTTACCTCTTATGTGGCACGGGAATTCAGTCTGAAGCTCCAGCTCCTGGGCTACAATGTCATGGAGACGGACGATCCCAACATCATGCGGACGGTGACGAAGCACATTACGGAAAAGAGCCTCTGCATTCTCTTTTCCCTCAAGGGGGAGACAGAGGAGCTGGTGGAGGCGGCCCAAAATGCAAGCGCCTCCGAAAGCGATATCATCGTATGCTGCTGCAATGATGAGAGCCCGCTCTTATCCTATGCCACCTGCGCCCTTGTGGGCTATTTGCATCATCATGTCTCCATCAAGGAGTACGAGGTCACCTCCCGCGTCTCCCTCAGTATCATGAGCCGTATCTTGATTGATTATCTGGTGGAGCAGGGAAAGTCCTGACCTCTTTCTTCTCAATTTTCAGTTTACGAAAAGATTTTCATCGCTTTTTTTGCTATATTTTTGTCAGAAAGGTTTTCTGACAGAGAAGGGAGAGAGGGCCATGAAAAAGCTACTTGGGGTCACAGGCTGCCCCACGGGAATTGCCCATACCTTTATGGCAGCAGAGGCGCTTCGCCAGGCCGCAAAAAGGGCAGGGGCCTCCATCAAGGTGGAGACAAATGGTGCGATTGGCGTGGAAAACGCATTGACACCGGAGGAAATCCGAGAGGCGGACTGCATCATTGTCGCCTGTGATAAGAGTGTTGATATGGACCGGTTTAATGGAAAGCCGGTTATTGAGACATCTGTTGGGAAGGGCATCCAGGAAGCGGATAAGCTGGTGGCAGACGCACTTTCCGGCAAGGTGCCTGTGCGTGGAGGAAGCACCCCGGAGGCTGGTGGCTCAGAGGTGCTCCTAGCAGGGAAGACGGGCATCGGCCACGAGATTTACAAGCATCTCATGAACGGCGTTTCCCATATGATACCCTTCGTGGTGGCGGGCGGTGTTCTCATCGCTGTATCCTTCCTATGGGGAGTTTATTCCTTTGACCCGAATTCAGATCAGTACAATCCAACGGCAGCCCTCCTGAAGCAGGTCGGTGGCTATGCCATGGGACTTATGGTGCCAATTCTCACGGCGTATATCGCTGAAAGCATCGCGAATCGCCCGGGTCTTGTGGCTGGCTTTGTGGCAGGTGTCATTGCGGCGGGCACAGGCTCTGGCTTTATTGGAGGTATCCTCGGAGGCGTCCTTGCCGGCTACCTCTCGAAGTTCCTCGTGGAGCGCCTCGCTTGGCTTCCAAAGGAATTTGAAGGTCTGAAATCGATTTTTCTCGTTCCTCTCGTTAGCGTGGCGATTATCGGAACAATTATGTGCCTGATGGCAGAGCCGGTGAAGGGCATCAATGAATCCATGATGGCATTCCTATCGAATCTGCAGAATTCGAGCCCTGTTGTACTGGGCATCGTTATTGGCTGCATGTGTGCCTTTGACATGGGCGGTCCGGTAAACAAGGCTGCCTATGTGACGGGCACGCTTCTCCTGGGAGAGGGCAACTTCTATTTCATGGCTGGTGTTTCTGCTGCCTGCATCACACCACCGATTCTCATTGCTCTCGCTACGACACTCTTCAAGAAGAAGTTTACGAAGGACGAGCGGGCGGCGGGACTCGTCAATTATATTCTTGGCTGTACGCATATTACAGAAGGGGCTATTCCCTTTGCGGCAAAATCCCCCCTTACTGTCCTGCCTATTCTTATGCTGGGCTCCTCAATTTCAGCTGTGTTGACCTATCTGATTCACATCCAGGTGCCGGCTCCCCATGGCGGCTTTTTGATACTTGCTCTCGTGGACAAGCCTGTTGCTTGGGTGCTCTCCATCTTTGCAGGCTCCCTCATCGGGGCGATTATCTATGGATTGACGCGCAAGATGCCTGAAGCGACAGAGCCGTGAGAGGCGGGAGGGCTGCACCGTGGATATAGTCCTGGACAGGAGACTTTTTGAAAAAGAAGGTAGATGAGCGATGATCTATACACTTACGACGAATCCCGCCATTGATATGAATATCTGTACAAAGGGGTTGGCACCCTGTCAGGTAAATCGCACGTTTGATGAGGTCTATACACCGAATGGAAAGGGCTTGAATGTGAGCTTCGCCCTGCAGCATTTCGGTGTTGACTCCTGCATCCTTGGCTTCTTCGGGGGATTTTCCGGCCGGTATATCGTCGATGCCTCTCGGGAAAAGGGGGCGCTCGTGAAGCCTGTCTGGATCGAAGGGACGACCCGCATCAATATCTTTTTGAACGACGGGACGACGGAGTACAAGCTGGTCAATCAGGGGGCTTTCGTCTCGCGGGAGAAGCAGGAGGAGCTGCTCGCACTGCTTGATAAGGCAGAGGATATGGATCTCCTTTCCATCAGTGGCAGCCTTCCCCCGGGGATATCGGAAGACTTCTACGATGAGGTGCTTTCCCTATGCCGGAGAAAGGGAACCCGGGTAATTCTTGACATCAGCTCACCAAGGCTGGCAGAACTACTAGCCTACCGTCCCCTGCTCATCAAGCCGAATGACGAGGAATTAAAAAAGATCTTTGGCTTTTCTTTTTCCAAGGAAGAGGAAACACTACAGGCGATGGAGAATCTTTATAAGAGAGGAGCGCAAAATATCCTGCTGACAATGGGCGACAAGGGAGCGTATTTTTACGATGGCAAGGAGGCGCGCTATGCGTCCGCACGGCCTGTGAAGCTCTTAAGCTCGGCCTGCGCAGGGGATGCGGCACTGGCGGGCTTCCTGTCCCGCTGGCTGCCTCGCCCATCGGAGGTGGATTCTGCTCTTGCCCGCATGGCTGCTACGGGAGCGAATGTGGCGGAGAGCAACGCTCTGGGGGATTTTGGGCATGTGGATGCCTATGAAAAGGAAATTGTAGTGAGGAGGATTTGAGATGAGTCTTGTTACGAGCAAAGAGCTGCTGCTAAAAGCGCATAAGGAAGGCTATGCAGTGGGCGCCTTTAATGTGGAAAACATGGAGATGGTCATGGCCGTTCTCCGGGCAGCGGAGGAGCAGCATTCCCCTGTCATCATGCAGACAACGCCGGGCACGCTGCGCTTCGCCGGGCCGGACTGGTATTATGCCAATGTGAGGACGGCGGCTGATGAGGCCTCTGTTCCGGTGGTCATGCATTTAGATCACGGAGATTCCTTCGAGCTGGCCCTGAAGGCCTTTCACACGGGCTACACCTCCATCATGATAGACGGATCGAAGCTCCCCTTCGAGGAGAATATCAGTCTGACGGCCTCTGTCGTTCGCGCCTGCCATGCGGGAGGCATTCCCGTGGAGGGCGAGCTGGGAAAGGTCGGCGGCAAAGAGGATGATCTGGAAAATGGAGATGACAATCCCTATACGGATCCGGCTGAGGCGGAGGAGTTCGTGAAGCGGACTCAGGTGGATTTCCTGGCAGTGGGCATTGGGACAGCCCATGGCGTATACAAGGGCACGCCCCACGTCAACCAGGAGGTGCTCGCCGAGATTCGCAAGCGGGTGGATATCCCCCTCGTCATGCATGGGACCTCCGGCGTGCCGGATGATCAGGTGCAGGCCTGTATCGCCCTCGGCATCAGCAAGGTCAATTACGCAACGGATCTTCGCATCGCCTATACCAGGGGCGTGCGGGAGTTCCTCACGGCAAACCCGAAGGCCTTTGATCCGAAGAAGTATGCGGTCGAGGGCATGGAGCTGGTGACCGCATACGTCAAGCAAAAGATGGAAATGTTGGGGAGTGCCGGAAAGGGCTAAGACCCCTAGCTTACGGCAAGCTTTCCGACCGCTAGTCTAGGAGCCATCGGTCGCCGTTCCCGGCGAAAAGCATCTAAGCGGCCGGCCCCTTCGGTGCGGCATTTTGGGCTTTTCCTCATACATACGAGGCAGTGGTGTGCAATGCATGCCATTGCCTCGTTTTTTCACGTCTTCTGGGAGACTCTGGAAAGAAAATGGAAAAAATCAGAAAAAACCATTGCGAGAGCATTGACAATAGACAGAAAAATCGTATAATAAAGATGTAAGTGGTACGTACCAATTTGGAGATGATGCGTATGAATGCAAGCCTTGCTCCAAAGGAGGGGAAGCCGCTCTACAGCCTGCTTATGCAAAAGCTGCTGAAGAAGATGGCGTCCTCCATGAAGCCAGACGAGCGACTGCCTGCTGAACGGGAGATAAGCTTGCAGTATGGTGTAAGCCGTGCGACGGTACGCCAGGCGCTTGCTGCGTTGGAGCGAATGGGGCGCATCTATCGGGTGCAGGGCCGGGGCACCTTCGTTTCTCCCCAGAAGGTTCATCAGGGGCTGCCGGGGTTTTATAGCTTCTCCACAGCCATGAAGAAGCTGGGAAAGACCCCGCTATCCCTGGTGCTATCCTTTTCGGAGCGGGAGGCGGAGGAGTATCTCGCCGAGAAGCTCAAGGTGCACCCAGGACTCCCCATCTATCAGATTCTTCGACTACGCCTGGCGGATAACGAGCCCATGCTGCTGGAGACAAGCTATCTTCCCGTGGAGAGATTCCCCGGTCTTACGAAGCAGGCCCTGGAGGAGAGCACCATGTACCGGCTATTTCGCAGCCGGTACGGGGTGGAAATCAACCACGCCATCGAGGCCTTTCAATCGGTGCAGACGGATGCAAGGACGGCCCAATATCTCGGGATGAGCCGGGCGGTCCCCAGTCTGCGCATCGAGCGCTTTACCTATGAGCGCGGCCGTATCATCGAGTATACGGAGAGCTTTGCCCGAGGGGATCAGTTCGTCTATACGGTACGGCTTGAGCCTAGTGCAAAGGAGGAATTTTCTTGAACGCTTGGAACATGACAGAGGAAGAGCTTCGCGCAAAGGGCGCGGGCAATACGGCAAAGGAGATTTGCCAGCAGCCGGATACCTGGGAGAAATCCCTGGTAATCTTGAAGGAGCAGCAGGGAAAGCTCAGGGCTTTTCTGGGCCCAATCATGAAAAAGCATGGCGTCCGGGTTATTTTCACGGGAGCCGGGACCAGCGCATTTGTGGGGGATTTCGTGGCGCCCTTTCTACGGGAGCGGGTGGGAGGAAGCTTCGCCTCCATCGCCACCACGGATATCGTGCCGGCACCTCTCTCCTACCTGCGTCGGAAGGTGCCCACGCTTCTCGTATCCTTTGCCCGCAGCGGCAACAGCCCGGAGAGCGTCGGGGCCTTTGACCTGGCGGAGGAGCTGGTGGAAGATATCAGCCAGCTGGTCATCACCTGTAATCCGGAGGGGGCACTTGCGAAGCGGGCGAAGGCAGCGAAGAACGGCTTTGTGCTTCTGACACCGCCGGAGACGGATGACCTGGGCTTTGCCATGACGAGCAGCTTCACGAATATGGCCCTTATGGCACTTATGGTATTTGACGAGGCCCATGCGGCGGAAAATGAGACGGTGGTACGGCGCATTGCCGCCTGCGGTCGGGAGCTCCTCACAGGGGAAAATGGCGGCAAGAAGCTGGCGGAGCTTGGCCGGAGGGGCTTTGACCGGATGGCCTTCCTGGGCTCCGGAGCCCTCCAAGGTCTTGCCCGGGAGACCCACCTGAAGGTGCTGGAGCTTACTGGCGGGCGCATCGCCGCCACCTGGGAGAGCATCATGGGCTTCCGCCATGGTCCCAAGTCCATCCTGACGAACAATACACTCGTGGTGCTGTGGCTCTCCGCCAATCCCTACACCCATGTGTACGATCTGGACTTCCTGCGGGAGCTCAAGGGAGATGCCCAGCACTTTACCGTGGTGGCGGTGGGACCCGCCCCGGATAAGGAGGCGGAGGAGCTGGCGGATGTCTACATTGCCCTCGACCCCGCGGCAAAGGGCCCCTGGGCCGGCGATGGCTTCCTGGCCCTCGGCTATGTGCTCTACGACCATATTCTCGCCCTGTCGGCCTCCCTGGCCCATGGGGTCGCACCGGATACGCCCTGTCCCAGCGGCAGCGTGAACCGGGTGGTCAAGGGCGTTACGATTCATCCATTTCATGCATGAGGGAGGTTTTTTCAATGCCGGATATTTTGATGACGCGGGTGGATAACCGCCTGATTCACGGACAGGTGGGCATGACCTGGGCAAATGTCCTCGGGGCAAACCTCATCGTTGTGGCAAATGATGAGGTGGCAGTCGACGAGGTGCAGCAAAATCTCATGGATATGGCTGTCTCGAGCCTGGCGGAGACCCGCTACTTCACGCTTCAGAAGACCATCGATGTCATAGGGGATGCGGGAGATTGGCAGCATATCTTCTTGGTGGTGAAGACCCCTCAGGATGCACTAAGGCTCATCGAGGGTGGCGTCCCCATTGAGGTGCTCAATGTCGGCAACATGCACTTCGCGGAGGGCAAGCGGCAGGTGACGAGCACGATCTCCGTGGATGATGAGGATATCAAGACCTTCCAAAAGATTCTCGAGCACGGAGTACGGCTGGAGTTCCGGAAGCTTCCGGATGATCCGGTGGTGCCCGTAGAGAAGATTTTGAAGGGCTGATGTAAGGTCTTTTGGGAAAAAGGAGGGAACGAAAATGGATATCACGTTCGGACAAATCATCCTCGTGACGATTTGGGCGTTTATCATCGGTATTGACCAGTTCAATATCCTGCTTCATATTCACCGCCCGATTGTCACAGGCCTGGTGGTGGGCCTGATTTTGGGAGACCTCAATACAGGCCTCATCACAGGCGCTACGCTGGAGCTGGTGGCCATGGGCATGGTGCCCCTGGCGGGTGCCCAGCCGCCTAATATGGTTATCGGCGGCATCATCGGCGTATCCTTCGCCATCATATCAAAGCTGCCGCCGGAGACGGCTGTGGCCATCGCCATCCCCTTCGCCATTGCGGCTCAGGGCTGCGTGACCCTTATCTTTACGGCCTTCTCCCCCCTAATGCACACGGCTGATCGCTGGGCAGAGGAAGGAAGGTTCGACTCCATCGCCTCGCTCAACTATCTGGGCATGGCCTGCCACGGCGCTTTCTTCGCCCTTGTCACCTTCCTGCCCCTCTACTTCGGCGCGGCCTCGGCCCAGAGCATCGTGGAGTCAGTGCCGGCCTGGATTCTCGGCGGCCTCGGCGTTGCCGGCGGCATGATGCCGGCCATCGGCTTTGCCATGCTCCTGAAAATCATGCTGAAAAAGGAATATGTGGCCTTCATGCTGGCAGGCTTCATCCTCGTGACCTACTTCGGTATTTCCATCCTGGGCCTTGCGGTGCTCGGTGCCTGCATCGCCCTCTACGACTACTATGCAAAGGGCGGACAGGAGGCCCCGAAAAAGGAGGTGCGTCATCATGGCGGAATCTGAGGCAAGAAGAATCGATGCAGAGGACTATCGCGACAGGACGCCAAACAAGGTGACGACAAAGAACTCCCTTGTGTCCATGGTCTTTCGCTCTCTTTTGCTGCAGGCCTCCTTCAACTACGAGCGCATGCAGGCCTGCGGCTGGCTCTACGGCATCCTGCCGACTCTGAAGAAAATCCATAAGGATCCGGAGGATCTGAAGGCCTCCGTCAAGATGCACCTGGAGTTCTTCAACACACACCCCTTCCTGGTGAACTTCATCATGGGCCTCATCGTGGCCATGGAGGAGGGTAAGGAGAACCGCAATACCATCCGTGCCGTCAAGGTGGCCACCATGGGCCCCTTGGGAGGCATCGGCGACGCCCTTTGCTGGCTGACGTTCCTGCCCATCACCGCAGGCCTTGGTGCCTCCATGGTGCTGGGCGCTGCAGAGCCGAATCCGGCGGGCCCTGTGCTCTTCCTGATTCTCTTCAACATCTTCCACTTCGCCCTTCGCTTTGGCCTCATGCGCTATGGCTACAATACCGGCGTCAAGGCCATCGCCACCATGAAGGAGCAGACGAAGCGCATCTCCCATGCGGCCTCCATCATCGGCCTCACGGTCGTGGGCGGCCTCATCGCCTCCATGATCAAGCTGAAGGTGGCCTGGGTCATCACCGTGGGACAGGCGACGGTGCCACTGCAGGAAAAGGTCTTTGACGCTGTCATGCCGAACCTGCTGCCGCTTCTCTATACGCTTCTCATGTTCTACCTGATGAAGAAGAACTATTCGCCGACAAAGCTCATATTCCTGACGATTCTCGTGGGTCTTGCGGGCAAGCTCATCGGCATTTTCTAAAAGGCAAGGAAACCAAGAAAAGGCGTTTCGGCAGCTGCGCCGAGGCGCCTTTTTCTGGCAGGGAGAGGAGGAAACGATATGATAGGCATGGTGCTCACGGGCCACGCCCGCTTTGCAGATGGCCTCGCCTCGGCTATGGCTCTGATTCTGGGGGACACCCAGGAGATTGAGGTGGTGCCCTTCCTGGAGGGAGACTCGGATGAGGCTCTTGGGGAGGTTCTTGGGGAGGCGGCGAAGGCCTATGGAGGAAATGTGGTCTTCTTCACGGATATTGCAGGGGGCTCACCCTGCAAGCAGGCGGCCCTTGTGGCGGCAAAGCTTGGGGGCGTCGTCATCACCGGGACGAATCTGCCGCTTCTCCTGAAGGCGGCCTTCGACCGGGAGGGGACTCCGGAAGAGGCGGTGGCGCGCTGGCTGGGGGAGGATATCCATCCGGCCCGGGTCACAATGAAGAAGCGGGAGCATAAGGCAGCAGAGGAGGGGATATGATGGACGAAATCGCAATATACGCAAAGGAAGTATTCGCCGAGGAGGGTATCCAAAGGGAGGCCTGCGCTTTGCTGGAGGGGGATCGCCTCGTCGGCGTGGTGTCCTACCGGGAGGCAAAGGACCGGGGAGCAAAAATCCTCGAGAGCGGAGGGGTGCGGCTCATCCCGGGTCTTTTTGACAGCCATATCCACGGCAGCGTAGGCCGGGACACCATGGATGCCACGCCGGAAGCCCTCGATGCCATCGGATGCCATCTGGCACAGGTTGGTACTACCAGCTGGATGCCCACCACCGTCACGGATGACATGGAAAAAATATACACAGCACTCCGGAACCTCAAGGACTATGTGCCGGCGGGGGAGGCGGCACGGGTCTTTGGCTCCTTCGTAGAGGGACCCTATCTCACAGTGGAGCATCGGGGGGCTCATCCCACGGAGTATTTGCGGGAGCTCTCCGAGGAGGAGCTGGATAAGCTGCTGGCCGCCGGCCCCATGAAGGCACTGGCGGTGGCTCCGGAAAAACCAGGCGCCCTTCCCTTTATCCGCCGCGCAGTGGCGAAGGGAGTGCATATCTCCCTCGCCCACACCAGCGCCTCCTATGAGGAGTCCCGGGCGGCGGTGGATGCGGGGGCAGATGCAGCCGTCCATACCTTCTGCGGCATGAGCCCTATGCATCATCGGGCCCCCATGTTACTGGGAGAGGCCATGACGGACGACAGGCTCTACGCGGAGCTTATCGCCGATGGCATCCATGTCAGCCTGCCGGCCATGGAGATTCTCCGACGGGCGAAGCCAAAGGAGCGGCTTATCCTCGTGAGCGATGCCATATCGGCTGCGGGCCTTGCCGATGGGGAATACAAGCTCGGAGTGGAGCATGTCACGGTAAAGAATGGAGTTGCGCGCACAGATGCTGGTTCCTTGGCCGGGAGCACGACAAATGTGCTTTCTGAGGTTCGCCGCTTCATCCTGGAGCTCGGTGAGGATCCCCTGACGGCTGTTCACATGGGCTCATTGAATCCTGCTCGACGCTTCGGCCTCGATGGAGAAATCGGAAGCCTTCGGCGCGGCAAGCTGGCAGATCTGGTGGCCCTTGATAAAGATTATACGGTGGTTGCCACCTGGAAGGGCGGGAGGGAAATCTTCCGGGCCTGATGGAGGTATTGTACGAAGCGCGTCGAGAGAAAGGAGTGAGAGCCGTGCTGCTCATACTGAATCTGAATCCTTCCCTTGATAAAATCTATGAGCTGGAGGAGCTGCCCCACGGGAAAGTATCAAGGGCGCACTCCGTCCTGGCGACGGCCGGGGGGAAGGCGACGCATGTGGCACATGTCTTGTCCCTCCTCGGCGAGGCCTGCACCATGATAGGCTTTCAGGGGGGGACTGTGGGGCGATTCATCGAGGACTCGGTAAGCGGCTGGGGCGTGCGCACCGCGTTTACTTCGATTGTGGGGACGACGCGCTCCTGCCTGAATCTGCGTACGTCGGATGGGGCGGAGACGGAGGTGCTGGAGCCAGGTCCTGCGATTCGCCCGGAGGAGCGGGAGGACTTTATGGCAAAATACCAGACGCTCCTTCCGAAGGCCACTCTAATCGCGGCCTCCGGGAGCCTGCCCCGAGGGCTCTCCGTCGGATTCTACGGGGAACTGGCAAAAATGGCAAAACAGGCCGGAAAGCCGTTTCTCCTGGATACGAGCGGGGAGACCCTGCTATCGGCACTGGAGTCGAAGCCCTATTTCATCAAACCGAATCGGGATGAGGCAGAGGCGATTTTCGGGAAGCCTCTCCGCGAGGAGAAGGAGGTCGCTGAGGCTGTAGGGAGCCTGATGAAGCAAGGAGTTGCACTTCCCGTCATCACGCTTGGGAGCGAAGGGGCCGTTGTCGGCTGGGAAGGGCGGATTTATCGGGTCACGCCCCCTGCCCCGCGAGAGGTGCTAAATTGCGTCGGCTCGGGAGATTCCTTTGTGGCAGGCATCGCGGCAGGCATCGCTCGCAGCATGCCCATCGAAGGGGCTCTGAAGCTCGCAGCCGCCTGTGGCACGGCAAATGTTGTAGAGAAGGAGAGTGGCTACATAAGCGCGGAGTATGTGGCTTCCCTGGAAAAGCGTGTGTGCATCGCTAAAATCGCATAAGGCAAATAGAAAGCATTCAATTTGGATAATGTTCTGCCTTGACGCTTCCCCGCGAAAACCGTATAATTAAGAGAAATAAATCTACGAAAGTACGCGCAAATACGGATGTTTGCGCCCTGGATTGAGGAAGCAGCATGGATACGGAGCGGGAAAGAGCGGCGGAGACGCCGGAGAGCATAGCCCAGAAGCAGGCGGTCGCCCTCAAGTACAATATGGGAAACGACCGGGCGCCTCGCGTGGTGGCGAAGGGCCGGGGCTATACGGCGGAGAATATCATGGCGGCGGCGCAGAGTGCCGCCGTTCCTGTCTATCAGAACAAGACCCTCGTCAACATGCTCATGGCCATCGATATCGACCGGGAGATACCGCCGGAGCTCTATCGGAGCGTGGCGGAGGTCATGGCCCATATCTACCGCATCGACAAGGAACGGAAGCGCAGCCGGGAGGCGGCCCAGGCAGGCGGCCGCTGATGGAGGCGAAGGCTGGCAAGTGCGCAAAAACAACGAAGGCAGCAACGTCTTCCATGGACGCGAAGGAGCTGGGGCGACGGGGCGAGGCTGCTGCGGCGGAGTATCTCATGCGCCATGGCTGCAAAATCCTCGCCAGGAACTACCGGGTGGCGGCGGGGGAAATTGACCTGATTGCAGAGGAGCAGGACGGCACTCTTCTCTTTGTGGAGGTCAAGACCCGCCGCACGAGCCGCTACGGTCTGCCCTGTGAGGCGGTGGACTGCCGAAAGCAGCACAAGATCATCACCTGCGCCGGCTGGTACCTGAAGGAAAACCACCTGCAGGCGAGGCACTGCCGCTTCGATGTCATAGAGCTCATGGTGCATGGGGACAGGGCCACCATACGCCATCACAAGGGAGCGTTTGAATAGCGCTCCCTTTTTC
>CAMCBT010000044.1 GCA_945873115.1 uncultured Mitsuokella sp.
GTCTTGTGCGCCGCCCTTGCAAGAAACCAGCCAATCAGTCTGCGCCTACGGCTTGCGTTCTTGGGGATTTACATAGTAAATGGACTGTCCCTATTGGAACAGTCCATCGCTTTGCAACACCTTATTTCTTACGTCTCTGACGGAAGGCTTCATAGAGGAGGATGGAGCCTGCCACGGAGGCGTTGAGAGACTGGAGCTTTCCTGCCATGGGGAGCCTCACTACCACGTCGCAGGCCTCCTTTACGAGCCGGGTCATGCCGTGGCCTTCGTTGCCCACCACGAGAAGCATGGGCCCCGTGAAGTCCGCCTCGTCGTACTCTTGGGCTCCGTCCATATCGGCGCCGAAGACCCAGATCCCTTTTTCCTTCAGGGCATCGATGGTCTGGCGCACATTGCCGATGCGGGCCACGGGCACGTACTCCACGGCCCCTGCCGAGGTCTTCGCCACCGTCCCGTTGAGGGGGACGCTGCGCCTCTTCGGGATGAGCACCCCGTGGACCCCCGTGGCGTCCGCCGTCCGGAGGAGGGCCCCCAGATTGTGCGGATCCTCCAGCTCGTCGAGCAGCAGGAGAAAGGGTGCCTCCCCCTTTTCCTCTGCCCGGGCGAGGATGTCCTCCACGGAAACGTAGTCCACAGGAGCCGCCTCCGCTGCCACCCCCTGATGGCGAAGCCCCCGTGAGAGCGCATCGAGCTTCTCTCGCGGGCAGAAGACATAGGGCACCCCCCGCTCCTTCGCCAGCTCCACAAGCTCTGCCGAATCGGAAGGTCGCATTCCCTCAGCGAGGTAAACCCGGTTCATCCCCCGCCCCGCCTTCAAAGCCTCCACCACAGCATTCCGCCCCGCCAGAATATTTACGGCCGGCTGCTCGCGCTGCAGTGCATGAAAAAAATTTTTCGCCTTTTTTCGTTCCATGGAAATTCCTTCCTTACGGCTCGCGGAGCTTCAGCATGTCCTCCAAGTGCCCGCAGGTCATGTCCCCCTCGGGGCAGAGGCCCGTGTTCACGCAGCTGGCCCCCGCATTGTGGAAAAGCGTCGGTGCCACCTTCTTGACCTCTGCCAGCATCCGGTTCGCCATCTGGCGGATCTCCCACTGGGCCCGGAGGCAGCAGCGGAGATTGAAGAAATGCAGCAGGCTCCTGGCATTCATCGTGATGAGGATCTTCGTCTCCGCCGCATTCGCCAGCACATACCGGGCATCCTCCTTCGGCACCCCCAGCTCCACCAGCTCATCGTAGGCGGAGCGTATCTCCTCCATGAGGGCGTCGAACCGGGCCTTTGCCGCAGGATTCCCGGCAATTTTCGGCGGCGTGATGTACTGGAATCCATGGGAGGCCACATACCGCTGGGACTGTTGGTCGTAGCTTGCGATGCGGTGACGCACAAGCTGGTGGGTCAGCACTCGGGACACCCCCTCCACCCCGAAGGTGAAGGAAGCATGCTCTAGCGTAGACCCGTGGCCAATGGCCACCATCTTGCGCACCATTTCCTTGACCTTCTCATCGGAAAGCCGCTCCGAGAGCTCCTTCGCCCCCACGGACGCATAGCAAAGCCGCGCCGCCATAGCCACAACCCGCTCCGGCTCCGGCGTATGCTCGAGTAGCGTTACACTTAGCAAAAAAATCGACTCCTATCCCTCGGCGCACTGCGCCTTCATGATTTCCTCCATTACAAAATGAAGAGCCGCGCCCTCGATTTGCTCTAGCCGCTCTATGTCTCCGTCCAGGTACAGGCTTCCAAGGATGGCCTCAAAGCCCGTGCTGGAGTGGTATTCGGAGAAGCTCGCCGTCCTCGAGGCGTGGCTTTTGTGGTTTCTTGCCCGGCGGAAGATTTTTTGCTCCTCCTCCGTAAGCATCTTTGCAATCGTCCGGCAGGCCCTTGCCTGCCATTTGGCGGAGACAATCTGCACGGCCAGGTCATGGAGGAGGTGCACATCGTTTTGCTCGTACTTCAGGAGCTCCCTCCGCACGAACTGATGGTAGCAGGCATCCCCCACATAGGCCAGCACGAGGGGGTTCAGCCGGCGGGTGTCTACGTCACGATAGCGCACCTGCACCGCTCCCGCCTCATCCGGCGTCAGCATCTCCGCCAGGCGCTTTTTATACTGCTCGAATCTCATGCGCGCTTCCAGCGGACGCCCGTCTTCGTGTCCTCCAGAAGGACGCCCGCCTCCTTGAGCCGATCCCGGAGCTTATCCGCGAGGGCCCAGTTCTTCTCTGCCCTGGCCTCCTGGCGAAGCTCGATGAGGAGGTCCATCAGCTTATCGACAAGTCCATCTTCCGCAGGAGCAGCTTCCTGCTCGAAGATGCCGATGATGCCGGCCATTTCCATGTAGATGGCGGCAGCCCGGTCGAAGTCCTTCTTGTCGAAGGCGGCGCCGTTCTCCACCGCCCGGGCGTAGATGTTGATGGCCTTGGAGAGGGCAAACATCTGGCTGATGGCGAGGGCCGTGTTGAAGTCGTCATCCATGGCCTCGTAGAAGGCCGTGCGCAGCGTCTCCGCCTCGCCGGCGAGCTTCATTGCCGTCTCTGCGTCCCCTTCCTTTTTCGAAAGCTCCTGGATAAGCTGGTAGCTGTTCTCCAGGCGGCCGAGGCTTGTCTGGGCCTCCTTCAGTCGCTCGTCGGAGAAGTCCAGGGGGCTCCGATAATGGGTCTGGAGGATGAAGAAGCGGACGACCTCGCCGGGGTATTCCTTCAGGATGTCCTTGACGGTGAAGAAGTTGCCCTTGGACTTCGACATCTTCTCGCTATTTATGGTGATGAAGCCGTTGTGAACCCAGTGCTGGGCAAAGGCGTGATGGTCGCCGAGGCAGGCGCAGCTCTGGGCGATTTCGTTCTCGTGGTGGGGGAAGATGAGGTCGCTGCCGCCCCCGTGGAAGTCGAATTTCTTCCCCAGGTACTTGAGGCTCATGGTGGAGCACTCGATGTGCCAGCCGGGGCGACCCTTGCCCCAGGGGCTGTCCCAGGAGGGCTCCCCGGGCTTAGCGGCCTTCCAAAGGGCGAAGTCCATGGGGTGATGCTTCTTCTCGTCCACCTCGATGCGGGCGCCGGCCTCCATGTCGTCGAGCTTGCGGCCGCTGAGCATGCCGTAGTGGGAGAATTTCTCCACGCTGTAGTAGACGCCGGATCCGGGAATCTCATAGGCGTAGCCCTTGTCCACCAGGTCTTTTATCATCTTGACGATGTCCTCCATGGTCTCACTGACCCGGGGGTAGATGTCGGCATGGCGGACGTTCAGAGCGTCCATGGCGGCGAAGTAGGCCTTGATGTAGCGGTTTGCAATGGTGTCCCAGGTGACGCCTTCCTTGTTGGCGGCGTTGATAATCTTGTCGTCCACGTCGGTGAAGTTCTGGACGTAGTGGACCTTGTAGCCCTTTTTGGCAAAATACCGGCGGATGACGTCCCAGGTGACGAAGGGGCGGGCGTTGCCGATATGGGAGTCGTTGTAGGGGGTGACGCCGCAGCAGTAGATGGAGACTTCGCCTTCCTTGAGGGGTGTGAATTCTTCCTTTTTGCGGGTCATGGTATTGTATACTCTAAGCATTCCTGCCTCCTATTTATCCTGTAAACGCGCTTCTAGCGCTGCGACCTTTTCTTCTAGGATGTGGAGCTGGCGCATCATGCATTCGCGCATTTCCTCGTCCGGGTCCGGGAGCATGTCGTGGTCGAGATCCACGTCGAGCTCGTCCTCGATCTCATGGGCAGGATCCTCCGGCTCCACGAGGCCGGTCTTCACCGCCTCCCGGAGCTCGCCGGCGGTGCGAACGCGCTTGCCGCACATGACGACGATGCGGCCGGGGATGCCCACGACGGTGGCGTAGGCGGGGACGGGCTTCAGCACCACGGAGCCCGCGCCGATCTTTGCGTGGTCGCCGACGGTAAAGGATCCCAGCACCTTGGCTCCGGAGGCCACCACCACGTTGTTGCCGATGGTGGGGTGGCGCTTGCCCTTTTCCTTGCCGGTACCGCCGAGGGTCACGCCCTGGTAGAGGGTGACGTTCTTCCCCAGCTCTGCCGTCTCGCCGATGACGATGCCGGTGCCGTGGTCAATGAAGAGCCCCTCGCCGATGGTGGCCCCCGGGTGGATTTCGATGCCCGTCAGGAACCGGCCCAGATTCGAGATGAGCCGGGGAAGGAGCACCCAGCCCCGCTTGTACAGGGGATGAGCCAGCCGATGGAGCCAGATGGCGTGGAGCCCGGAGTAGCAGAGGAGCACCTCCAGCACACTTTTCGCCGCCGGGTCTCGCTCAAAGATGACGCGGATGTCCTTGCGGATTCGCGAAAAAAACTTCATAAAGCCCTCCTGGGGGAACACTTATGTTTTCTCGATTCCTGCCACGGCGTAGGCGGAGATTCCCTCCTCGGAGCCGGTGAAGCCCAGCTTCTCCTCCGTGGTGGCCTTGACATTAACGTCTCCTAGCGTCACGCCAAGAATCCGCGCGATGTTTTCCTGCATGGCGGGGATGTAGTCCTTGAGCTTTGGCCGCTGGGCGACGATGGTACAGTCCACATTCCCCACCCGATAGCCCTTTTCCTTGAGCAGGCTTGCTACGTGCGCCAGGAGCTTTCCGCTATCCGCCCCCGCATACTTCGGATCCGTGTCCGGGAAGTGGCGGCCGATATCCCCGAGGGCCGCGGCACCCAGCAGCGCATCCGCCACCGCGTGGAGGAGCACATCCGCATCCGAGTGGCCGAGGAGCCCTTTCTCGTGGGGCACCGTGACGCCCCCCAGGATGAGTTTCCGGCCTGCCACCAGGCGATGTACATCGTAGCCCATTCCAAAGCGTGTCATAGGAGTCCCCTTTCTCAAAGCCGATCCGTGATATGGGAGAGTGCCCGCTTCGCCGCAGACTTCACCAGCTCCCGGGCGCCGCCCGCCTCCTGCCGAAGGAGCGCCTCCGCCTGCACCAGGTCCTCCGGCGTGGTGACCTTGATGTTCTGGTAGGTGCTGCGCACCACCGCCACGCTCTTTCCCAGCCGCTCCACGAGGCTGGCATCATCCGTGCCCAGGTACCCCTCCTCCCGAGCCTTTTCATAGGCTTCGAGAAGGATTTCCCGCTGGAAGCCCTGGGGGGTCTGCACCTCCCAGAGGGTCTTTCGCTCCGGCGTCGCCCGGACGAGGCCCGCCTCATCCACCACCTTTATGGTGTTCTTCTCCGGCACGGCGGCGATGGCGCCCCCCCGGAGCCGGGCCATGCGTATCACGTCCTCTATCGTCTGCTCGGTGACGAGGGGCCTTGCCGCATCGTGGACAAGGATGATGTCCGCCGCACTGCTCACGGCCTTCAGGCCGTTTTCGATGGAGTACTGGCGCTCCGTGCTACCCGTCACCACCTGCCAGGGCTTGAGCCCCGGCGTGAGGCGAAGCGCCCGGGTCACCTGCTGCTCCTCCCCCGGCGCCACCACCACGATGAGCTCGCCGATCTCGGCTACGCCGGAGAAGCGCAGGAGCGTCCGAAGGAGGATGGGCATCCCCAAAAGCTCCAGGAATACCTTGTTGCACGGCGCCTCCATGCGGGTGCCCTGCCCAGCTGCCGGAAATACTGCGGATACCATATTGCTCCCCCCATCACGTCACTCTTATGCATAATACCTTCATCATACACATTTCTTTGGAAAATTACAATAGCAAGGCGCGGGCGGGGAACGAAAAGATGGTCGTGCCCGGAAGAGGTCTTGTTGCAGGGAGCAGCTATCGCCATGAAAAAGGGTTGCAGATAAAATGTATTTGCATTTTATCTGCAACCCTTTCTTACGCCTCGTGGATGGGCTTTGCGAAGATGATGCGGCCTGCTGCCGTCTGGAGGGCGGAGGTGACCTCCACCGTGATGGTCTCATTCATGTGATAGTAGCCGTCCTCCACCACGATCATCATGCCGTCGTCGAGATACGCCAATCCCTGGCCTGCCTCCTTGCCCTGCTTCACGATGGTGACCACCATGGTCTCCCCGGGGATGAACTCGGGCTTCACCGCATTCGCCAAATCATTGATGTTCAGCACCTGCACCCCTTGAAGGCTTGCCACCTTGTTGAGGTTGAAGTCGTTCGTGAGGATTTTCGCCCCCGCATCCTTTGCGAGGCGCACCAGCTTCGAATCCACCTCGTAGATATCCTCGTAGTCCTTCGACTCCACCACCACGGGGATATCCTCCCCCTCCCGCATCCGCTGGAGGATGTCGAGTCCCCGGCGGCCTCGGGTGCGCTTCAAGGAGTCGGCGGAGTCGGCGATATGCTGGAGCTCCTCCAGCACGAAGACGGGCACCACCAGCTCCCCTTCGATGAAGCCGGTCTTTGCAATGTCGGCGATGCGCCCGTCGATGATAACGCTGGTGTCGAGAAGCTTCCGGGGAAGCGGCGCCTCCTTCGGTGCCTGCTCCCGCTCCGCCCGGAGCTCGGCCAGATCCTTTGCCATCTGCGGGAGGAAGCCCACCGTCTCCCCGAACTCGCCCCGCTTCTGGATGGCGATGTAGATGCCCGTATAGCCCAGCACGATGCTGATGAGGATGGGCAGGTACTCGCCAAAGATAGGAAGCTTCGAGATGGAGTAGCTGAAGAGATTCGCGATGACGAGGCCCACCGCCAGACCAAAGGCCCCCGCCACCACATCATAGATGGGGACCCGGCCGAGCTTCCCCCCCGTCCACACGGCGATGCGCCGAAGCTGCCTAGCCGCCCAGGGGGCGATGAAGGACCCCAGAATGCCGAAGAAGAGGGCCCCCAGGAAGATGCAGACCATATTCGCCATGGTCAGGCCGACCTCGCTGATATCCGAGTGAAAATACTCCGCTCCGACATAGACGGCGAGAAAGGGACTGGCAAGACTCACCCCGGCGCCCCCCGCCAGGACGAAAAACAACATGATGAAAAAGCGCAAAAAGCCCTCGAGCATTCTTTCCTCCGATATTCTCTCTTCTTTATTTCGCCGGCCCTGCCGGCACACATAAAACAGCGTTCCCTAGTATAGCGAAATGCCGCCGACTTGTAAACCTCGCAAAAGACGCAATGTAACCCTTCACAGAAAAAGAAGCACGACTTTCCGTGCTCCCTACCTCGACTCAATGTTGGGCGTGGCGATTCTCCTCAATCGTCCCCACGAGCCAGGACTCGACTTCCTCAGGAGTCTTGTCGCAGGCATAGACGAGCTCGCTGACAAGAATCTGCTTGGCAAGATCTAAGAGGCGCTTTTCGCCGCTGGATACCCGGCGCTTCCGGTCCTGCAGGATGAGGTCCCGCGCCACAGCTGCCACATCGCAGATATCACCGCTCTTCATCCGGGCGAGATTGGCATGGAATCTCTTGTTCCAGCTACCCGTCACACGCTCCGGTTTGGCCGCCAGCACATCCCGGACCTCTGCCACCTTGTCCTCACCCACGATGTCGCGAAGGCCCACCGTCTCCACATTGTCGGTGGGGACCATCATCTTCATATTGCCGATGGGCATTTGGATGACATAGTAGGACTTGTCCTCCCCCAGCACCTCGCATTCCTCGATTCCTGCCACGATGCCGGCCCCATGCATCGGATACACCACCCGGTCACCTACCTGAAGCAAACAAACACACCTCCCAGATAGACATATCAATCATACTATTCGTAGTATAGCACACTTTTTGAAAAAGTAAAAGGGATAGAATATCATAGCTTTTTCAGATAGTCAATGAGTTTTATAGGACTATTTGCTTATTCCGATGGAAATATTTTATTGTTTTTTTTCGCGTCGAAAGTCGGAACCCAAGCCTCCCTGAGGGAGGCACTCGAAGTCATGCGCTTCTTTCCTGTATAGAAAGCTACATACGCAAATCGGGATGGTTCTTCAAGGCAGATGCCCTAGGAACCATCCCGGCTTATGTTACGCAATATAGAGTATTTCAGCTTGTATTTTGTCAGCGCTTGATTCCGCAGAGATCCCGGATTACCTCGCCGGCGAGGATGAGACCTGCCACGGAGGGGACAAAGGAGATGCTTCCGGGGACGGAGCGGCGGCGGTCACAGTTCCTAGCGCTGCCCGGGGGGCAGATGCACTGGGAGCCGCAGCCGCTATGGGTGATTTTGAGGGGCTTTTCCGTGGAGCAGACCACCTTGAGCTTCGGCACGTGAAGTTCCTTGAGCTTTTTCCGAAGGATCCGGGCGATGGGATCCACGGTGGTACGGCTGATGTCCATGACCTTGAATTTCGTCGGGTCCAGCTTGTTGCCCGCCCCCATGCAGGAGATGATGGGTATCCCCCGCTCCCGGCAGGCCAGCACGAGGCCGATTTTCCCGGAGACCGTGTCGATGGCGTCGATGACGTAGTCGTAGGGGACGGGGAAGAAATCCGCCGCGTTATCCGGCAGGAAGAAGCCCTCGAGCGTCGTGACCTCCGCCTCCGGATTGATGGCCTCGATACGCTCCTTCATGACGAGGGTCTTGGCCTTGCCGATGGTGGCCGTCGTGGCATGGATCTGGCGGTTGATATTCGTCATGCAGACTGTGTCATTGTCCACGAGGACGAGATGGCCGATGCCGGCCCGAGCCAGGGCCTCCGCCGCAAAGGAACCCACTCCCCCCACGCCGAAGATGGCCACCGTCGCGCCCCGGAGACGCTCCATGCTATTTTCGCCCAATAATAGCTCTGTCCTGGAAAATCTGCCTAGCTTACTCAAAATTCACCTATTTTTCTCCGGCTTATCCGTATCCGGGGCCAGCCGAAATGCGGGGATGGCGAAGGCGCCGCGGGCCTCCGTCCCCTTCTTGTTCGTCATAAAGCTCGGCGGGTCCAGGTCGATTTTCGGCCGGGGTGCCGGCTCCTTTTTCTCCGGAAGCGTGACGGTGGGTGCCTTCAGCACCGTGCTGTCTGCAAAGTCCATGGCGATGATGGTGGCCTGGACCTCGCCCTCCATCGTATCGTCGATGACCGTGCCCAATATGAGATCCACATTGTCATCCGTGCTGTCCGCGATGTAGTGGGTCGCCTCATTCACATCGTACATGCTGAGCTCGCTGTCGCCGGTGAGGTTCAATATGACGGCCCTTGCCCCCTTGAGGCTCCGGGAGAAGAGGGGGCTCGTCACCGCTGCCTTCACCGCGTCCACGGCGCTCCTTCTGCTGCGGCCGATACCGAGAAGGGCATCGCTGGACTCGCTGTGGCGGAAGATGGTCGTCACATCCGCAAAGTCCACATTGATGAAGCCTGTCTTCAAGATGAGCTCCGCAATGCAGCTCACCGCCTGATCCAGCACCGCGTCCGCCGCCTTGAAGCCAGCGGAGAGCGTCATGTTGTGGTTTTCCGGCAACTTCATGAGGCTGTCGTTCGACACCACGATGAGGGCGTCCATCTGGGACTGCATCCGCGTGATGCCCGCCTCCGCCAGCCGCTTCTTGCGGCTGCCCTCGAAGCTGAAGGGCTCCGTCACGACGCCCGCCGTGAGGATGCCCGCCTCCTTTGCGATGCGGGCGATGACCGGGGCCGCCCCCGTGCCGAAGCCGCCGCCCATGGCTGCCGTGATGAAGAGGAGATCCGCCCCTGCCATGGCATCCCGAAGCTTTGCCTCCTCCTGGCGGGCCGCCTGGTCGCCAAGCTCCACCCGGCCGCCGGTGCCCCGGCCTCCCGTGAGGGACTCGCCAATCTGGAGGACCTTCAGATCCGGCCGATCCACCAGGGAGAGCTGCTTCGCATCCGAGTTGACGGCGACGAGCTCCAGGTCAAGGTCATCTGCCAGCTGCATGCGGGCAATGGCATTGTTGCCGCCGCCGCCGACGCCGAACACCTTGATCTTTATCTTCGGTTTTACGATTTCCGTTTTCGCCGCCATGCGACACTACCCCCTGCTGGATCATTTCTCGCGCTATCGGAGAGCCAAATGCCCTAACTCAAGAAAACAGAACGACTGCCAAAAGGGCCAGGACGACCTTCACCCAATCCAGCGCAAGCTTTTCCGAATACATTCCTACACTTCCCCGCTTAACAAACTTACAATACCTGTCGATTATACACGCTCCTCCCTGAAAATTCAAGGGAAAAAGCCCATGCCTGCCACGTACCGGCCGTGGTGGACACCGCATGCTTCTTCATGGGCGCCTCCCCTTACGGGGACCGGACATCCTCATTACACGCCTGATGTCCATTTCGCCGTATCCCCATCCTCTGACAGAAAAGACATGCGCCCGGCCAAGAGAGGCTTTGCGCATGTCTTTTTTGCGGCTCCCGCACATTTTGCCCGCTATGGCCTCTTTCGCTTGAGGAGGCCGTAGGACTGGGTGACCAGGAGGCCGGCGAACATGAGGGCGCAGCCTAGAATCTGGGCGGGGCGGAGCACCTCGCCCAGGAGCAGTGCGCCGCCCAATGCGCCGAAGAGGGACTCGAAGCTCATGAAGATTGAGGCCTGGGCCGGGTCCGTGTACTTCTGCCCCACGATCTGGAGGGTGAAGGCCACGCCGGCGCTCATGATGCCGCCGTAGAATATGGGCAGCCAAGCATCGAGAATCGGCTGAAGCTCGATATGCTCAAAGACGAGGGAAAGCAGGAGGCTCCCCACGGTGCACACCGCCATCTGGGCCACGGAGAGCTCTATGGCATCCACGAGGGCAGCGTAGCGGTCAATATAGAGGATCTGGGCCGTCCAGAAAAGCGTGCTGATGAGGACGATCCCATCCCCGTAGCCAAGGCCCCCCTCTCCCTGCACCGCCAGAAGATAGAGCCCCACCAGAACCAGGGCTCCGCCGATGGCGTTCGTCACGTGGAGCCTTTGCTTCAAAAAAACGACACCGCAGAGGGGCACCAACACGATGTAGAGGGCCGTGATGAAGGCGGTCTTCCCCGCCGTGGTCCAGAGCATGGCGTACTGCTGCAGGGTGGAGGCCACCAGCATGAAGATCCCGGCCCCGAGCCCTGCCCGATAGCCCGGCCGGTACGTCCCCCGCCGCCTCTCCGCCACGCGCCCCTCCCGCGTCATACAGAGAAGGCCGCAGAGGAAAAGAAAGCCCAGCAGGAACCGGGCGAAGGAATAGGTAAAAGGCCCGAGCCCCTCCATGCCCACCATCTGGGCCACGAAGGTCGTCCCCCAGATAAACGCCGCCAGAAGCAGCATGAGATTGCCACGAAGCATAATCCACCTCAAAAAAACTTTTTTCCAGTATACCACAGGCCTTCCCCCCCAGGCAAACCTGTCCCAAGAAAAGTCGTCAATCCCTGCCGCAAGCCCCGCATCCACTCTCCAGCTACGGCAGAAAAGCCGTGCACCACCAGAAAGCCCTTCCATTTTCCTCTAAATTCCCCTTCTTGCCCTTGCCGAGGCAGCCTCTTTCGATGTAGAATAGAGAGAATATGTCTAACGAATATAGGGCGCAGAACATTCTGTGCCAAACGATAAAAGGATTGGTGAAATATGGCATTCCATGTGATCGACGAGGCCCATCGCTGCCTGAAGTGCAAGAAACCCTTTTGCCAGCTGAAGGGTTGTCCGGTGCAGACGAACGTGCCAAAGATGATCGACCTCTTCCTGGCCGGGAAAATCAACGAGGCCGGGGAGATGCTCTTTGAGAACAACCCGCTTAGCGTCGTCTGCTCCCTCGTCTGCGACCACGAGGCCCAGTGCGAGGGCAACTGCATCCAAGGGCGGAAGGGCACTGCCATCCAGGTCTCCAGCATCGAGCAGTACATCTCCGACATGTATCTCGACCACATGAAGATAAACAGGGCCCCCGCCACGGGCCAGAGCGTGGCCGTCGTAGGCGCAGGGCCTGCGGGCATCACCGTGGCCGTAAAGCTCGCCGCCAAGGGGTACGATGTGACCATGTTCGAGACGAAGAGCCACATCGGCGGCATGATGCGCTACGGCATCCCCGCCTTCCGCCTGCCCCCCTCCATCCTGGAGCGCTACCAGAAGAAGCTCATGGAGCTGGGCATCCGCATCCGGCCCAATACGGCCATCGGCACCACCATCACCATCGACCAACTCTTCGGCGACGGCTACGAGGCCATCTTCATCGGCTCCGGTGTCTGGCGGCCAAGGTCGCTGGGCATCAAGGGGGAGAGCCTCGGCAACTGCCACTACGCCGTGGACTACCTCCAGAGCCCCGGCGTCTACGACCTCGGGGAGCGGGTCGCCGTCATCGGCGCCGGCAACTCCGCCATGGACGCGGCCCGCACCGCCATCCGGAGCGGCGCCCGGTTCGTCACCATATACGCCCGCCGCAATGTGGTGCGGGCCAGCAAGCACGAGCGGGAGTACACGGAGGCCGACGGCGTGGGGTTCGCCCTCGGAAAGGGCGTGGACTCCATCACGAAGGAGGGGCCCATGCTCTACGACCGCACCTTTGACGAGGAGGGCAACCTCCTCTCCGAGGACAAGGAGCATCCGAAGCTCTATCCCGCCGACAGCACCATCCTCGCCGTGGGCCAGGATGCCAAGGACCGCATCGTCCGCACCACCACCGGCGTGGACACGGACAAGAAGGGGCTCGTCGTCGTGGATGAGAACGGCATGACCACCCGCGAGGGCGTCTTCTCCGCCGGCGACGTGGTCCACGGGGCCGATACCGTCGTCCGGGCCGTCCGGGGCGGCAAGATCGTGGCGGAGGCCATCGACGCCTATCTGACAAAGAAGCGGGGCTGACCATGGGAGCTACAAGCTACGCCAGCTTCGAGGTGGGCCAGCCCTTCCCCCTGCCCATCCGGGAAAAGGGGGACGGAGCGCTCTTTCAGGTGGACGCAAATGGCATGATGTTCCTCCTGAAGCTCTCCCGCACGGATGTCATCGCCCACGAGGCCTTTCGCACGGGAGAGATGGAGTTGGCCTTCTACGAGGAGGGCGGCATCCTCTTCCTCCTCTACCGCATCGACGGCATCTTCAAGGACGGCTGGGGCGATGCGCCGCTGTCCCTCGTGACGCTGAAGGCGGAGCACCTGCCCACGGAAAAGAGCCTAGAGGACAATACCCTCCACCTCTATCTCGTGGACAGCACTCTCGAAATCCTCCTCGCCCAGCGGGACGTGCAACTCTCAAAGGAGACCCATGCGCTCATCCGCCGCTACGCCCTGGAGGAAGTGGACGCCCCCGCCACCATGGACTCCTTCCGCCAGCGGTTAGGCGCCATCTGGCGCGAAAAATCCCCCGCCGCAATGCGAAAGGATGCCACCAGCATAGAGCACATCCCCCTTGCCCTCTCTTCCATCTCGAAAAAGAATTGACCGTACGATAATGCCCATAGAAAATCGAATCCCACGACTCATACGAAAGGAAGGAGAACCTGTCCATGAAAAATACGAAATATTTCAGCCTGCTCTGTGCTTTGCTGCTCTTTGCCAGCGGGGGGTGCGGGAATGCCCAGGGGGAGGTGGACACGGCTTCGCAGAAAGCTGCGCCGGCGGCTTCGGATCAGGAGGCGGCGAAGGGCATCCCACTCACGCTGTCTGACCTCCAGGGGAATACCGCGAGCGTGAAGCCTGGAGATGGCAAGGTCTACGTGCTGAACTTCTGGGCCACCTGGTGCCCGCCCTGCCGGGGGGAGATGCCGGAGCTGGAGGAATTTGCCAAAAACCACGGGAAGGAAGTCTCCTTCTACGCCATCAACCTGCAGGAGCCCCAGGGCAAGGTGCAAGGCTTCCTCGCGGAAAACGGCCTCTCCATGCCCGTGCTCCTGGATGCAGACGGCAAGGCAGGAGATGCCTACCAGATCCGGGCGATTCCCACCACCATCATCCTGGATAGCCGGGGCAATGTGGCGGCCCGCCATACCGGGGCCGTGACCCAGGCCCAGCTGGAGGATCTCCTGGCGGGCGTGAAGTGATGGGAACCGTCTCTTTGGGGGCGGCCTTTCTCGCGGGGCTCCTCTCCTTTGCCTCCCCCTGTGTGCTGCCCATGCTGCCCACGTTTCTCTTGATTCTCACAGGCTCCGGGAAGGACGGAGGAAAGGCGCAGCTGCTCGCCAACACGCTCTCCTTCCTTGCGGGCTTTACAGCCGTCTTCCTGCTAATGGGGGCCACTGCCTCGGCTCTGGGGCGGCTCGCCCTCGCCCATTGGGATGCTTTGGAGAAGGTCGGTGGCGTGCTTTTGATTCTCCTCGGTCTCTTCCTCTCCGGCCTCTGGACGCCGGCGGCCCTGCTGCGGGAAAGGCGCCCCTTTCTCCAGCGGCGGAGGGAGGGACGGATGGGCTCCTTCCTCCTGGGGGCGGCCTTCACCTTTGGCTGGACACCCTGCACGGGGCCCATCCTCGCCACGATACTTCTCTACGCCGGGAGCCAGTCCACTCTCACGGAGGGGATACTGCTTCTTCTCTTCTACGCCCTGGGCTTTGCCCTGCCCTTTCTGGCCCTCGTGTTCCTCTGGGGAAGGCTCGGCCGGAAGGTAGCGCGGCTCTCCCCCTATCTTCCCCTGCTCCAAAGGATCCTCGGCATCTTCCTCATGGCCTTCGGCCTCGCCATGCTGCTGGGCCTCACCCTGCGGCTGACGGCCTTCCTGAATTCTCTCGCATTTTGATAGCGAAACTACACGCACAAACGTCCACTTGTGGACATTGTGCGCCGCCCTTGCAAGAAACCATCCAATCAGTCTGCGCCTACGGCTTGACTTCTTGGGGTTTCAAAGTAAAAGGAAATCCTATGGAAACCTATCCTTCTGTCTGCCCCTATGACTGCCCCGATGCCTGTGGCCTCCTCGTGACGGTGGAGGAGGGCCGCGCCCAAAGGGTAGCGGGCGACCCCGACCATCCCTTCACCCGGGGCACCCTCTGCCCGAAGATGGCCCACTACGAGCGCACGGTGCATAATCCCCGTCGGCTGACGACTCCAATGAAGCGCACGGGCCCCAAGGGAAGCGGATTGCTTACGCCCATCTCCTGGGAGGACGCCATCTCCGAAATCGCCGCACGCTGGAAAGAAATCATCGCCACCGAGGGAGCGGAGGCCATCCTCCCCTACTCCTATGCGGGCACCATGGGGGTCATCCAGCATGGGGCCCTTCACGGGCTCTTCTATCGCCTCGGTGCCTCGGAGCTGGACCGCACCATCTGCGCCCCGGCCAAGGGACGAGGCTTCCGGGATGTGATGGGCCGGACGCTCCCGACGAGGCCCCAGGAGGCCCAGCACAGTGACTGCATTTTCCTTTGGAGCATCCATATGATGGCCACGGACATCCATTTCCGTCACGATGTGGATATCGCCCGGAAGCGGGGCGCAAAGATTTGGTGCATCGACACCTACCGCCATCAGACAGCAGACTACGCAGATCATTTCGTCTCCATCCGGCCGGGGACGGACGGGGCACTCGCCCTCGGAATCCTCCATATCCTGGACAAGGAGGGCCTCTCGGACGAGGGCTTCCTGCAAAAATACGTTCTAGGCTTCGAGGAGCTGCGAAAAAGCGTCCTTCCCAAATACCCGCCGGAGGTCGTCAGCCGCATGACAGGGGTGCCGGAGGAGACGCTTCGCAGTCTGGCCCTCGCCTATGGCAGGGCCCAGTCCCCCTTTATCCGCCTGGGCAGCGGCCAGTCCCGCTACCGCAACGGCGCTATGACAAGCCGCCTCATCACCTGCCTCCCGGCCTTCGTCGGAGCCTGGGGAAAAAGGGGCGGCGGGCTTCTCACCTCTGCCAGCGCCAGCAGGGCCTACGACGAGGACATCGTCCACCGCCCCGACTGGAGGCGGCCGGGCGTGCGCCACGTGAACATGTGCCAGATTGGCGAGGCCCTGACGCGGGACAGCAGTATCAAGAGCCTCTTCGTCTACTCCTCGAACCCCGCCTGCACGGCACCGGACCAAAACAAGGTGATCGAGGGGCTCGCTCGCGACGATCTCTTCACCGTCGTCCACGAACGCTTCCTGACGGACACGGCCCGCTACGCGGATATTCTCCTGCCTGCCACGACCTCTCTCGAGCACGATGATGCCTACTACTCCTACGGCAACTACACCCTCCAATGCGGCTGGAAGTGTATCCTGCCCGTGGGGGAAAGCCTCTCCAACTGGGAGCTGGCCTGCCGTCTGGCCAAAGCCATGGACATAGACGATGCTTTCTACGACCAGTCCGCTCGGGAGCTCGCCGAAAAGCTCATCGCCTCCACGGAAAAGCGCTGGCCCGGAATCGACCTCGAGCTCCTCCGAAGCGGCCGGCCTGCGCCCCTCCCCCTCCCCGAGAACTATAACCGCACCTTTGCCACGAAGTCCGGGAAAATCGAAATCCATAACGACGCCCTAAGGCCTGCCCTGCCGGACTATATGCCCCTTCCCGAGGATGCGGGGGACTTTGCCCTCGTCAATGCACCGGACATGCGCATCCTCGACTCCTCATTCAACGAGCGGGACGAGCTCACCCGCGGCCACGTCATGGAGCTCTGGATCCATCCGGAGGATGCGGAAAGACTCCACATTCAGGAGGGCCAGACTGTCACCTGCTCCAATGAGCGGGGCGAGGCTGCCTTCACCGCCCGCCTCACCGACCGCACCGCCCCCGGCCGCCTCGTCACTGAGGGGGTCTGGTGGCGGGAGCGCATCCAGAGAGACCACTCCATCAACGTGCTCTCCTCCCAACGCCTGACCGACGAGGCCGCCGGCAGCACCTTCTACGACATCCGGGTCCAGCTCCGGTCAAAATAAAACGGTTGAATGAACAGCCGGCTCATGCACGAACCTGAAAGAGCCCTGCGCGTTAGGCAGGGCTCTTTTGCAATTTCGAGAGCAATAGAAGCAAACGTATGGAAACAGCCCTTTCACTTCAAAGGGCGATGGTCCCCCATCTTATCTGCGTCCCAGCAGCTTGAAGGCAGCGGCTCCGAGAAGACCGGATAGGACAGAGGCCAGCAGGATGCTGACCTTGGCCTGGGCCAGCAGGAGAGGATCTTCAAAGGCGAGGGAGGCGATGAAGATGGACATGGTGAAGCCGATGCCGCCGACCATGCCCGTCGCCAGGAGCTCTCCCTTTTGCGCATTGCCCGGAAGCGGCATGGAAAAGCCCTTGTGGAGGGCAAGGACAGAGCCTGCGATGCCCAGGGGCTTGCCGAGGCAGAGACCGACGAGGATGCCAAGGAAAATCGGCGAGGCCAGCGAGAAGGTGTCAAGGGAGAGGGTGACGCCTGCATTGAAGAAGGCAAAGAGCGGCATGATGAAAAAGGCCGACCAGGGCTCCAGCTGATGCTCCAGGGAATGAAGCATGGACTCCCGCGGTTCTGCTGCATTTATCGGTATCGTGAAGCCGAGCAGGACACCTGCAATCGTCGGATGTATGCCCGCCTGGAAGAAGGCTATCCACGCTGCGCTGCCGAAAAGCAGATAGAAACCGATGTAGCGGATGGAAAGACGATTGCACAGATAGGCGCAGAGAATAGCAAGGAGCCCAAACAGCAGGAAGCTGATGGACAGCTCCGAGGTGTAGAAGAGGGCGATGACGAGGATGGCGCCCAGGTCATCCACGATGGCAAGCGCTGTCAGGAACACGACAAGTCCCATCGGTGCGGAGCGCGCAGAGAGGGTCATCGTGCCCAGCGCAAAAGCAATATCCGTCGCCATAGGGATGCCCCAGCCGCCAGCCGTTGGAGTGCCGGCATTGATGGCATAGTAAAGAAGCGCGGGACAGACGATGCCGCAAATCGCCGCTGTGATGGGAAGGAGGCTTGCCGATAGGGATTTGAGCTCGCCGCAGAGGAACTCGCGCTTGACCTCCAGCCCGATGGCAAAGAAGAACACGGCCATGAGGCCATCGTTGATCCAGTGCAGGAGACCCAGCCGCAGGGAAAAGTCCCCCACCGTGATTGTCACGGGGAAATGCAGCCAATGCTCGTACGTCGATGCCATCGGACTGTTGGCGAGAATGAGGGCAGAGGCCGCGCACAGGAGCAGCAGGATTCCGCTGCTGGATTCCCAGCGCAGGAAAACAAGAAATGGGTGGAGCAGGAAATTCAGCTTCTGTCGCAAACAAATACCTGCTACTAAAAACATAGACAAAAGTGTATATGTCTTAGAAAAATTCCTTATTC
>CAMCBT010000045.1 GCA_945873115.1 uncultured Mitsuokella sp.
CCATGGACACCTGGTACGTCCGCAACTGGTCCGTCTGGATCGACCTCATGTACCTTTTCAAAACCGTAAAAGCCGTATTCTCCAGCAAGGGCGCCTACTAAATGACAAATACAATGATGAAATGAAGGAGGAACTGACTTGGAGCAGCGTGAAGAAAGCATCGACCTCGGTCGACTTTGGAGCATTTTATGGAGGCGCAAGGCCATCGCGGGCGGGATCGTGGCGGTCTGCACGATTCTCGCCTTTATCGTGGCGAACCTCCTGCCGAAGCAGTACGCTTCGACCACCCTCGTCCAGATGCGCAGCGTCAGCGGTGGTGGAGCTATGGGGAATGCATCAGCCCTCGCCACCTCGCTAGGCATCGACCTCCTGGGCGGCAGCAAGAGCTCCGCCTCCCCCATGAATTACATCGAGCTCATGAAATCCCGCCGGGTGCTCGACCCCATCATCGACTCACTGGAATGGGAAGACGAAAAGAAAAAACCTGCAGCGGAGGACTTTGCCAAGTCAAATCTCGATATCAAGAACACGAAGCAGACGAACCTCATCTCCATCACAGCCAAAGGCCGCACACCGGAGGAGGCTCAGACTATCGCCAAGGGCGTCGTGGACAACTTCCTCGCCATGCAGACGGACATGAACCAGCAGACCCAGAGCCTCCTCGTCACCTTCCTTGATGACCGCATCCAGGCGGCGAAAAAGGACAGCGAGGAAGCGGATGCGGCCCTTGCAAACTACAGCAGCGAGCACAAGATCTACAGCCCTGACGACCAGGTCAAGGCCGCAGTCGAGCAGCTGGGCCTCTATGATAAGGCTATCTCTGATCAGCAGGCCGACTACCAGTCCGCCGACGCGGAGCTTTCCGCCGTCAATGCAAAGCTCGGAGAGCAGGCCGCAGGCGCAATGGCATATAGTATCAACGACAATCCTACCGTCCAGTCCATCCGCAGCCAGATTGTGGAAAAGGAAGTGGAGCTCGTCGGCCTCCAGCGGCAGTACACGGACAAGCACCCGGATGTCATCATCGCGAAGCAGTCCCTGGCACAGCTCCAGCGGAGCCTCTCAAATGAGGTGGGAGCCATCGTCGGCAGCAAGGCCGCAAGCCTCAATACCTCCCAGGCAGCTCTCATGACCCAGCAGGCCCAGGCCAGCGCGAAGCGTGCTGTAGCCCAGGCCGCAAAGAGCGCCTTTGAGTCGGAGAAAGCAAAGCAAGAGGCAAAGATGGGAGATCTCCCCGATGCGATCATGAAGTACATGCAGCTAAAGAGTGACTCCAAAATCAAGAATACCGTCTACACAACACTTGTGGACCAGCGGGAGAGTAAGCGCATCCAGGAGGCCATGGAGTCCATGGACATCCAGGTCATCGACGAGGCGAACCTCCCCGACGAAGACGCTCCCGCAGCCCCCCGCAAAAAGCGCATCACAGCCATAGGCTTCGCCATAGGCGTGCTCCTGACCCTGGGCTACGGCCTCGTGGCATACAAGAGAGAAGCATAAAAGGGCAAGGAGGTGCGATTGCTACGGAAAGCATCCGTGTCTTACAGGTAATCGGCATCGTCTGTGGTGGCGGCGTCGAGGCTGTCATCATGAACAATTATCGCCATATCGATCGGAGCAAGGTGCAATTTGATTTCGTCGTGGACGGCTATGAAAAGACCTATCTGGACGAGGAAATCAGATTCCTTGGCGGTAAGGTCTATCACGTCGAGCCCTATAAGAAAAACATTTTTCGCTACATGGGGCAGATTTATAAAATCGTTCGGAAGAACCATTATGACATTGTTCATACGAACATGAACACCTTGTCGTTTTTCTCACTCTTTCCTGCCTGGCTGGCAGGGGCGCGGTGCCGGATCCTGCACAATCACTCTACAGCAGTCCGTAGCGAGGGGCTTCGCTATGTCATGAAGATGGTCTTGCGGCCCTTTGCCCCTCTGTTTGCCAATCATTATGCGGCATGCTCCCGGCTTGCGGGAGCATGGATGTATGGAGAAAGCAAGCTGGAGCAAGGGAATGTGACGATTGTCGCGAATGCGGTAGATCTCAGAGAGTATGCCTATTCGGAAAAGCTTCGGGAGAAATATCGCAAGGATCTTGGTCTTTCGAACGAGACCTTTGTGGTCGGTCATGTGGGCCGGTTTGCTTACCAAAAAAACCATCCCTTCCTGCTCAAGGTGTTTCGCGAGATCGTTCGCCAGCATGCCGATTCTGCGCTTCTCCTGATAGGGGATGGCGAGCTCCGGGCGGCGATTGAGGAATGCGCGGATTCCTATGGACTCCGGGACAAGGTACACTTCCTCGGCCTGCGGGACGATGTGAAATCCCTCTATAGCTCGATGGATGCCTTCGTCCTGCCTTCCTGGTTCGAAGGGCTCCCCGTCGTTTCCGTGGAGGCCCAGGCAAATGGCCTCCCTTGCTTCTTCTCGGACAAAGTCACTCCGGAAAGCAGGCTGAGCCCTTTCGCCACATTCCTCAGTCTCGAAGATAGTCCGCAGGAATGGGCAGAGCGAATCCTGCAGGCGCGTGGACAGAGGAATGGGAATGCCTTGCAGGATTTGCAGGATGCCGGCTTTGACATCGAGAAGCAAGCTGCTGTTCTGGCAGATTGGTATATGCGCATAGGAACCGCATGAGTTTATGAGGAAAATTTCTTTGGACTATTATAACTCATAGAGCATCTGCGAATGCATACGTTGATTGTATGGGGAGAGGTGGAGTTGGTATGAGGCGTGTTATAACCTATGGGACGTTTGATTTGTTGCATTATGGTCACATCAGTCTATTGCAGCGTGCGAAGTCGTATGGAGACTATCTGATTGTGGCATTATCCACGGATGAATTCAATTGGAATGAGAAGCAAAAGAAATGCTATTTTTCATATGAACGTCGGAAGATGCTATTAGAGGCGATACGCTATGTGGATTTCGTTATCCCGGAGGAAAGCTGGGAGCAAAAACGCACGGATGTACATGAATATCATATTGATACATTTGTGATTGGGGATGACTGGCAGGGGAAATTTGATTTCCTAAAGAAAGAAGGCTGTGAGGTGGTATACCTTCCACGTACACCAGAAATAAGCACGACAAAAATCAAACAAGAGCTTAATCGGAAGGTGTAAAAATGCAATATACTGCTAAATATTTTCGAGATAATCTTCCCGAATGGAAGCGACAGAAGGATCCTGTTTTGAGCAAGGTGTTTTATCGCCCTGCTTCCTTTTTTACAGCGAGTATTGCTGCAAATCTGGGAATCAGTGCGAATACAGTCTCATATCTGTCGGCTATTGTAGCTGTAATGTCTTGCTTGTTGTTTGCTGTTCCATCACAAGCAGCTCACATTGCTGGAGCATTTCTTGTGAGTGTCTGGCTGATTATGGATTGTACAGACGGAAACCTTGCAAGAAGTGTCAAGAAACAGCCCTTCGGCACCTACGCAGATAGTATGAGCAGCTATATGTTTGTGGGTTTTTTGATAACAGCCATGGGCATATCTGTTTACGAAAGCGGTGGACTTCTTGTACCAGCGGGTAGTGTGTGGATAATTGTCATGGGGGCGGTGGGTTCCTCCTCTGATACGATGATGCGTCTTATCTATCATAAGTACAAGGCGACGGAGCGAGAACTGGCAGATGCGGGCGTCCTCAAAGTGGAATACGATGTCCGAGAGGATAATGCGCATGTTTCAGATATTCGCGTTCGCTTGGAAAATGAGCTTGGCATTGGCGGAATCCTGCCGCCTGCTATTCTCGTCTGCACCTTGCTTCATGCCGTAGACCTGATGGTCATATATGGGTTCTTCTACTACTTCCTCTCGATGCTTGCGGTTATTTTTATCTATACGAGAAAGGCGATTCGAGGCGCAAGAGAATATGGTGCATAAAAACGCTCCAAAGCTCAGTGTGATAGTACCAGTCTACGGAGTGTCATGCGAGGAGGTGTCACGATGCGTCGAGAGTATCTGCAGGCAGGATTATCAGAATATCGAGATCATCCTAGTGGATGATGGGGCAGGGGAAGTCTTGGCCGCTCATTGCGATGACTTCACAAGAAAGGACAATCGGATACGTGTCATTCATAAGGAAAATGGAGGAGTCAGCTCTGCTCGCAATGCGGCTCTTCTGGAGGCGACAGGCGCGTATGTGACCTTTGTGGATAGCGATGATTGGATATCGCCTGAGACGTTTGCCGATGCTTTGCTTTATGCGGAGCGCATAAAAGCAGATGTGGTTTTTCAAGGCGCCACGCTCGAGAAAGGTGCCAGGCAAAGGTCCATACCGGATACGCAGCTAGGTCCTTTTGTGATGTCCGGCATAGAGGCGAAGCAGAATCTTATGAAGCGCACCCTTGGGGGGTGGGGCGTAGCGGGGAGATTGTATCGAAGCGACTCCCTGAAGGGGATTTTTTTTGATACCTCCTATGCTATGGCAGAGGACCTTGATTTCCAATGGCGTGTACTGAGCTCCTCGACTACTGTCGCCTACTATCCGTCGGTGGGCTATCATTATTGCCTGCGACAGGGAAGTGCGACGCAGAGTATTTCCCCAGAGAAGAGGATCACGGGAGTCAACGTATTCCGCAAGCTCTATCAAAATGAAAAAAATCCTGAGCTGCGACAGCTGGTCGAGATGCGATATTGCAAGGAAATGGCTTCCTGTCTGCTGTCTATGTATCGCAGCAAAAGCCAGGACTACGAGATACAGCGGAAAGAATATAAGGCAATGTTGAAAAAACATATATATTCTCTATTGCGTACGCCATATTGCAGTATCAAGATCAAAATCGCAACGCTTCTTCTCGCGTTTCTCCCAGATATAAGTTTTCAAGTATTATTTTGCTGGAAAGAGTGAACCTCGTGGGTGAGATGCTTGCCCCTGATAACTCCATTTATCATGAAAAACTGTTGGGAAAACGCGCACTCATCTTTGTTCCTCATGAAGATGACGAAATCAACATTGCGGGAAATCTTATTCCGCTTCTGCGCGGCATGGATGTCTCAGTCTATGTTGTATTCCTGACAAATGGAGACTATGAGCTACCAGCGGAAACACGCATGGAGGAAGCGGCACAATCCTTAGATGTTCTGGGAGTTCCTCGGGAATACATTTTTTTCATGGGATATCCGGATTCGCCGAACGGATCGCGATTCGGTCATGTGTACACGCAGCGAGGCAAGGCATTGGTGACATCGGATGGTCGGGATGAGACCTACGGAGGAGCGGGCTTTCGCGATTTTGCTTATACGCGCTTCGGAGAGCACAGCAAGTATACGCACGATTCCATGGTGCGGGATCTGCGCACATTGATTCTTGATATTTCTCCAGACCTGATGGTCGGGACGGATCTCGATATCCATTCCGACCATCGTGCCTGCTCTTTCCTTTTGGACGAAGTCCTTTCCGACATGTTCCGGCAGTTTCCGATGAAAAAACGACCGTTGCTTTGGAAGCGATTTGCTTACTCGACTGCTTACAATGCACAGCCGGACTATTATGCCGAAAATATCCTGGAGACGAAGTGTCCTGACCGGAGGCAGCCAGGCGGGGCATTGATTGATTGTTTCTGCTATGAGTGGAGCAGCAGGCGACGCATACCTTGTGCACTTGGAAATCGGGTCGGGGCAGTTGATACCATTGAAAAAACGCAACTGTTTCAGGCGATGCGCTGTCACAGATCCCAGCGGATGGAGCTGCGGGCTGACCGGATCTTGAATAGTGACGAGGTTTTCTTTGCGCGCAGGACAGATAGCCTTTCCTACGAGGCAACGGTACTGGCAAGCTCAGGGGATGCTTCTTTTTTGAATGGCTTCCAGCTGTACCGTATGGCCAATCTGGATTCGGTGCAAGAGCTTCCAGAGGAGCTTGTCTGGGTTCCGGATGATGACGATCCAGAAAAAGCTGTGACACTTCTATGGAAGCGTTGCACGCCTGTAAAACAAATATGCATTTATGGGGGGGGCAGACCGATTGAGCAGCTTGTTGTGTCATTTGATACAGGAACGAAGCATGTCTGTGGGCCGTTGCGAACCCATGGAAGAGCTACATTGCTTTCTTTGCCGGAAACGATATATGCAAGGTCTTGCTGCATAAAAATCACAAAGGCTCCAGCGGGGAGCGGACTGGCAGCGATTGAGGTGTTTGCGTCAGAGAAGCAGGTCGGAGGGTTCCCCCTTTTTATCAAGATTCTCGTTCGTGATAATTTTGTATACCAATACAATCGGAGGATTTCGGAGCGTAGAATCCCTCTTGAGATCTATAGGCTGGGGACAGATGATGGAATATGCTGGGAAATATGCTCTGGAAATGCGCAAATCCGAGAAAACATCCTGTATCTGAAGGATGAATCGGATGTTATTGTAAAAGCGAGTCTTGTATCAAATCCAGCAGTATATGATGTTGTCCTGATTTCTGCACACAGCGCCCTTTGGTTCCGATATCTGGTGTGCCTCCAATTTTATCGAAAACTGCGACATGCCGGGGCTGCCCTGTCCTGGGCAATTTCGAAACGGATCATGCGGTATGCAAGAGTGTACAAGCGGAACGGGATATCTGCAGTGCTCGCAATGATGCGATTCCAGGCAAGAAAAAAGTATGAAAAAGCCATGAAAAAATGAATGCATCAGAAAGGGAATTTCCGGCATGAGAAAAATTCGTGTAGCATTCGACCCGCATCTGGCGAATATCAACCAGGCGTATCAAGCGTATTTTTCAAAAGATGAGGATATCGAATGGACGCTTCTGTCCAAGCCGCGTTGGTCAGAGAAGCCGAAGCTCCTTGTGGCTATCCGGGCAATCTTTTTTCTCATGAAGACATTTTGGGAATTTGCCTCGGGAAAGTATGATATCATTCACATTAACGGTGCCAATCTTGGCATTGCAGCGTATTTTGCAAGCTTCTTCGGGGCAAGATATATCTATACGATTCATGGCTCGCCGCATCCTGATCTGGAACGGGGGGAAGGCTGCTTCAAGTCATTTCTTGCCGCCTTTGGTCTGTTCCTGATGAAATTCGTTGTACGACGCGCTGCCGGCATCTATACGATTAGCCGGTTCAGCAAGATGGAATTGAAGCGGGATTTCGGGGTGGATGCAGATGTGATTTACAATGGGATTAACGCGGGGAAAATGCATCGCGCTCTATGTGACTCCCTGCGGAGGAAGTATCAGCTGGAGAGCAAGGAAGTCTTTATCTCCGTCGGGAGAATGATTCCGATCAAACAACCGTTTGATGTCGTTTCGGTATTTTCGAATCTGAAGACGATGCATCCAAATGCCTATTTGATTTTTATCGGGGATGGAGTCCTCTGGGATGAGACCGTTCAGAGGGTGCATGAGCAAAATCTGGATTCGGACGTCCTTTTCTTGAAATCGGTTCCCTTCGATGAAATGCGCGAGTGGTACTCCTGCGCCTCCTATTTTATCTCCGGCTGTGAGATGGAGGGCTTTGGACTTGCGGCATTGGAGGCTGCGTCCTGCGGATGCATCCCTATCCTGCCAAATAGCGGGAGCTTCCCCGAAATCTTTGTGCGGCCGGAGTTTCTCTATGATAAGAAGAAGCTTGCACAATATGTGCCGCCAAAACCTTCAGAGGAGCTTTCTTCCTACCTGTCCTCCGTTGTAAAGCGCTTTTCCTGGGACAACGCCCTGCAAGACTATCGGGACGTATATTTAAAGCTGGCGCGGTAGTGGGTGACATACATCCTGAAAAGAATTTTTGAAAGGGTGGAAATGTTTGAAAAGAGTAGCGTTTGTCCTCCCGGACTTATATACGGGAGGCATGCCACGGGTATTGGAAGGCATTTCCACATATCTTCCGGAGGATGAATTTGAGCAAACGATTATATTGCTGAAGGACAAGCCTGTAAATTTCAAGGTGCAGGGGAAGGTAATCGCTCTGGAAAAAGAGGGAGGAAGCTTTTCCGAGAAGGGAATCATATTCCTGAAGCGCCTATGGAAAATGTATCGCCTGTGCAGGAAAGAGCGGTTTGACATCCTCATCGGGTTCGGCATGACGGCAAATATCATCAGCATCCTGACATCCTCTGGAATCCGGGTGATTGCCACAGAGCATAATGTCAAGTCCATTGAAAATCATATAGCCGCCGGATTTGTCAAAAAAAAGGTGAACCAGCTGTATGATTTTCTCATACGCCGGACATACAATCACGCAGCGGCGGTTGTCCCTGTATCGCGCGTAATTGGCGAGGATCTTGTAGAGACCTATGGAATCTTGCCGGAGAAGCTGCATGTCATCTACAATGGTGTCGATGGGGATACGATTCAGAAAAAGGGAATGGAACCATTGCCGCCGGAGGAGCAGGAGCTCTTTGCGCATCCTGTCATAATCAATGTGGGGGCACTTTCCCGGCAAAAGGGCCAGTGGCATTTGATACGACTCATGCCAAAGTTGCTGGAGGTCGTCCCGGACGCAAAGCTCCTTCTTTTGGGAGGGGGCATGTATCAGGATTACTATGAGCAGCTGATTCAGGAACGGAAGCTCTCGGCACATGTCAAGCTCCTCGGGGTAAAGAAGAATCCCTATCAATACATGAAGCGTGCTACGGTATTTGCACTTTCCTCCATTTTTGAAGGCTTTCCCAATGTGCTCGTCGAAGCAATCATGGTGGGCTGCCCCATCGTGTCGACAGATTGCATGTCCGGGCCAAGGGAGCTGCTGCTTGATGAGGAGGAGCAGGACGCGGTCCAGTCGGTAAAGACTCGTTATCAGGGACGATATGGAGTCCTCACGAAGCCTTTCCCGCAGGAACCGAAGACGAGCGAGGCCGATTTGACAGCGGAAGAGCTGGCAATGTTTGAGGCCCTCGTGGAGATGCTCCAAAGCAAGGAGCTGCAGGACCGCTATCGGGAGGCCGGGCTCTTGCGAGCGAAGGAATTCCATGCTAGGGCAATGGCTGAGCAGTATGCAGGGCTTGTAACAGACATTTGTGATACGAACAAGTAGTAGAAGAGGGTGAAAAAATGTACGAAGCCTTGCTGGCAATTTTCATCATATATGGATTGCTGCTTTTTGCTCCCGTCCGAGCCAAATATTATCTGGGCTCTTTTGCATTTGTATTATCTTTGCTGGCATACGGCTATGATCCCATTCGAGCCTATTACGAATATGGAATTTATACGGATCTTTTCCGCATCTTTAACGACATCGATATGTTTCGCCTGCAAGGGGACGATTATGTAGCGTATATGGGTGCTCCTTTGTCAAGAGTGTATGTAAGCTTTTTCGCTTTGTTTACGCAGAATTCTTTGATTTCGGCATGTTCCGCTCTCATATTTTATGGAGTATCGTTTGCGATCCTGCTTCGAATTGGGCGAGATTCAGAAGCCACGAACAAGACAATTGCAGCAGCGGGGTATCTTCTTGTACTGATAACAAACTATTCCGTTGTGATAGGCAATATTCGCTATACGATAGCGACCGCAATTTTTGTGGGATTGCTTTACTTCGATCTTTACCACCATTCTGTTAAGGCAAAGCTTTTCTATCTCCTGCTCCCGCTCTTTCATCCGGGCTCTGTATTGTATCTTTTGATGCGCCTTGTCACGCGAAAACGAATGGTTTTTGTTTTCGCGGGCTGCGCGGTCCTGGCAGCAGTGATGTATACCAATATAGATGCAATCTTTGCTTATCTGATTGGTTTTGCAGATGTGTATTTTCAGGATATGCAAAGCAAGATGGAAGCTTACGCGGATGTGACGAATTATGCCGAGCCGGTTGCGTCTCTCTATTATTGGTTCTTTCTGCAGGTTGCATTTCTCATCTATCTGCTCTATGATGCGACTAAAACAGCGGATGCTGCGTGGCGTGAATCGACACATCTTTTTCGTAATTTTATCTGGCTCATGATTTTTTTATCTGTTGGCAGTGTAATGAATTATCAATTTATGATACGTCTGTTTCAACCTTCGATCCTTTTTATTCCCATTGCATTTTTATTCGATGTAACGAATCGAATTCACAGCGGGAAAAGAGTGATTTCCCGATATGTTCTTATGGCATTGGTCGTGCTGATTGCCTTTGTCTACTATTTTGGCCAGACATTTGGATATCATAGCTTGACGTTTTGACGGCAGTTCGAAAGGAGGATATTGATGAAACTGACGGTGGTGACTGTATGCTACAACAGTGCAGCAACGATTCGGGACACGCTGGAGTCCTTAGTGCACCAGACGGACCGGGATTTCGAGTATATCATAGTGGATGGCGTGTCAAAGGATGAGACACTTTCCATCGTGCGGGAATATCAGGAGGTGCTTTCCATCCGGATCGTCTCCGAGCCGGACAAAGGGCTTTACGATGCGATGAACAAGGGCGTGCGTCTGGCCTCGGGGGATGTGGTGGCACTCCTCAATAGCGATGACTACTACGAGCCGGAGACCGTGGAGCGCGTCAAGGCCTGCTTCGAGGAGGATCCTTCTCTCGACATTGTCAGCGGAGCAATGCGCCTCGTATCCTATCAAAAGAAAGAGCTTCGGGTGGTGCAGAATCGTCCCTTGGAGCGAATCGTATACGAGATGCCCCTCAATGAGCCGGCTACTTTCGTGAAGAAAGCGGTTTATGAGGAGGTTGGCGGCTTTGATCTGAAGTATGCTGTCTCAGCAGACTACGATTTTACCTGCAGGGCATACAAGGCGAAGAAGAAATTCAAGTATATCCCGGAGATTCTGACGAATATGCGCATGGGAGGACTGTCGGGAGGCGGGGATGGCGGTGTCCAGGGCATTCGGACGGCCATCCAGACGGCGAAGGACGACTATGAGATCGTCGAGAAGAATTTCGGGGAAACCCATAAGCTGCACTTCCTGAAGAAGTATATGATACTGCGTCTCCGGATGGCAAAGCGTTATTTCTGGAAAAGTAGGAGTTGTCGATAAGCCATGCTTCGTAAAGTCCGATGGATCTTATACAAGTGCTATCATTTTTCCTTTCTGCTCGAGCTTTCCCTGCTGGCGCAATGCATCTTTTCTCGCTTTCTGCCCGAGAAATCCTGGCCAATCCAGCTCATATATGCCACGCGGGATCGCGCGACAGAGCGTTATCTCTTGCATCATGGATATGTAGCGAAGGATATCCCCGCAGTAGAGGAGGAGCCGGGGGAGTCCGTCGTATGGGTCTACTGGGCGCAGGGCTGGGATAATCCGCCCGCGAATGTTCTGATGAATCTTCGCAGCATGCAGACAAATCTCAGGAACTGCCGCATCGTGCCTATTGATAACGGGAATCTCGGGGAATATGTCACGATGCCGGGGGATATCCTGCGGAAAATGGAGCGGAAGGAAATCACCCTGACCCATTTTTCTGATCTATTGCGCTATTCCCTGTTGGCAGAGCATGGTGGGATATGGCTGGATGCCTCTATTTTTGTAGCACACCCTGTTGATTTCCGTGCGATGCTGGAGCATGGCTTTTTTACAATCCGTCTGAAAGAGGATCCGACGAATCGACGGATTGTATCCAGAGCTCGTTGGGTTATTGGGGCTATTGGGTTTGCCAAAAGAAACAGCAAGATGGCCCTTTTGATGCGGGAAAGTCTGTATGCCTACTACAGAGGAGAACAGGAAATGATTTCCTACTTTGTTACCGACTATCTTATGGATCTCATGCTGAAAACGCATCCAGATATGCAAAAGCAGCTGGATGCTGTGCCGTATAAGCACCAGGAATGGTTGAATTTATCTGCAATAGCAAATTGTGCTGTGACAGGCAGGGAGAAGGTGCTTCGGAAATTTGAAACCACTTCCTTCTTTTATCTTCCCTGGCGAGGTGTGTACAAACAACAGGCAGACGAGAAGGGAGGGCTTACATTTTACGGCTATTACTGTGAGAACATAGCAGGTACCGGTCGAGCTGTCCATTAAGGTTTCTGAATGTCGGAAATGAGCAAGGGAGAAACGGAAATGAACGGTATATCAGCTGATAAATACCCATTAGCATTAAAAAACTGACCTTGAAAAACGGACAGGTGAATTATGGCGAATGCAAGATCCGATTTACTCCGCAAAAATATCCTGTGGTCTATCCTTCTGAAATGCTTAGGTGTTGGCTTATCCTTCCTACTCTATCCGTTGATGGTTCATTACCTGAATCAGGTCGAATACGGTGTCTGGGTGACCTTGTTCACTATTATGAGCTGGATCAGCTTATTGGATTTTGGGATTGGCTTGGGGCTTAAGAACCGACTGACGGAGGCGGTGAGCCAGTGCCATCAGGATAAAATCCGTGTCTATATGACAACAGGGCTGATTTCGATGGCAGGGGTTGGTATTATCCTTTTGCTGGCAGGAAGTGCAGCTGTTTTTGTGATTCAAATGCAAGATGTCTTCAATACACAGGAAATCGACGAACACACCTTGACGATGACTGTCTTCTTTGCTGGATTTTTTATCGTTGCGATGTTTGTGCTATCTGTTGTCAATGAAATATATTATGCATATCAAAAGGCTGCCATACCAGGGCTTGTATCCATTGTCCATAGTGTCTTGATGGTAACGGGTGCCTACTGTTTGACAATGACACCCTTTCGAGGAATTATTTGGTGGGTATTCCTCTTTGGCTTTTCGGCTATTGTTTCGCGGGGAGCATTTCTGGTATATTTCTTTCTCACACACAAGGATTTGTTGCCGCGATTCCGATGGTTTGATACACGAAGGCTTAAAGACATAACGTCTCTTGGTCTGCAGTTTTTTGTATTGCAGATTGCAAATATATTCATTTATTCCTTCTCCAATATTTTGATAACGCAATGTCTGGGCCCGGAACACGTTCGGTCTTACGATGTCGTCTTTAAAATATTTAGCATCATCACGCTGGGAGCTTCTGTTGCCCTGACCCCTCTTTGGTCAGCCTATACAGATGCCTATGTAAAGCGGGATTATCCATGGATCAAGCGTATCTTGAAGAAAATACTTCTGTGCATCCTCCCGGTTTCTGTTGTAGCTGCCCTTATCTATGCAAACCTGGGGCTCGTGATACGCTTATGGCTTCATGTTGATATGGAAATTCCTGCAGGGATACCAGAATCGTTGGCTTTATACGTGGTATTCTTATACTGGCTGGCAAGCCTCAACTACTTTTTGAATGGAATCGGACAAATTCGCGTTCAAATGTACTGTTCCATTGTGATTTCGGCTTGCGTTGTATGTTCAGGCTGGTATTTTATGAAGCTGATAGGGTCGGCTGCCGGAATGGGAATCGCAATGGCCATGTCCATCTTCCTATTTGCCTGCATGATGTCTGTCTATTCTGTATACACGATACGATCTTGGAAGTCGTAGGGGGGCATGAGGGGAATTTTGAAGCTACAGCCGGAGATTGCAATTTACGATAATTTTTAAATGTGAGAAATGGAGGCTATTACGAATGAGGAAGGCGTTGATTACAGGGATCACGGGACAGGACGGATCCTATCTGACGGAGCTTCTTTTGGAGAAGGGCTATGAGGTGCATGGGCTTGAGCGGCGACATAGTACGCCCTGCACGGGGCGCATTGACCATCTTCTGGGGGATGCGCGGTATAAAGAGAGGCTCTTTCTGCACTATGGGGATTTGACGGATTCGTCGGGACTCCAGATGCTTATGCATTCCATCCGGCCGGATGAGGTGTACAATCTGGCGGCCCAGTCCCATGTGGCGGTGTCCTTCGAGGTGCCGGAGTATACGGCGGAGGCGACGGGAGTCGGCACACTGAAGCTTCTGGAGGCTGTTCGTCAGGCAGTGCCGAAGGCACGGTTCTATCAGGCCTCCACGTCGGAGCTCTTTGGCGGGCTGCCGGATACGGCGCCGCAGAGCGAGGCGACGCCCTTCTACCCGAAGTCGCCCTATGGGGTGGCGAAGCTCTACAGCTTCTGGATCACGAAGAATTACCGCGAGTCCTATGACATGTTTGCGGTGAATGGCATTCTCTTCAACCATGAGTCGCCTCGCAGGGGCGAGACGTTCGTCACGCGGAAGATTACGCTGGCGGTGGCGAAGATTCTTGCAGGCAAGCAGGAGAAGCTTTCCCTGGGCAATCTCGATGCGAAGCGGGACTGGGGCTTTGCGGGGGATTATGTGGAGGGCATGTGGCGCATCCTCCAGCAGGAAAAGCCCGATGACTATGTGCTGGCGACGAATGAGACCCACACGGTGCGGGAGTTCGCGACGCTGGCCTTCCGGGAAGCCGGAGTGGAGCTCGAGTGGCGCGGCGAGGGTGTCGAGGAGAAGGGCTACTGCAAGAAGACGGGCAAGCTCTTGGTGGATGTGGATCCGCGCTATTTCCGCCCGGCAGAGGTGGAGCTCCTCTGGGGCAATGCCGAAAAGGCGGAGCGGGAGCTGGGCTGGAAGCGTCGCGTATCCTTCCCGAAGCTCGTCAAGATGATGGTGCAGGCGGACCGGGCTCGTCATGCGGAATAAAGTCTGCGCAGGAGAAGACCATGCAGCTTGTACTTTTGTCAGGGGGATCGGGAAAGCGGCTTTGGCCGCTTTCCAATGACATCCGCTCGAAGCAGTTCATCCCCATCCTGCGGGATAGGGATGGGGAGCCCCAGTCCATGACCCAGCGGGTCTGCGGCCAGGTGCTGCGGGCACTCCCGGAGGCGGCTGTCACCGTCGCGACGTCTCGCTCCCAGGTCTCGGCTTTGCGTCACCAGCTGGGGGAGGCAGTATCCCTTTCGGTGGAGCCCTGCCGGCGGGATACGTTCCCGGCCATCGCGCTTGCGAGTGCCTATCTCCATGATGAAAAGGGAGTCCCCTTGGAGGAACCGGTGGTGATCTGCCCGGTGGATCCTTACGTGGAGGTGGACTATTTCCGTGCTGTGGGGCGGCTGGCAGAGCATGCCGCCGAGGGGCGGGCGAGTCTCATGCTCATGGGGATAGAGCCCACGTATCCCAGCGCGAAGTACGGCTATATCCTGCCGCGCGATGCGTCTGCGGTCAGCGATGTGGAGTCCTTCCGCGAAAAGCCTATAGAAGCGGAGGCGGCGGGGCTCATCGAGCGGGGAGCCCTCTGGAATAGCGGCGTATTCGCCTGCCGGCTGGGCTATGTGCTGGAGCGGGCAAAGGAGCTTCTGGGGACGGCGAGCCATGGGGAGCTTCTCGCCCGCTATGAGGAGCTGCCGAAGATCAGCTTTGACTATGCGGTGGCGGAGCAGGAGAGGAGCATCGGCGTCCTGCGGTATGGGGGCATCTGGAAGGATCTTGGCACGTGGAACACGCTGACGGAGATCATGGAGGATCCGGCCCTGGGGAATGTGATGCTGGACGGGGCCAGCACGAATACCCATGTGGTGAACGAGATGGATCTCCCGATCCTCGTTCTGGGGGCAAGGGATCTCGTCGTAGCGGCGAGCCCCGAGGGCATCCTCGTGGCGGACAAGTCTGCCTCGAGCCATATGAAGCCTTATGTGGAGCGCATCCACCAGCCCATCATGTTCGCGGAAAAATCCTGGGGAAGCTTTCGCATCATCGACGTGGAGGAAGAGAGCCTGACCATCAAGGTGACGCTGAACGCGGGCCATGGGATGAACTACCACAGCCACGAGCGGCGTCGGGAAACATGGAATATCGTCAGCGGCAGCGGCACCGTGCGCCTCGACGGCAAGGAGCGGCAGGTCCGGGCCGGCGATATCATCGAGATTCCCATCGGCACGCGCCACACCATAAAAGCCGCAGAGCGCATGGTGCTCATCGAGGTGCAGCTTGGGGAGGATATCTCCGTGGAGGACAAGGTAAAGTGGGAGCTGGAGAGTTAGGAGAGTTAAATGCAGAGCTTTGAAAAACAAAAGATTGGCTTTATCGCGCGGCAGGACCTCCGGGACAGGAGCAACTGGAGCGGGACGGTCGCTGCTTTGGCGGAGGCAGTGGCTTCCAATCATGAGGTTGAACCGCTCATCATCCCGCATGATTTTCTGGAGAAGCTGGCACGAGGTGTGGATTTCCTGCTGTCGGGAGGGCGGCTGCGAAATCATGGCTTTTTCTGCCGACGCTATGCGGCCTATCAACTGAACCGCATCCTATCCGGGGGGGGGGATATCTTGTTCTCTCCGGGGCAGAGCGATTTGCTCGCTTTAGGTGTCCCCGGGGATAAGAAGCTTATTTATCTTTCCGATGCAGTCTTCCGCTCCATGATAGATTACTATTGGTCAGGCATGGATCCGAAGATGGAGGCATATCTGGACTCTGCTGAGGCGAAGACGCTGGAGCGGGCGGATGCGGTTATCCTGTCGAGCGAATGGGCGAAGCGGGATGCGATGCGCTTCTACCATACGCCGGAGGAGAAGATTTTCGTCATCCCCTTCGGGGCGAATCTCCGAGACGAGTACCGGGGGAAAGACTTCGCAACGAAAAAGAACGAAATCAAGCTGCTCCTTGTGGGTGTGGATTGGGAGCGCAAGGGCATCGATATCGCAATCGATGCCGTCCTTGCGCTCAATTCGATGCAGAGTGCGCTGCGGTTCGATCTGACTATCGTCGGTTTTTCAAAGCCTGCGGGGCGAACCTTTTCGGATGCTGTCCACTTTGCGGGGCGGCTCAATAAGAACGTGCCGGCTGAGTATGACAGGATGATTGCGTACTATCAGGCGAGCGATATCTTCCTGTTACCGACGAAGGCAGAATGCTCAGCCATCGTGTTTGCGGAGGCAGCGGAGTACGGCATGCCCGTCTTTACCCATCGGACGGGCGGCGTGGAGAGCTATGTATCGGACGGTGTCACGGGCCGCTGCCTGGAGCTGGGAGCGACTGGAGAGGATTTCGCCCGGGCGATTCTCGCCATGCTGGAGGCAGGCGACTTGGAGCGATATGCCAAGGCGGCGCGGGAGAAATATGAAGCAGAAATGAACTGGACGGCGTGGGGAGCGTCCTTTGAAGCGGTCCTTGCAAAGCTTTAAGCAGGAAGCTCCCGCTTCTGTAGGCGGGGGTACGTTCAGAGGATTCTACAAGGCTTCCATTGCAGGAAGCAGAGCCTGTCAGGCATTTGCCTGACGGGAATAGGGGATGAGTTGCATGGAAAAGACAGCAAAGATTTATGTGGCGGGCCATCGCGGCATGGTAGGGTCGGCCATCTGCCGGGAGCTTGAGCGGCAGGGATATACGAATATCATCACACGCACCCACGGGGAGCTGGACCTTACGCGACAGGAGGCGGTGGAGGCGTTCTTTGCGGCGGAGAAGCCGGAGTATGTGTTCCTGGCGGCGGCGAAGGTCGGCGGCATCGTGGCGAATGCGGAGGCTCCGGCGGACTTTCTCTACCAGAACATGATGCTGGAGATGAATGTCATCCAGGCGGCCTATCAAAACGGCTGCAAGAAGCTGGAGTTTCTCGGGTCGTCCTGCATCTACCCGCGCCTGGCTCCCCAGCCCATGAAGGAGGACTGCCTGCTGACCTCGGCTCTTGAGCAGACGAATGAGGCGTACGCCCTGGCGAAGATATCGGGGCTCAAATACTGCTCGTACCTGAACCGGCAGTACGGGGCGGACTATATCTCCGTCATGCCCACGAATCTCTACGGGCCGAATGACAACTACCACCCGGAGCACAGCCACGTGCTGCCGGCCCTCATTCGCCGCTTCCACGAGGCGAAGGAGGCGGGGGCGGAGAGCGTGACCTGCTGGGGAGACGGCTCGCCCCTCCGAGAATTCCTCTATGTGGATGATCTGGCGAATCTCTGCGTCTTCCTTATGAACGAGTACAGCGGCGAGGAGACAGTCAATGCCGGCACGGGCAAGGAAATCACTATCAAGGAGCTATCAGAGCTCGTGGCGCACATCGTGGGCTACGAGGGTTGCATCGAGTGGGATACAAGCAAACCAAACGGCACCCCCCGCAAGCTTCTCGATGTCTCAAAGGCGGCCAAACTCGGCTGGAGGTATAAGACAGAGCTCGCAGACGGCATCCGCCTC
>CAMCBT010000046.1 GCA_945873115.1 uncultured Mitsuokella sp.
GGTGCGAAGTCTGGGTATGAAATTTTCATAGAAAAAGGGAATCCAAAAAATTTTGGAGGAAATTAACTCTACCAACTTCTAAAAAGGGAAAAAACATGGTAAGATGGAAAGGAATTCTATCGTTTATGTAGAAATAAATACATTAGTCATGGAATGGGCTCTTGATGCCCGTCCCTTCGGATAGACAGAATGCAAGGTAAGGCCTGGAAAGGTATGGGATAAATATGCTCGAGCAGATGATGAACTCGCCCACCATGGAATACATGGCGCGGGGGCTTCATGCCGCCTCTCTCCGGCAGGAGGTCATATCGAATAACATCGCTAATGTGAACACGCCGAACTTCAAGCGCAGCACCGTCCGGTTCGAGGATCTCCTGGCGAAGGAGCTGGGTATGGATGACGATGGGTCGCTCCTGAAGATGGTCAGGACCCATGACAAGCATCTTCCCTTCAAGCCCTTTGGGAAGGCGTCGCCTGCCATAGAGGAGGACGACACCACCACCATGCGTGTCGATGACAACAACGTGGATGTGGACATCGAGATGGCGGGTCTCGCGAAGAACCAGCTTTGGTACAATACGATGGCGACGGAGCTGGGCGGCTACGTGACGAAGATGAAGAATGTCCTCACCAGCGGCCAGAGCTAATTGGAAGTTCCCACAAAAGGGAGTAAGGAGTAATCCATGAGCATGTTCCTAGGAATCGATGCGGCCGCCTCGGGCCTTACGGCGGAGCGCCTTCGCATGGATGTCATTTCAAATAATATTGCCAATGCCAACACGACCCGCACCCGGGAGGGTGGGGCGTACCATCGCCGCTACGTGGTATTCGAGCCCCGGGAGGCAAAGAGCCAGGGACTGTTTGATAACATGCTCCAGAATATGGTGTCGAAGGACCGGCCCGGCAATGGCGTCCGGGCAGTGGGCATCGAGGCGGATGACACCCAGGGGCCCCTCGTCTACGACCCGGGCAATCCCGATGCCAATGCCCAGGGCTATGTGGAGCGGCCGAATGTAAATGTTGTCACGGAAATGGTCGATATGATCACCGCCTCTAGGGCCTATGAGGCAAATGCAACGACCATAAACGCCGCTAAGTCCATGGTGACGAAGGTGCTTGATATCGGAAAGTAACAGCGAATGGCGCACGCTGATATGTGTGATGTGTGTCGTTTTTGAAAGGAGAATCCGGCATGGAGATTGCATCGCTCGCTCTTCGTCCCGTTGCCATGCATGCAGAAAGCCACCTCGGAGAAACACAGCCAAAGGAGGAGACGAAAACCTTTGGATCCTATCTAAAGGATGCGCTTTCCGAGGTCAATGGCCTTCAGAAGGAATCGGAGCGGCAGAACATCCTCCTCGCAGCGGGGAAGGTGGAGGACGTGTCCCAGGTGGTCGTGGCTGGCGCGAAAGCCGATCTTGCTCTTCAGTTCACGCTGCAGATCCGCAATCGTGCGGTTTCTGCCTACCAGGAAATCATGCGCATGCAGGTATGATGGCTGATGGTTGAAATACGTATGCGTTGAAGGGATGGAGAATATGGCAGATTGGAAAGAGCGGTATCTGAACCTCCTCAGCAGGTTCAGCAAACGACAGCGATATATCATGCTGGGGTCCGCTTTGGCCGTTTTGATAGCGATAATAGGCCTCTCGGCCTGGTACGGCAGCAAGCCGGACCTGGTTCCCCTGTTCACGAACATGGAGGCGAAGGACGCCGGCGAGGTGGCTGCAAAGCTCAAGGAGCAGAAGGTCTCCTACGAGGTCCAGGAGACGAAGCAGGGCACAACGATACTCGTGCCCTCGAAGAATGTCCATGAGGCCAGGCTGAGCCTTGCCACAGAGGGCCTGCCACGGGGTCAGAAGGGCTTTGAGATCTTCGACGACAGCAAGCTGGGGGTCACGGAGTTTCAGAACAAGGTGAACTACCTGCAGGCCCTCCAGGGCGAGCTCACCCGCACCATCGAGCAGATTGATGCGGTGGAGAAGGCTAGGGTCCACATCGTCCTTCCCGAGGACAGCCTCTACAAGAAGAATGAGAAGCCGGCCACGGCTTCCATCATGTTGCGCCTGAAGTCTAATCAGCAGCTTTCCAAGAAGGAAATCAAGGGCATCGTGAATCTCGCGGCCCACAGCATCCAGGGGCTCCAGCCGGAGAACATCACCATTGTCGATGAGACGGGCAAGATTCTGAACGACCCGGACGAGCAGGATGAGAACAGCGTCTCCCAGAAGACCATGACCCAGCTGGACATGACGAAGAAGGTCCAGGACAATATCGAGAAGAAGGTCCAGACCCTTCTCGACCAGGCCCTCGGCGAGGGCAAGGCCTTTGCCCGGGTCAGCGTGGAGCTGGACTTCGACGACAAGCAGACGGACAAGCAGACCTTTACCCCTGTCGTGGATGATGCAGGTATCATTCGTAGCCAGCAGGATATCAATGAGACGTACCAGGGCACCTCGACCCAGCCGGGCGGTGCCGCCGGCACCCAGTCAAATGTACCGGGCTATGTGGCGCAGAACGGCAATGCCAATGCCAACTACGCCAAGAAGGAATCTACGAAGAACTACGAAATCAACGAGGAGAAGCAGAAGACCATCGCCTCGCCGGGCTCCATCCGCCGGCTGAACGTGGCCGTCCTCGTGGATGATACGGTCAATGCGACCCAGCAGGACAGCATCCTCCGGAGCATCTCCAGTGCCGCGGGCATCAATACGGACCGGGGAGATACCATCTCCGTGGAGCCGCTGCCCTTCAGCACGGAGCTACGGGACAAGAAGGCGGCCGAGGAGCAGGCGGCCAAGGACCGGGAAGATCGCATCTTCTACGCCCAGGTGGGCGGCTTCCTTCTCATTATTGCCCTTATCGTCGGTGCCATCCTGATGTATCGCCGGAAAAAGCGCATGGAGCAGGAGGCTATCGAGGAGCAGCAGCGCCTCGAGAAGCTGGAGCAGGAGCGGCTCGCAGAGGAGCGCGCCGCCGCCATGGAGGAAGGCGAGGAAGTGGAGGAAGAAGGCCTCAGCGAGGAGGAGCAGCGCCATCTTACCGAGAAGGAGACCCTCCAGCAGCTCATCAATCAGAAGCCAGAGGAAGTCGCGATGCTCATCAAGACCTGGCTCTCGGAGGACGAATAAATGGCAATGGACGATATGTATGGCAATGGCGGAGGCGGAGAGCTTTCAAACACCCAGAAGGTGGCGATTCTCTTTATCGCACTGGGGCCTGAGTATTCGGCAAAGCTCTTCCAGCATCTCGATGATGAGGAAATCGAGGCCGTTACCCTAGAAATAGCAAACCAGAAGCAGGTCGACGGAGAGACGAAGGCCAAGGTGGTCAGCGAATTCTACCAGATGGCCATGGCGAAGGACTACATCTCCACCGGCGGCCTGGAGTATGCCCAGAATGTGCTGGAGAAGGCCCTGGGCTCGGAGAAGGCGATGGATATCATCAACCGCCTCACCACGAGCCTGCAGGTGCGTCCCTTCGACTTCCTCCGGAAGACGGATCCGTCGCAGCTCCTTACCTTCATCCAGAACGAGCATCCTCAGACCATCGCCCTCATCATGGCCTACCTCGACCCGGATCAGGCGGCGACAGTCCTGTCGTCCCTGACGCCGGAGCAGCAGGCGGATGTGGCAAAGCGCATCGCCATCATGGACCGCACGTCCCCGGATGTCATCCGGGACGTGGAGCGGGTGCTGGAGCGGAAGCTCTCCAGCCTCGTCACCCAGGACTTCACCACCGCCGGCGGCATCGAGGCCGTGGTCGAGGTGCTCAACCGCGTCGACCGCACCACAGAGAAGACCATCATCGAAAACCTCGAGGTGGACAACCCGGATCTCGCCGAGGACATCAAGCGGAAGATGTTCGTCTTCGAGGATATCGTCCAGCTGGACGACCGGTCGCTGCAGATGGTGCTCCGCGAGGTGGATCAGAAGGACCTTTCCCTGGCCCTCAAGGCGACGCCCGACGAGGTGGCGGCGAAGGTCTACAAGAATATGTCGAGCCGTGCTGCCGATATGCTTCGCGAGGAAATCGAGTTCATGGGCCCGGTCAAGATTCGCGATGTGGAGGAGGCCCAGCAGAAGATCGTCGGCGTCATCCGGAACCTGGAGGACAAGGGCGAAATCGTGATTTCCCGCGGAAACGGAGACGAGATGATTGTCTAAGGTTATCAAGGCTGCACTGTGGCAGGAGGAGGCGCGCACCATCGAGCCGCCACCGCCTCTGCCAAAGCCGAAGCAGCCAGAGGAGGAGAGCCTCCCTGCCTTTGATCAGGAAGCCTACGACAACATGCTGGCAGAAATCAAGGCAAAGGAAGACAGGGCAAACGCCATGCTTTCGGATGCGAAGATATCCATCCAGGTCATGAAGCAGGAGGCAAAGGCCGAGGCCGGCAAAATCGTCGAGGAAGCGAGGACGGAGGCCGAGGCCCTCCGGGAGCAGGCCAAGGAAGACGGCCATAAGGAAGGCTTCGAGGCCGGTCGGGAGGAGGGGGAGCAGAAGGTCCGTCAGGAGCTGGAGTCCATGATAAAGGACGCAGGCAAACGGGCCACAAAGCTGCTCCAGGACGCGAAGGCCGCCAGCCGGGACTACGTCCAGGGGGCGGAGGCCGATATCGTCTCTATCGCCATGGAGGCGGTGGAAAAGGTGCTCCCGCAGCACTTCATCGACCAGAGCCAGCTGGTGCTCCCCATTGTCCGGGAGGCACTTCTCCGCGTGAAGGACCAGAAGGAGTTCAAGGTCCGGGTGGCACCCCAGTGCTACGATATGGTGCTCCTGGCGAGAGATGAGTTCCGCCGGATGCTCACGGCCCCGGATGCGACGCTGGAGTTCGAGTCGGATGAGAGCCTCGTACCCGGGGACTGCATCGTCGAGACGCCAAATGGCAGTGTGGATGCCCGTATAGAGACCCAGATCGAGCTTATCCGCCAGGCGGTCAAGGATGTCATGCTATGAGTGAAGCCGCACAGGGGGCCGGTGCCTCCGGTATCAATCTAGAGAAATTCCATCAGGCCATCCGGGGCTGCAGCACACTGAAGCTCACGGGGAAGGTGACCCAGATTATCGGACTCGTCATCGAGTCGGAGGGACCCACGGTGAGCGTCGGGGAGCTCTGCTATGTGAGTTCCCATTTCCCGGGCGTTGCGCCCATCCCCGCCGAGGTGGTGGGCTTCCGGGACGGCATGGTCATGCTCATGGCCGTGGGCGAGATGCAGGGCATCGGCCCCGGCTGCGAGGTGGTCTCCGCCCAGAAGACGTTGAAGGTCAAGGTGGGAGAGGAGCTATTGGGGAGGGTCCTCGATGGCCTCGGAAATCCCATGGACGGCAAGGGGCCGATTCTCACGGATAGGGAATATCCCCTGAATGCCCAGCCCCCGGATCCTCTGGAGCGTCCCCGCATCCACGAGAGCCTCTACGTGGGGGTGCGGGCCATCGATGGCCTCATCACCATGGGAGACGGCCAGCGCATCGGCATCATGGCGGGCTCCGGCGTGGGAAAGTCCACGCTCCTCTCCATGATTGCCCGCAATACGGAGGCGGATATCTCCGTCATCGCCCTCGTGGGGGAGCGTGGCCGCGAGGTCCGAGACTTCATCGAGCGAGACCTCGGGGAGGAGGGCATGAAGCGGGCCGTCGTGGTGGTGGCGACAAGCGACCAGCCCGCTCTTGTCCGCATCAAGGGGGCCATGACGGCCACCGCCATCGCCGAGTACTTCCGCGATCAAGGGCGGCGCGTCATCCTCATGATGGATTCTGTCACCCGCTTTGCCATGGCCCAGCGGGAGGTGGGGCTCACCATCGGCGAGCCCCCGGCGACGCGGGGCTATACCCCCTCCGTCTTTGCCATGCTGCCGCGCCTTTTGGAGCGGGCGGGCACCAGCGGCAAGGGCTCCATCACGGGCATCTATACGGTGCTCGTGGATGGCGACGACATGAATGAGCCCATCGCCGACGCAGTGCGAAGCATCCTGGACGGCCACATCGTGCTCTCCCGCAATATCGCCGCCCAGAACCACTTCCCTGCCATCGATGTCATGACAAGCGTCAGTCGCGTCATGAACGAGGTGGTGTCGGAGGAGCATCTGAAGGCGGCCCAGCAGATGCGCCAGCTCATGGCGGTCTACCGGGACGCGGAGGATCTCATCCACATCGGCGCCTATGTGAAGGGCTCCAGCCCGAAGATTGACGAGTCCATCGAAAAGATTGATAAGATTGACGAGTTCCTCTGCCAGGGCATCTACGAGGTGGATACCTATGAGGATACGGAAAAAAAGCTCATTGCGATTTCCGGGCAATAGGCGATAGCCCATGAAAAAGTTCAAGTTCAATCTCGAGACGCTTCTGAAGGTCACCCGCATGAAGAAAGAGGATGCGGAGGTGGCCTTCGCGGAGGTCTCCCGGAAGCTGGAAGACCAGCAGGCCCATCTGAAGCTCCTTTTGGAGGAGATGCAGGTGGGCCAGCGGGAATATGAGGCCCTGGCAGAGGAGGGCACCCGGGTCACCGTAGGCAAGCTCATGACCTACAACCAGTTCTTCGCCTGGAAGCGGGAGCAGATTGAGATGCAGAATAATCTCATCCTCCAGACCCGAGGGGAGAAGCAAAAGCAACTCAAGGAGCTTATGAAGCTCATGAGCTACCTGAAGAGCATCGAGCAGCTCAAGGAGCGCCGCCTTGAGGAATACAAGGCAGAGGCCCTCCATGAGGAGCAGAAAATGCTCGATGAGATTGGCCTCCAGCTCACCATGCGACGCGCAAGGCTGGACTGAAAAGGAAAGGGGAACATGCGATGATTTCACTAAGCGGAGTCAAGGCCGTACAGGCACGCATCGCTGAGATACAGCAGGAGTTCGGCATCGCCGGCAGCGTGACAGGCAAGCCCTTCCAGGCGACCCTGGATGCGGAGCTGAAGAAGGCGGGGGCTCTGCCGGAGGAGGCCCAGAGAGTGGGGGTCGCCCAGCGTCCCCAGAGCCCTCAGAAAACAATGGTCGCCCAGGCGGCCGGGGGGACTGTGGAGGCCTATCCTCTCGCCGATGCCTCCCTTTCCTCTCTCGTCCAGGAGGCCAGCAGCAAGTTCGGTGTGGACGCAAAGCTCGTCTCCGCCGTGGCGGAGGTGGAGTCCGGCGGCAACCAGGCCTCCGTCTCCGAGGCAGGCGCCATCGGCGTCATGCAGCTCATGCCGGATACGGCAAGGGCCCTCGGCGTCAATCCCTACGACGAGAAGGAGAATGTGGAGGGCGGCGCAAAGTACCTGCGCCAGATGCTCGACACCTTCGGCGGCGATGTGAAAAAGGCCGTGGCCGCCTACAATGCCGGCCCTCAGGCCGTAAAGGAATACGGCGGCGTGCCGCCCTACAGGGAGACTCAGAACTACGTCAACAAGGTGCTGGATATCTACCAGTAAGAAAGCCGCAAGTATGAATAGTGTAGGCAAAGGCAGGGAAAACGATGGACGAAGAACAGGAGAAAAAAGGCAAGGGACAGAAGATCTTGAAGCTCATCTTGATCCTCTTTCTTTTGCTGGTGCTCATAATCGGCGGGTTTGCCCTGGGCATCTACCTACGCATATTCGATACCCAGTCCATAAATGAGAAATACGGGCTCTACAAGCTCCCCGTCATCGGACAGTATTTCGTGAAGCCTGCTCCAAAAGAGGAGGATATGGAAAACACCCCGGTGGAGGATGTAAAGCCGAAGACGGACGCGAAGAAGGATGATAAGAAGAAAAAGGTCATCCTGACGAAGAAGGAAATCGAAGCCCAGATGAAGGAGCGGGAGGCCGCCGAGAAAAAGCGGGTGACGAAGATCGCGAAGCTCTACGACAACATGAAGCCGGAGGATGCTGCAGCGGATCTCGAGCCCCTCGATGACGATGTGGTCGTCCTGATCCTCCAGCGCATGGAGGAGGGCAATGCGGCAAATGTGCTCTCTGCCATGACGCCCGAACGGGCAGCCCGCATCACCCAGCTCATGTACGAGGGCACGAAGAAAAACGTGACGGTGCCCTCGGATCTTGCGGCCCAGGCTGGCGGCGAAAATGCCGGCCAGGGTGCGTCCGATGCGGCAGCGTCAGGAGAGGGGGCTGCACAGTAATGCTTGCGCGGCCCTTAATTTTTTGTGAAACCGAACGATATACTTATCGAAGGGAGGTGACAATATGACGACACAGATTATGCAAAGAACGAATATCCAGCCAGCAAAGGCAGATGTAAGCAATACGAGCGCGAAGTCCTCAAAGGCTTCTGCAAAAGCTTCCAAGTCTGACAAGGATTCCTTCGGGAGCCTGGTGGATGCCGCTACGGCGAAGGATGCAAAGGAAGCGGATGCCCTTTCGGAAAATGCCGCTTCCAAGGGAAATGACGCGGACAAGGACACGGGCCTCCCTGCCAAGGGAGATGCCAAGGATTCCAGCGACGCAGAGGGACAAAATGATGCCCAGCAGCAGCTTATGGCCGCAGCAAATACGCCAAATGTGACGAATCCTGCCGCCCAGCAGGAAGCAGAAACCGTTTCCGGTGGTACGGCGGCCGTGGTTCTCGACCTGCAGACTCTGCAGCAGACAGAGCCGGAGCAGCCATCCCTGCAGGCACTTCTTCCACAGGATAAGGCAGACGGGCAGAAAAGCCAGGATTTCCTCGCTATGCTCTCGGGCCAAAAGATCACGGGAGGAGAGGACGCAGCGTACCCGCAGGTCAGCGGTGCTCCAAAGTCCGTGGCGACGCAGAATGCAGTGACATCCCTCCTGCAGCAGACGGAAGGCGCCAGCCAGATGGCTTCCACACTCCAGATGGCACAGGATGGTCAGAAGACCCTGACACCCCTCGAGGCAAGCCTTGCCTGGCATAGTGCCCAGGATGCGCTTCAGGCGAATCCAGCAGGTATTTCTGCACAGAATGTGGTTCAGCTTGTCCAGACGGTTGCGGTGGAGGAGATGCCAGAAGCGACAGCCTTGAACGGCCTGCAGCAGACGGCTGCAGCTCAGAAGCCGGAGAAGACGCAGGATACCGCGTCCCTTCTTGGGGATGCAGCCCTCACCGTCGACAGCGAGCCCCAGGATTCCCTGCAGATGATGCTCCATCAGGCAGCCCGGAGTGGCAGGGGCGATGCCCAGCCGGATGCCCAGCAGCAAAATGCAGCCCTCTTCCAGCAGGAGGACGCAGAGCAGCCAGCACCCGTCGCAAGCGAGGTGCCCGAATCTCCTAAGAACACCCAGGCACCCCAGCAGGCACCTGCCCAGCACACGGGCGCATCCTTTGCCCAGACCCTCACGAACACACAGAGTGTGCAGCAGGCACAGGCGCCTCAGGAGGCCTTGCAGGCCCGCATGGACTATGATATCCCGCGGCAGATCGTGGACCAGGCGCACCTGATCCAGCGCGGTGAGGACACGGAGATGGTCATCCATCTGAAGCCGGAGCACCTCGATCTCACGCTGAAGGTTTCCGTCACCCAGAATGGATCCGTCAATGCGTCCTTCCACAGCCAGAACGCAGAGGTTCGCACCATCCTTGAGAACTCCCTCGTCCAGCTCCGTCAGGACCTGAATAATCAGGGCATCAAGGTGGACAACGTGGGTGTCTACGCGGGACTCGGGAATGAGCTTCCCCAGTCGGACGGCGGGGCAGCCTATCAGAACCCCCAGCAGCACCGGGGCGACCGCAGAAACTTCGCCAATGGCGAGGATTATGAGGAGGGCCTTGAAAGCATCGCGGGCATCGCGAGCGCAGCTCAGCAGGAGGGCCTCACAGCCGGCGGCGTGGACTATCGCATTTGATTTTGATGATTGAAAGGAGGAAACACTATGGCGAATACGCTCAATACCATCACAAAGGATGGCGTCACCTACCCGTCCGATATGTATACGTCCGCAACCGCTGCGACAAAGAAGAACGAGATGGGAAAGGATGCTTTTTTGCAGCTTCTCGTCACCCAGATGCAGTACCAGGATCCCCTGGATCCCCAGGATAATGGCGAATACCTCGCCCAGCTCGCCCAGTTCTCCAGTCTGGAGCAGATGACGAATGTGGCGGAGGGCCTCACGAAGGTCTCGACCCTCGTCAGCAACATCGATACGTCGGTGCTCGTGGGTCAGCTGAGCTCCATGATCGGCAAGGATGTCCAGTGGACCACCACCACGACGGTCACGGATAAGGACGGCAACGCTGTTCTCGACAAGAACGGCAAGGCCAAGACGGAAAAGCAGAGCTTCGAAGGCACGGTCAAGGGTGTCAGCATCTCCGATGGCAGCCCGTCTATCGTGGCAGAGGCCAGCGGCAAGACGTACCAGGTCAAGATCAGCGATATCACTCGCATTGGCCAGGGCCTGACCCAAAACTCGTAAGAGAAACGCGGAGGAACAGAAATGCAGGATGCAAGCTTGTTTCTGAACGCGCCACTTCTTCCGATACGGCAACCGAATACCACAGCGCGAGAGAGTGCATCGAGATCCTCAAATGCACCAGCCTCCTCAGCTGGCGCCAGCTTTGCTCAGATCCTCAATGAAAAACAGAGCAAGATCGCATTCTCCCAGCACGCGCTTGAGCGCATCCAATCCCGTGGCATCCATTTCACGGAGGCGGATGTCAAGCGGCTCGACGATGTCGTCGGGCAAATGGCCGAAAAGGGCGCAAGGGAATCTCTCGTCTATATGAACGGGACGGCCCTCGTCGTCAGCGTCAAGAATCGCACGGTCATCACAGCCATGGAAGGCAGCAGCGCAAAACAGAATATCTTCACAAACATCGACAGTGCGGCGATCCTCTGAGATTGGACCAAATGGAAATCTCATGGCGGCTTGACTGACTGATAGCCGCCGGCTGCACCGGTGTTTCCTTCAAGAAAGGAAGTAAATCACCATGATGCGTTCCCTCTTCTCTGGTGTTTCCGGACTGAAGTCCCACCAGACACGCATGGATGTTATCGGCAACAATATCGCAAACGTCAATACGACGGGCTTCAAGTCGAGCCGCGTGACCTTTGCCGATACCCTTTCCCAGACCCAGACGGCGGCCTCTGCGCCGACGGACAACCTGGGCGGCACGAATCCGAAGCAGATTGGCCTCGGCGTGGGCGTGGCCTCCATCGACCTTCTCTTTACGGATGCCTCCGCCCAGTCCACCGGCAAGAATACGGATCTCGCCCTCTCGGGCAACGGCCTCTTCGTCGTGAAGAACGGCAATGAGACCTACTACACCCGCGACGGCGCCTTCGAGTTCGATGCGGACGGCAACTACGTCTTGCCGGGCTCCGGCCTCTTCGTCCAGGGCTGGATGGGGGAGAATGGCACCGTCAATACGACGGGAGCCGTGACAAACATCCAGATCGCTTCGGGAAAAGGAATGGCGGCAAAGGCAACCTCGATGGCGACCTACGCCAACAATCTGAACTCCGAAGTTCCAAGCATCACGAAAGTATCTTCGACGAACGCGGCGACACCGACGAATCCCGTCACGGTCACGTTGAGTGATGGATCTACCGTCACCGAGACGACGGGAAAGTATACGGTGGGGCACAGCCTCCCGCAGGTCACGAATCTCACGATTTATGACAGCCTCGGCTCGAAACATACGGTTCCTGTCTACTTCACCCGTACGAAGGTGGATGATACAGGAAAGACGGGCAACGAATGGACGGTTTCTCTTTCGCCGGATGTCACGGAAACGACGAGCAGCGTCAAGGAATCGGATGGCTCGACCACGGATTATACACTCACTCCGTCTAAGCTCCAGTTCGACACGAACGGCAAGTACACCTCCGGCACCGGCAACGCCACATTGGCGCTCAAGAACGGCTCTACCAGCACGCAGACGGTGACGCTCAACCTCAGCGCCCTCACGCAGTATGCGGGGAGCAGCACGATCAACGGCACGACGGATGGAAACGGGGCGGGAACGCTCAAGAGCGTCGCTATCGACAGTTCCGGCGTCATCACTGGAACGTATACGAACGGCATCAAGCAGAGCGAGGCGCAGGTCGCGATTGCTCAGTTTACGAATGCCTCGGGCCTGGAGAAGACAGGCAACAGCCTTTATCAGGTCTCGAACAACTCCGGCACGCCGAACGTCAAGACAGCATCGGACCTCGGCGTGACGATTACTCCCTCGGCCCTCGAGATGTCGAACGTCGATATCGCCAACGAATTCAGTGACATGATCATTACCCAGCGCGGCTTCCAGTCGAACTCGAAGATCATCACCGTCGGCGACGAAATGCTCGAAACCCTCATCAACATGAAGCGCTGATTCTAAGCGCAATACTCCAAAGGAGCTGCAACCGCAGCTCCTTTTTTGCGCCCTGCAAAGCTACGGACACCATTGCCTCCCTCGGGGAGGGAGGTGCCCCGAAGGGGAGGAAGGAGCCCGCTCCACGTATTGCCATGGAACGCACTCCTTGACTTCCGTCTTCGCACCAAAAAACCGCCTGCATACGCAGGCGGATGAATTGTAATGGGAATGGTGGAGATGAGGAGAATCGAACTCCTGTCCGAAATACATCCACATCATAAGGCACTATCGCAATAGCCTGAGCATGCAGGCAACATAGGAGCGAATCCCAAGGATTCAGAGTTCTCCACCACCTACTTTCTTAGAAGCAGGAAAGCATCCATCTTTATTTGAAACCTCCGGGTTGGCAGATGGCTTGTACTTCCAGAGGGGCTGCAGAGCCTAGGCTCAAGCAGCGTATGCGTATTCAGCTTCGTCAGTTGAATTTTGCCGGTCAAGCTTAAGGCTTCATGACCCTTGGCCTGCGAACCTCATGGCTTCCGTACCCCGTCGAAACCATTACATCCCCATGTAGTTACCATAGTATAGCATGGGATGGGCCGCTTTGCAATAGAAAGCACAATCTATTTTTCCTTGTCAACTCGATTTTTTTATGCTATCATTGGTGCTATATGACGTGGGTTCGACGCTATTGGAGATAGCTCTCAGGAGTCTTGGCTCGATCCGGTCGCAGAAAGACAATATACAGGAGGTCATTTCACAGAATGAATGTAACGGTTGAAAACGGCGAGAACCAGCAGGTTACGCTGACTATTACGGTAGAGGCAGACAAATTTGGCAAGGCTGTTGACCGCGCAGCGAAGAACCTGGCAGGTCGTGTAAATATACCTGGCTTCCGCAAGGGCAAGGCGCCGAAGAGCATCATCATCCGCCATGTGGGAAAGGACAACCTCCTGCGGGAGGCCTTTGACCTCGTGGCACCGAAGGCTTTCTCCGATGCCCTCGAGAGCGAGAGCATCGAGCCTGTGACCCGTCCCGAAATCGACATCGTTACCCTCGAGGAGGGCAAGGATGTGGTCTTCAAGGCCGTCACCACGAAGCGCCCCGAGGTCAAGCTCGGCGAGTACAAGGGTCTCAATATCCCGAAGGATGTGAAACCCACCACCGATGAGGATGTGGAAGAGCACCTCAAGCGGATGCAGGAGCGCCAGGGCAATATGGTGGACGCACCGGAGGGCGCAGCTGTGGAAAATGGCGACTTTACGACCCTTGACTTCGAGGGCTTTGTGGATGGCGAGGCCTTCGAGGGCGGCAAGGGCAAGGACTATCCCCTGCAGATCGGCTCCGGCAGCTTCATCCCGGGCTTCGAGGATCAGCTCATCGGCATGAAGGTGGGCGAGGAGAAGGACGTGAACGTCACGTTCCCCGAGGAGTACCACTCCGAGGAGCTGGCCGGAAAGCCCGCCGTCTTCAAGTGCACCATCCACTCCATCAAGCGCAAGAATCTGCCGCCCCTTGACGATGAGCTGGCCAAGAAGGTCAGCAAGTTCGATACGCTCGAGGAGCTTCGCGCCGACATCCGCAAGAATCTCGAGCAGCAGGCAGAGCGCGCAGCCGAAAATGCCCAGCGGGAGACCGCCATCGAGAAGGCAACGGAAAACGCCCAGGTTGACATCCCGCCTGTCATGATCGACAACCGGGTGGACTCCATGCTGCAGGAAATGGCCATGCGCCTCCAGCAGCAGGGCATGAGCTTCGAGCAGTACCTGCAGTATGCCAACACGGATATTCAGAAAATCCGCGAGCAGTATCGGGAGACGGCGGAGAAGAATGTCCGCACGGATCTCATGCTGGGCGAGGTGGCAAAGACCGAGGATATCAAGGTGGAGCCCGCCGACCTCGACGCAGAGGTCGCTCTCATGGCGCAGACCTATGGCGCAACGCCGAAGCAGGTGCAGAGCATTATCAAGGAACAGGGCCGCATTGGCGATCTGACGGCTTCCGTCCTCCGCAAGAAGACGGCACAGTTCATCATCGACAATATCGCGAAGTGAGCCCTTCTAGGGGGTACCCAATTATGAGTTACGTACCAATGGTCGTGGAGCAGTCCAGCCGGGGAGAGCGCGCCTATGATATCTATTCGCGCCTTCTGAAGGACCGCATCATCTTCCTGGGCGGGCCCATCGACGACAATGTGGCAAATGTCGTCGTGGCCCAGCTCCTTTTCCTGGAGTCGGAGGATCCGGACAAGGACATCCATCTCTATATCAACAGCCCCGGCGGTGTGGTGACGGCCGGCCTTGCCATCTACGACACCATGCAGTACATAAGACCTGATGTGTCCACCATCTGCATCGGACAGGCGGCCAGCATGGGGTCTTTGCTCCTGACGGCAGGGGCGAAGGGCAAGCGCTATGCGCTGCCGAACGCCCGGGTCATGATTCACCAGCCTCTGGGCGGGGCCCAGGGCCAGTCCACGGATATTCAGATCCAGGCACGGGAAATCCTTCGTATCCGGGAGGTCATCAACGACATTCTCGTGACCACCACGGGCAAGACCCTCAAGGAGGTCAATGAGGATACGGAGCGGGATAACTTTATGACGGCTGAGGAAGCAAAGGCCTACGGCCTGGTGGACGAAGTCATCATCCGTCCGAAAAAAGCAAAAAAAAGATCCGATGACAAGGACTGATAGGAGGGGGCCATGTTGAAGTTTGGGGACGAAAAAGGTCAGCTGAAATGTTCCTTTTGCGGAAAGAACCAGGATCAGGTCCGCAAGCTTGTGGCAGGTCCCGGCGTCTACATCTGCGACGAGTGCATCGAGCTCTGCAACGAGATCATCGAGGAGGAGCTCAGCGATGACGAGGCCGTAGAGGACAAGGATATCCCGAAGCCGAAGGAAATCCGGGAAATCCTCGACCAGTATGTCATCGGTCAGGATGAGGCGAAAAAGACCCTTTCTGTGGCAGTCTACAACCAATACAAGCGCATCAATCGCCAGAGCAACCCGCCAAAGGCGGAGGATGTGGAGATCCAGAAGTCGAACATATTGATGCTAGGGCCCACGGGCTCCGGCAAGACGCTCCTGGCCCAGTCGCTGGCACGCATCCTCAATGTGCCCTTCGCCATCGCTGACGCCACGACACTGACGGAGGCGGGCTATGTGGGAGAGGATGTGGAGAACATTCTCCTGAAACTCATCCAGGCAGCGGACTACGACGTGGAGCGGGCTGAGCGGGGCATCGTCTATATCGACGAGATTGACAAGATCGCCCGCAAGTCGGAGAATCCCTCCATCACCCGGGATGTGTCCGGCGAAGGCGTCCAGCAGGCCCTCCTGAAAATCCTCGAGGGCACGACGGCCTCTGTGCCACCCCAGGGCGGGAGGAAGCATCCCCATCAGGATCTCATCCAGATCAATACGACAAACATCCTCTTTATCTGTGGTGGTGCCTTTGACGGCATCGAGAAGATTATCGATGCTCGCCTGGGACAGAAGCAGCTGGGCTTTGGCGCTCAGATTAAGAGCAAGCGCCAGCGCAACGTGGGGGAGACCCTTCGGAAGGTGCTTCCGGAGGATTTATTGAAAAACGGCCTCATCCCTGAGTTCATCGGTCGTCTGCCCATCGTGGTGACACTGGACTCCCTGGATGAGAACGCCCTCGTGAGCATTCTGACGAAGCCGAAGAATGCCCTCGTGAAGCAGTACCAGAAGCTCATGGAGATGGATGGAGTATCCCTTTCCTTTGACGACGATGCCCTTCGCCTCATTGCGAAGGAAGCCTTGAAGCGCAAGACTGGTGCCCGCGGCCTTCGCTCCATCATCGAGGATCTCATGCGGAATGTCATGTATGAGGTGCCCTCCGTGGAGGGCGCAACAGCCTGCCGCGTCACGAAGGAAGTCGTGCAGATGAAAAAGGATCCTGTCCTAACTATCGACGCAAAGAAAAAGGACGACAATGTATCGGCATAAAGGATAGCAGCCTTCCTCGCGGATGGCTGCTATCCTTTATATAGGAAGGAAAGGAACGTGTATGGATTTTCAAGCATTAGGTGTGCGACAGGACGCGGCAAAGACCCTTCGTGTCCAGGGCATCCGGGAGGCGACGCCTGTCCAGGAGGCGGCGATTCCCCTTGTGCGCGGCGGCTACGACGTGATAGCAGAGGCCCAGACGGGCACGGGGAAAACCCTGGCTTTCCTGCTGCCCCTTCTGGAGAAGCTCAAGCCTCAGGGGAAGACAGCCCAGGCCCTCGTCATCGCCCCCACCCGGGAGCTGGCTCTTCAGATTGGGAAGGTGGCGGAGGGTCTTGCTCCCGTCTATGGCATCACCTCCCTGGTGCTCTACGGAGGGGCGGATATCGAGCGGCAGAAGGAAAAGCTTCGGCGCGGGCCTGCGCTTATCATCGGGACACCCGGAAGGCTCCTTGACCACCTGCGTCGGGGGACGCTTTCCATCGCCCATGTGAACCGCGTCGTCCTCGATGAGGCGGATGAGATGCTCCATCGGGGCTTTGTGGAGGATGTGGAAAGCCTCCTGGAGAAGACGGCAAAGGATCGCCAGTTCCTGCTGTTCTCTGCCACGATGCCGGATCGCATCCGGGCCCTGGCCTTGCGGTATATGCACGCGCCGAAATTCGTCAAGCTAACGACCGAGACCGTGACGCTCGATACCATCGAGCAGGTCGTCGTCAACGCGCCGGTGGAGAAGAAGTTGGATAGGCTCTGCGAGGTCATCAATGGGGAGAATCCCTACCTAATGATGGTGTTCTGTCGCACGAAGGAGCGGGCCCAGCAGGTGGCGACGGATCTCTCCGTGCGGGGGTATCTCACCGATGCCCTTCACGGGGATATGACCCAGGTGCAGCGATCTCGGGTTCTTCGGGATTTTCGAGCGGCAAAGCTCCAGATCCTCTGCGCCACGGATATCGCTGCCCGAGGCCTCGACATCGAGGGCGTGACCCACGTGGTGAACTATGATCTTCCCCAGGGCACCGAATGGTATATCCATCGCATAGGAAGGACCGGTCGAGCCGGCAGCACGGGGAAGGCCATCACCCTCATCGCACCCCACGAGTATGAAAAGCTCCGCCGCCTGGAGGCGGGCCTCAAGAGCCGGCTGAAGAAGGGGAGAAGTGAGCGGAGGCACCGAGAGGAGAAGCCTAAGAAGCCGGTCGTAGCAGAGCAGAAAAAGAAGCAGGAAAAAAAGCCTCTTTCCAAATACGCCAATCGCAAGGGCACAGCCCACAAGGGGAGAAACCCCAGAAGCCGCCGCCAAAAGCCGGCCACCAAGACGAATGTCACAAAGCGCTCCAAGCTGCGGTGATTCCGGGAAGTAAAACGTACGAGCTTTTGCGTGTTAGCCTTATTTGCCATCGAAAACCCGGGAAGCAAAGCTTGCCTCCCTCCGGAGGGAGGTGGCCCCGCAGGGGCCGGAGGGAGTCTCACCGCAGGCAGTCCCATGGAATAGGAGAAACAAACTATACGCACAAACGTCCACTTTGTGGACATTGTGCGCCGCCCTTGCAAGAAACCAGCC
>CAMCBT010000047.1 GCA_945873115.1 uncultured Mitsuokella sp.
TCCGATAAAACAAATAAATTTATATTGGCAAGGCCTCGCCTTTCCGCTATAATATAATACAGTATGATTTTTTTGGAGGCGTGTTTTGGACGGACAGAAAAAAAGCGTTCGCGTGCGGGTGAAAGCCTGTGTCGTGGACGAGCTTGGAGCGGCTCAACGCTTTTCCTCGGAGGCGATGGGCACCTACGTCTATCGCGGCGGCAAGCACTATATCCGCTATGAGGAGGAGCTCTCCCGGGGCGAGATCTCCCAGGTGACGCTGAAGCTCATGGGAAACAGCGCAAAGCTCCTGCGGGGCGGGGGCAGCCTGGGGTTGGAGCACCTGCTGCACTTCCTGCCGGAGCAGGAGACTAGGAGTAGCTATCAGACTCCCTATGGGGATTTATCCCTGGCCATCCATACGGAAAAGCTTGCCTTGGACGTCCAGGAGGGGCAGGGCAGTGTCCACATCGTCTATCGGCTCTATCTTGAGGGACGCTTCCAGAGCCGCAATACGCTTCGCATCGAGCTGGCGGAAGGATAACAGGAGGAAATTTTTTGGAAATCAAGGATATACTCACGGAGGCCATCAGGACAGCTGCGGCAAAGGCCATCGAGGAAGGAGTGCTTCCGGCTGGCGAGCTTCCTGCCATCGTCCTGGAGGTGCCGCCAAAGAAGGAATTCGGCGACTTTGCCACAAATGTGGCCATGCAGTCAGCAAAGGTCTTTCATAGGAGCCCCCGTCAGATTGCCGAGGAACTGGCAAAGCGCCTTCAGGGGGATTGGCTTGACCGTGCGGAGATTGCCGGGCCAGGCTTTTTGAATTTCTACCTGAAGGGCGATGTGCTCTACGATTCCTTTGCTGCCATCTACAGGGCAGGGGAGTCCTTCGGGAGCCTGCCGAAGAAGGATGCACCGAAAATCCAGGTGGAGTATGTCAGCGCGAACCCGACGGGGCTCCTCCATGTGGGCCACGGCCGCGGCGCTGCGGCAGGCTCCGCCCTCGTCAATCTCCTCCGGGCGGCCGGCTATCCCGTGGAGAGCGAGTACTATATCAATGACGCGGGCAATCAGATGGATAAGCTGGCCCGCTCCGTGGAGGCCCGCTACTTCGAGCTTCTGGGCCGGAGCGAGGAAAAGCCCATGCCAGAGGACGGCTACCATGGGACGGACATCATCGCCACCGCAAAGCGCATCATCGAACGGGACGGGGACAAGTACCTGGCTCTAGAGGAAGAGGAGCGCCTCTCCGCCCTCAAGGAGCTCGCCTACCAGGAAAAGCTTACCAGCCTCAAGCAGGATCTTGCGGCCTTCCACGTGACCTTTGATAACTGGTTCAGCGAGCGCACCCTCCATCCGGAGGCGGTGCAGAAGGCGGTAGCCATCCTGAAGGAAAACGGCAACGTCTATGAAAAGGACGGTGCCCTCTGGCTGAGATCCACCGCCTACGGGGATGACAAGGACCGGGTCGTCATCCGGGAAAACGGCGAGCCCACGTACCTCGCCGCCGATATCGCCTACCATCACAACAAGTACGAGCGGGGCTTTGACCGGCTCATCAATATCTGGGGTGCCGACCACCACGGCTACGTCTGCCGGGTCAAGGCGGCCATGACGGCCCTCGGCCATGATGCAGATAAGCTCACGGTGCTGCTCCTCCAGATGGTCAGTCTCTACCGGGGCGGCGAGCTGGTGAAGATGAGCAAGCGCACAGGCCAGAGCGTGACGCTCCAGGAGCTCATCGAGGAGGTGGGCACCGATGCTGCCCGCTACTTCTTCCTCATGCGTTCCCTGGACAGCCAGCTGGACTTCGACCTGGATCTGGCGAAGAAAAAGTCGAACGACAATCCGGTCTACTACATTCAGTACGCCCATGCGAGAATCTCGAGCATCTTCCGCCAGGCGGAGGAAACGAAGCTTGCGGCAGGAGACAATCCCGACTTCACTCGCCTGACAGACGAGTCGGAAATCGACTTGATTAAGAAAATCGAGGAGTACCCGGAGGAGATCGAGAAGGCCGCCGCCTTCTATGCGCCCCACCGCATCGCCCGCTACAGCTACGACCTGGCCTCCCTTTTCCACAGTTTCTACAACAGGTGCCGCATTATCGGCGTGGAGGAGGAGACCGCCAGGGCCCGCCTGGCCCTCGTCACCGTCACCGGCCACGTCATCCGCCACTCCTTAGGAGTTCTTGGCGTGTCTGCTCCCGAGTCGATGTAACGAAAGCAGAATGAAACGATTGTGCGCAGTATGCTCGTATGCCCTGCGCGAACCGTGATTTGATATTTTTGGAGGGAATCGAATGGATTATCAGAACATGTCGGAAGTAGATATCGCCTATCAGCTCTTGAGCGACGCTGGCGAGACGAAGAACTACCGGGACCTTATCGTGGACGTCATCGACAAGAAAAAGCGCCCCGTCCAGTCCCTTTCCGCTGCCATCTCCGAGGTCTACACCCTCATCAACATGGACAGCCGCTTCCACTACGCAGGCGACGGCCAGTGGGGCCTCACCAAATGGCTCCCCCCAGAGGTCAAGCGCTCCCACGGCTCCCGCTCCGGCACCTCGAAGACCCAGGCGAAGGCAACCATCAGCCGCAAGAAGAAGCTTGAAAGCATCCAGGAATAAGGCGGGATAACATGGCAAAGTATATTTTTGTGACAGGCGGTGTCGTATCCTCCCTCGGCAAGGGCATCACCGCAGCCTCCCTCGGCCGTCTCCTCAAGAGCCGCGGCATCAAGGTCACCATCCAGAAATTTGATCCCTATATCAACATCGACCCCGGCACTATGAGCCCCTACCAGCACGGCGAGGTCTTCGTGACAGACGATGGGGCAGAGACCGACCTCGACCTCGGCCACTACGAGCGCTTCATCGACATCAGCCTCACGAAGAACTCCAATATCACCACCGGCAAGGTCTACTGGTCCGTGCTCAACAAAGAGCGCAATGGCGACTATCTTGGCTCCACCGTGCAGGTCATCCCCCATATCACCAATGAAATCAAGCAGCGGGTCTACGACGTGGCGAAGGCCGATGGCGCCGACGTGGTCATCACCGAGATTGGCGGCACCGTGGGCGATATCGAGAGCCAGCCCTTCCTGGAGGCCATCCGCCAGGTCAAGAAGGAAGTGGGCCCCAACGACACCCTCTACATCCATGTGACGCTGCTGCCGTATATCTCCGCCGCTGGCGAGCTCAAGACGAAGCCCACCCAGCACAGCGTCAAGGAGCTCCGGGCCATCGGCATCCATCCCGATATCCTCGTCTGCCGCACGGAAAAGACCATTCCCCAGGAGATGAAGGAAAAGATTGCCATGTTCTGCGACGTGGCGCCGGAGGCCGTCATTGAGAACCGCACCGCCTCCACCATCTATGAGGTTCCCCTCATGATGGCGAAGGAGGGCCTCGACAAGATTGCCCTCCGGACTCTCAACATGGACTACGGCCCCGCGGACATGAGCGACTGGGAAAAGATGGTCTACAAGATCAACAATCCCCAAAAAAAGGTCAAAATCGCCGTCGTCGGCAAGTATGTGGAGCTACCGGACGCCTATATCTCCGTTACGGAGGCACTCCATCACGGGGGCATCGCTAACGATGCCGCCGTCTCCATCCGCTGGGTCAATGCGGAGGCCATCGAGCAGGAGGACGTAGACCTCGACGAGGTCTTTGTCGGGTGCAAGGGTATCCTCGTGCCCGGTGGCTTCGGCGACCGGGGCATCGAGGGCAAGATAAAGGCCATCCAGCATGCCCGGGAAAAGAAGCTTCCCTTCCTGGGCCTCTGCCTCGGCATGCAGTGCGCCGTCATCGAGTTCGCCCGCCATGTCTGCGGCATGACGGACGCCCACTCCACGGAGTTCAACCCGGATACCACCCATCCCGTCATCTCCCTCATGGAGTCCCAGCAGGGTATCGAGAAGAAGGGCGGCACCATGCGCCTCGGCTCCTACGACTGCAAGCTGCGGGAGGGTACCCACACCTTTGCGGCCTATGGGGAGGAGCTCATCCATGAGCGCCACCGGCACCGCTTCGAGTTCAACAACGACTATCGGGATGCCCTGACGGAGAAGGGGCTCGTCATCGCGGGAACCCTCCCGGACGACAGCCTGGTGGAAATGGTGGAGATCAAGGACCATCCATGGTTCGTCGCCACCCAGGCTCATCCGGAGCTCAAGTCACGCCCCAACAGGCCCCATCCCCTCTTCCGCGACTTCGTCCGCGAAGCCCTGGAGCTTGCTGGAAAATAAGATACAAAAAGGAGGCTTCCCCTGCGGGGGAAGCCTCCTTTTCCTGTAGAATCAGTAGATTTTCGTCACATCGTAGCCGTTCCTGTTGAGGGCTTTTATGATGCGCTCGATATGTTCGTTGTTGTGGGTCTCCACCGTCACGGTGAGTACCACCTTCTTGAAGCTGTCCGTTACCTTCGTCTGGTCGTGATCCAGCTTGATGACATTCGCGTTCTCCTCTGCGAGAATCCGGGACACGTTGAGGAGCTGGCCCGGCTTGTCCGGCAGGGGCACGGAGAAGCAGAGGACCCGGCCCCGGGCGATGAGGGCCTTGTCGATGAGGGCGGAGATGGTGGAGATATCGATGTTGCCGCCGGAGAGGATGGCCACCACCTTCTTCCCCTGGAAGGGGAGCTTCTCGAGGGCGGCGAGAGCTAGGACACCGGCGCCCTCCGCCACCAGCTTGTGCTTCTCGATGAGGGAGAGCAGAGCGTTCATAATCTCGATTTCCGACACGGTGATGATGTCATCGAGATATTTTTTGCAGAAGGCGTAGGATAGCGTCCCCGCCGTCTTCACGGCGCAGCCATCCGCAACAGTATCGGAGGAGGATAGCGTCACGATTTTGCCCGCATCCACCGCCGCCTTCAGGCAGGCTGCGTTCTCCGGCTCCACGCCGATGACCTTTACCTGGGGATTCACGCACTTGGCTGCGAGGGCCACTCCGGAGGCAAAGCCGCCGCCGCCCACGGGGCAGAGGATGGCATCCACATCCCGCAGCTCCTCCACGATTTCAAGGCCCACGGTGCCCTGGCCCAATATGACCTCCAGGTCGTTGAAGGGATGGATGTAGACATAGCCGTGCTTCTTCTGGAGCTCCAGGCTATGGGCAAAGGCCTCGTCGAAGCCATCCCCATGGAGCACCACCTCCGCTCCGTAGGCCCGGGTCGCCTCCACCTTCAGGATTGGCGTGGTGGCCGGCATGCAGATGACCGCCTTGACCCCCAGCTTCTGGGAGGCGAAGGCCACGCCCTGGGCGTGATTGCCGGCGGAGGCCGTGATGACGCCCCGCTTCTTCTCCTCCTCCGAGAGCTGGCTGATGCGGTTGTAGGCACCGCGCAGCTTGAAGGCCCCCGTATGCTGGAGATTTTCCGGCTTCATGAAGACCTGGTTCCTAGCCCGCTCGGAGAAATAGTCGCTTTCGATGAGCCGGGTTCTCTTGGCGACTCCCTCCAGCTGCTTTGCCGCCCGATACACATCGGCGATGGTGGTGCGGGTGACGATTTCCTCCGGGGAGGTCTGTTCCTTTTCTTTTTCAGACATTATGTATTGCTCCTTTAGGATAAATAGCATGTATGGATTAGTCTATCATTCCAGAGGGAGCCATGTCAATCACAGAGCAGGTGTGGGGGAGGCGTGGGGAATTTTTTGCAGGAAAATTTCTGGGCGAAAATATAACAGAAAAAAGAAAAAATTTGCGAAAATATGGAGGAATTTTTGTCCTTTTCTCGAATTCTACAACATAAGAAGAAACCAATCGAAAAGTATCGGGAGGAGGATGCGGATGAAGAAACTCACGCGAATCCTGGTGCCCGTGGATGGCTCAACCGCCTCGGAGGAGGCGGTGCGGCTGGCCTCGACACTGGCGGCACTATCCGGGGCCACGGTCGATGTGCTTCACGTCTCTTACTTCGACAGTGAGACGGATGCGCTGGAGGCCACCTGGCTCCCCGAGAGCGTGGCAGCCCCCACGGGGCCCGTGGCCCAGGCGCTTTTCGACCACGCGAGGGAGCTCATGGATGCCGGGGTGCAGGCCAAATACCACAGGCGTACAGGCACCCCCGCTGACGTGATTCTTTCCTTTGCAGAGGAACATGACGTGGACTTCATCATCATGGGCAGCAGGCGCATGGATGCCCTCCATGCAGCCCTTCTGGGGAGCGTCAGCAAGGCGGTCCTTGACGGGGCTGCCTGCCCGGTCACCTTGGTGAAGGAGCAAAGCTCATAAGGAGGTTTTTATCATGCTGAAGAACATACTCGTACCCATTGATGGATCGGAGAGCTCGGATCGTGCCGTGGCGGAGGCCATCAAGCTGGCAGAGCCATGCGGGGCAAAGCTCAACTTCCTCTATGTGGCAAACATCAACCAGCTTGCCATCAATGCCTGCCTCTCCGATGCCATCCTGGAGGCGGTCACGAAGGCGGGCAATGTGATTCTCGATCGGGCCATGGCCATGGTGCCCACGGGCATCGAGAAGGAGGCCTTCTCCGAGACAGGCTCTCCCGCCGTCGTCATCCTGGACTTTGCCGGCAGCAATGACATGGACATGATCGTCATGGGCAGCCGCGGCCTAGGTGTCGTGAAGGGAGTTCTCCTCGGCAGTGTCAGCCAGTACATCGTTGAGCAGTCCAAGTGTCCGGTGCTCGTAGTCAAATAAAAACGATTTTTTTTCAGGCTGTCGCACGCCCTGTGCCGTGAAAGCGGCACAGAGGCTGCGGCAGCCTTTTTCTGAGGAGGAGAAACCTGTGGAAAAGGTCGCAATCATCGACATGGGGTCCAACTCCATCCGCTTCATCATCATGAGCATCGCGGACAACCACGCCTATCGGTTGGAGTATCAGCACAAGGAATCCATCCGTCTGGGCCGGGGCATGAACAAGACGGGAAGGCTCAGCCCCGAGGGGACGAAGCGGGCCCTGGAGTGTCTCCATGCCTATCGCCACATGATGGAGGTCATGGGGGCGAAGACCTGCATAGCTGTGGCGACGGCGGCCGCCCGTGAGGCCGAAGATGGGCGGGCGTTCATCGAGCAGGTGGAGCGGGAGACCGGCATCCAGATTGACATCATTTCTGGGGAGCGCGAGGCGGAGCTCGGCTTTTTGGGTACGGTCAATACCATGGCGGAGGAGGATTTCGTGCTCTTCGACCTGGGAGGCGCCTCCGTGGAAATCACCCTGGTGAAGGGGAGAAAGGCCCTGCAGTCCTACTCCGTCCCCCTGGGGGCTGTGACCATGACGGACAAGTATAGCCTCGCGGACAAGCCCAGCTCCGGCGATATGGCCAAGTGCCGGAAATACGTGCAGAAGAAGTTCGAGGAGCACGTAGCCTGGGTGAAGGACACAAATCTTCCCATCATCGGCATCGGCGGCACGGCCCGTACCTTTGCGAAGATGGATCAGGCTGCCAAGGAATACCAGCTCTCCCGCATCCATAACTATATGGTGGAGCGGGAGGACTTCCATAAGCTGGCGGCAGAAATCCAGGGGATGGATTTCGCCGCCCGCAAGAAGCTGGAGGGGCTCTCCAATGACCGGGCGGATCTCATCACCGCCGGCAGCATCATCATGGAGACTCTCATGCACTATGCAAAGGGCAAAAGCCTCATCGTATCGGGATGCGGCCTCCGGGATGGGATATTTTACGAGTATTATGGGAAAAAGTATGGGGAAGGGGCCATTGCCTCGGATGTGCTGGAGCGGAGCGTCCGCAATTTCCTCGGCCTGCAGGAGCAGCCGATGACGCATCTTACGCGGGTCCACGAAACGGCCCTATCCCTCTACGACCAGCTCCGGGAGCTACACGGCTGCGGCCCAAGGGAGCGGCAGCTCCTGGGCGTGGCCACCTGGCTCCACGATGCAGGCAAGTCCATCAATTACTACGATCATGCCCGCCACTCCGCCTTTGTCATCGCCCATGCACCTCTCTATGGCATGAATCATAAGGAGCAGCTCATCGCCTCCTTCATCGCCGGCTTCCACCATGGCATCAGCGGAAAAATCTATCGGGCCTATCGCTATGCCTCCATGCTGAACGAGGAGGAGTGGAAGCTCGTCCGGCGCCTCGCCGTCCTCCTGGCCCTCGCCGAGGCCTCTGATGTGACCTACGAGGGCACCATAAAGGAGCTCAAGGCCACAGATCACTCGGAGGCCGTGACCCTCTCCCTCGTGGCAAGCGACACGGACGACCACGGCTCCGCCGTTCTGGAGCTCAGAAACCTTGCCAAGACCTTCAAAAAGGAATACGGAAAGCCGCTCCTCATTGTGGAGTGAGAAAAAACAGGCCTGCCAAGAAGCAGACCTGTTTTTTCATGCATTTAGGTTATGTCCGTGGTGTGGAGGGCGGCGGCAGCCGCTTCGGCCTTGGCTTTTTTCCCGGCCCGCCGCTCGTAGATCCACGCTCCTGCGACGAGCAGCACGGCGAAGACGATGACGACGATGAGGCGGGTGGGATCCTCCTGGCGGGTGATGGTGTCGTGGCCGATGATGGCCTCGATGCCCGTGGAGGGGAACTTGCCGATAAGGGAGGCCAGAACATAGTCCCGGAGAGAAATGCGGGAGAGGGCACCCACCGCATTGAGAAGGGCGGAGGGGAAGTAGGGCACCATGCGGGCCACCAGCATGACGGCAAAGCCCCGCTTTCCGCTGTACTTGTCGATATTGGAGAGCACCTTTGATTTGGCGATGAGCTTCTCCGCCGCCTCCCGGAAGAAGAACCGGAGCAGCAGGAAGGTAATCGTCACCCCCACCGTCTCCGCCACGCAGGAGAGTACGATGCCCGGCACAATGCCGAAGATGAGGGTATTGGCCGTGGAGAAGATGATGGCGGGCGGGAAGCCCAGGGCATTGACGAAGAGCGTCAAAAAGAAGGCGAAGACAAGGGCCCAGATGCCGAAGCTGTCGATGTAGAGTGCCGTCTCCTGGATATCCCCTCGGGCCAGAAGCCCCACGAGATGGGGGAGAAAGGCCGGATTTGCCAGGTGTATGATGAGAAAGAGCAGGGCGATGGCGATGAGTGCGCCCACCTTGACGACGGCCAGGGAATTTCTGTGCATAGTGCTACCTCCGTTTGCCGCTATTATACCATCCTGTGGCAGGCCTTCCATGAAATCCTTATGGATAGGTGAAAACTTTCCTGCATACATCGGATAGTATTCGCATAATCGGGGAATGTGTGGTACAATATAGGGTGTTGTGTATAGAGAGGAGGGAGACCTTGGGTCGGGATTTGCTTACGGCACTTACCGCCGTGCTTGCCGTCTCCTATGGCTTCGTCTTCCTGCCTGCTCTATACGGCCAAGTGGGGGCACCCTTTGAGGGGCTGGTGGCTGCCTGCCTTATCGTGTCGGCCCTGGGAACACTGCTCGTCTCCTATCTTTCGGCACCCATGCTGGTGGCCCCAAGCCTTGCTGTCTCCCTTTGGCTTGTCTATATCCCGCTGCTTTCCCGGGGGATGAGCTGGCAGCAACTGCTGCTTATTTTCCTTGCCAGCTCCCTGTTTTCTTTTCTCCTGTCTATTTTCACGAGGGGAAAAGATTTCCTGGCAGGTATTCCCCCTTGCATCTCCATGGGGCTGCGGGCGGGGGTGGGGCTCCTGCTCCTTTTTGCCGGCCTTTCCCTCGGAGGGCTCCTCGTCATCGACCCCATCACCCTGCTGGCCCTGGGGGATTTGAAGAATCCCCTGGCGATGGACAGCCTCCTGGGAGTTATCCTCCTCGTTGCTCTCCGCGCCGGGCGTGTGCAGGGGGCCGTGCCGCTCGCCATGCTCTTTGTGGCGCTCTATTCCCTCGCCGAGGGCTTTTGGATTATTCCGGCGGCGCCCTTTTCCCTGCCGGAGGGCCTTGACAGGACCTCCTTCCAGTTCCTTCTCGCCACCGGCTGGGAGACGATTCCTTTTGGGGATGCAGTAAATCTTTTCTTCTTCTTGCTGCTCTTCCTGCTCTTGGAGGTGCGGGGGAGCCAGGAGGCACTATGCTCAGAGGCTGGCCCAGAGGCCAGGCGGCGGGGGCGCAGAGCCCTCTATGGGGTGAGTTTCCTCGGGGCGCTCCTTGGGGCACCGCCCCTCTCCTTTGCGCTGGAGACGGCGGCAGCGAAGAGCCTTGGCCTATCGCGCCGGGCAGGAATGCTGGCGGCGGGGCTTATGCTTTTGCTGCTCTTTCTGACGCCCACCCTTCGGGATCTGGCCTCCTTCCCGGCTATGCTGGTTCCCGGCCTTGTGGGAGGGGCCCTGGCCCTTTTGGAGCGGGTGCGCTTTACGGGCCTCGATTTTCCCGAGGGGGTGACGGCAGGGCTTTTGCTGCTCCTGCTGCCCCTGACGCGAAATATCGCACTCTCCCTGGGGGTGGGGCTTCTCGCCTTTGCCTCTCTGAAGATCCTGGCGGGAAAGCAGGGGGAGGTGCCTCGCGTGCTGCGGCTCCTCGCAGCGGCATCGCTTCTCTATGCGGTTTACGGTTATTGGTCGCTCCTTCTCTAGTGGAGGGCGATTGGAATTATATTTTTCATTTAGTGGGTTGCAGGCTTGCCTGCATGGTTTTCAAGGAGTGTTTTGATTCGTGAGGAAGGTTTGGAACGGAAAGAAGACAGTTCATATTCTCGCCGTCTCGGCATTTGCTGGCTCTCTGCTCTTGGGCGTAGCCCATGGGGTAGAGGCAAAGCGCCTTCATGACCCGGCTGTGGCGGCAAAGGTGGACATGGAACAAAATATCGGAAAGCTCTCCGTCCGGGGGCAGGCCCTGGAGGCTCCTCCTAGGGAGGGAACCCTCAAGAGCCGCATCGAGGCAATCCTTCATCCCCAGGAAGAGGAGACGGCACCCGCAGCACCACTCGTGCCTGCGACGGTCTCCGCCAGCGATGACTCCATCCTCGGCACGCCGCTGGCGAGCCCCGAGCAGTGCGTCCGCTATCTTCTTAGCGTCAATCCGAACCCTTCCATCACCGTCTCCCCGGAGGAGCTGGTGAGCTACTACTACGAAGAGGGCCAGCGGGAGGGCATCCGCCCCGATGTGGCCTTCGTCCAGGCCCTGAAGGAAACGGGCTTCTTCCGCTATGGAGGTACCGTCACGGCGGATCAGAACAACTATTGCGGCCTCGGCACTACGAGCGCCGTCGTCAAGGGAGCCTATTTCCCCACCTCTAAGATCGGCGTCCGTGCCCATATCCAGCACCTTCTCGCCTATACGACGACTCGCCGGCCGGCAGAGCCGGTGGTCGATCCCCGCTACGAGCTGGTGCGGGGCACCTACGGTACGAAGACCCTGACGAAGTGGGAGGACCTCAATGGCCGCTGGGCCGTGCCGGGTCATTCCTACGGGCAGAGCATCCTCTCCATGTATCGGGCGATGCTTCGCCAATAAGCTAGAAATATTCACAAGGAGACTTTCATGATTACAACGAACAACGTAAGCCTTCAGTTTGGCAAGCGCGTCCTCTACAAGGATGTGAACCTGAAATTCACGCCGGGCAACTGCTACGGCATCATCGGCGCGAATGGGGCGGGCAAGTCCACATTCCTGAAGCTCCTTTCCGGGGAAATCGAGCCCACCGGCGGCGTCATCGAGATTACCCCCGGCGAGCGCCTGGCCGTCCTGCAGCAGGATCACTATGCCTTTGACAGCTACGAGGTGCTGCGCACGGTCATCATGGGGCACAAGCGCCTTGTGGAAATCATGGATGAAAAGGATGCCCTCTACGCGAAGCCCGACTTCTCCGACGAGGACGGCATGCGGGCCTCGGAGCTGGAGGCGGAGTTCGCGGAGATGAACGGCTGGGATGCGGAGTCGGAGGCGGCCCGTCTGTTGAATGGCCTTGGCATCCCAGACAGCGAGCATACCATGAAGATGTCGGAGCTCACGCCAAAGGAAAAGGTTCGGGTGCTTCTCGCCCAGGCCCTTTTCGGCAATCCCGATATCCTTCTCCTGGACGAGCCCACGAACCATCTGGATGTGGAATCCATCAACTGGCTGGAGGACTTCCTGGAGAACTTCCCCAATACGGTCATCGTGGTCTCCCACGACCGCCACTTCCTGAACCAGGTCTGCACCTATATCTGCGATGTGGACTTCGGCGAGATCAAGCAGTACGCCGGCAACTACGACTTCTGGTACCAGTCCAGCCAGCTGGCCCTTCAGATGGCAAAGGATCAGAACAAGAAGAAGGAGGAGAAGATAAAAGAGCTCCAGACCTTCATCCAGCGCTTCTCCGCCAATGCGGCGAAGTCGAAGCAGGCTACGAGCCGCAAGAAGCTCCTGGAAAAGATTACCCTCGACGACATCAAGCCCTCCTCCCGCCGCTATCCCTACATCGCCTTCACCCCGGACCGGGAGGCGGGCGACCAGCTCCTGACCGTGGAGGGCATCTCCAAGACCGTCGACGGGGAAAAGGTGCTGAGTAACGTCAGTTTTACATTGAAGCGTGGCGACAAGGTGGCCTTCGTGGGGCCCAACGGCCTCGGCAAGACCATGCTCTTCAAGATCCTCATGGGGGAGGAGGAGCCGGACGAGGGCAGCTTCAAGTGGGGCGTCACCACCACCCAGGCATACCTTCCCGCAGACAACTCCGCCTACTTCGACGGGGTGGACCTCAATCTCGTGGACTGGCTGCGCCAGTACTCCAAGGATCCGGACGAGACCTTCGTGCGGGGCTTCCTCGGCCGCATGCTCTTTTCCGGTGAGGAGAGCCAGAAGAAGGCCAGCGTCCTCTCCGGCGGCGAGCGGGTCCGCTGCATGCTCTCCCGCATGATGCTCTCCGGCGCCAACGTGTTGCTCCTGGACGAGCCCACGAACCATCTGGATCTGGAGTCCATCACGGCCCTCAACAACGGCCTCATTTCCTTCGGCGGCACCATGCTCTTCGTCTCCCATGACCATGAGTTCGTCCAGACCATCGCGAACCGCATCATCGACCTGACGCCGGATGGCATCATCGACCGCATGTCCACCTACGATGACTTCCTCTCCAATGAGACAGTCAAGCAGCAGCTCGCGGAGAAATACAAGAAGTGAGGCAACGCCCCCATGTTTGATTCCTTCCTGCGAAAGGCGACAAATGATGTCGGGGCCACGGCCCGCCTCCGGGAGATGATTTCCGTCCTCCGGAAGCGGGACGTGGTGCGGGGCATGACCCCCGAAAAGCTTCGGCTCATTCTGGAAGACCTCGGCCCCACTTTTATGAAGCTGGGACAGGTCCTCAGCATGCGGCCGGACTTTTTGCCACCGGAATACTGCGATGCCCTCATGAAGCTCCAGTCGGCGGCAAAGCCCTTGCCCTTTTCCATCATCCTCGATGTCATCGAGCGTGAGTACAAGAGGCGGTGGGGCCAGATTTTCTCCTCCATCGATGCGGAGGCCCTGGGCTCTGCCAGCATCGCCCAGGTACACCGGGCGGTGCTCACTACGGGGGAGCGGGTCGTGGTGAAGGTCCAGCGTCCCGGCATCTACGATGTGATGCACAAGGATATTCTGCTCCTGAAGCGGGCGGCGACACTACTCAAGGTCGTCAGCAAGTCCCAGGACGTGGTGGACTTCAACCTGGTCCTGGATGAGATGTGGTCCATCGCCAAGCAGGAAATGGACTTCCTCATGGAGGCCGACCATATTGCAGAGTTCGAGCATCTGAATCAGAGCGACCTCAGCGTCGCCTGCCCCCGGGTTTTTCGCCAGCTCTCCACCCAGCATATCCTCGTCATGGAGTATGTGGACGGGGTGCGCATCGATGATTTCGAGGCCCTAAAAAGGCGCGGGGTGGATATCGATGCTCTCGGACGCCATCTGGGGGAGAACTACGTCAAGCAGATTATCGAGGACGGCTACTTCCATGCCGACCCTCATCCCGGAAACCTCTGGGTAAAGGACGGGCGCATCGTCTGGCTCGACCTCGGCATGATGGGGCGTCTATCAAATGGCGATCGCCTCGCCATCCGAAAGGCTGTCTTCGCCCTGGCGAATCAGGACACCTTCGAGCTGAAGGCCGCCGTCCTCGCCCTGGGCCTTCCAAAGGGGGCCATCAACCACACGGCCCTTTATCAGGATCTCGATGCCCTCATGGCCCAGTACAGCTCCCTGGATTTCAAGTCCCTCCAGATGGGCGTGCTGACCCGCCAGATCATGAACGTCCTCCGGGTCCACCACATCGCCTGTCCCCAGGGCCTCTCCATGTTCGCGCGAGGTGTCCTCACCATAGAGGGAGTCATGCGCCTCTGTTGCCCAAGGGTCAGCTTCGTGGAAATCTTCGCCAAAAGCCTCTCCCTGGACTACCGCCGCAACTTCAGCTGGCGGGAGGAATGGGGGAAAGCAAAGCGGGAGAGCCTCGTCTTCCTCAGAAAGTCCAGCCAGATTCCGGAGCAGATTTCCGACATCCTGAAGATGACCATGAGTGGCCAGACAAAGGTGAACCTCGACGTGACCGGCTCCGAGGAGCCCCTGCGGCGCATCGACAAGATGATAAACAAGCTCATCCTAGCCGTCCTCTGCGCCGCCATCCTCCTGGGCTCCAGCACCATCTGCACCACAAACATGCAGCCGAAAATATTCGAAATCCCCCTGCTGGGGGTCCTGGGCTACATGATAGCCTTCGTCCTAAGCATCCGCCTTATGTGGGCCGTGCACAAGGATAGGTGACTTTCTATGGAATTTCCTCCTTGACAGTCGTAATCGACTAATGCTATACTGTTTTAGTCAATTACGAGGACATCATTGTCCCTATGCCGAAGTGGCGGAATTGGCAGACGCAGTGGACTCAAAATCCACCGCTGGCGACAGCGTGCCGGTTCAAGTCCGGCCTTCGGCACCAATCGAATATGCACCCCTCGGGGAATACAAAAGGCAACGACCATATTTCAGTCGTTGCCTTTTTGGTGTGTAAAAGCTAATACACATGATACGTCTTCCAGGGAATCTGATTTACGTCAATCGACTTCAGAAACTCCACAATATCCTTCCGTCCATAGTAGTGGGGATTTCCCTCCCGGTCCTCGCTCATGAGTATGATGGGCATATTCGGGAAGAAATAGGAGAGCTCCTGGCGCACCTGCACTATGCGGGACGTATACATCGTCACAGACGACTTCACCGCGATGACGGCGAACGTCACCCCCTGCTCCAGAATGACCGCACCCTGTATATTCATAGGATTACCTCACATATCCAGAAAAAATATTTGCAAAACTCTCATTCGACTATTGCAAGAACAAAAATTCTGTGGTAGTATGTTTGTAGAACAAAGATTTTAAGAACATATCACTAATATAGGAGGTTTTGAGAGTGGCGATTTCCTTTCACGATAGAAGCATCCGGCGTGTCCTCATGATACTCTGCGCAGCGGGAGTACTCCTCACAGCCCTGGCACCCCTTCACCTCACAAATACATATCTTTGGGCAGATACCTTTGAGACCATTACCGTCCACGAGGGCGACACCGCCTCGGCCATTGCCTGTCGCTATACGACAGACAGCGAAAAGCAGGCAGAGCTCATCGAGGCCATCATCGACATCAATGCCCTCACCCCCGATGCAGCCCTCAGGGCAGGCCAGAGCCTCCGCATTCCCCTCCTGGACCGCCAGAAGGGGAGCCTGGCAGACTCCCGCTGATTCTCCCATTGCTTTTCATGCCTTCTGGTGCTAGTATGGGAATATATTTCTCGCCGCTGGCATGCTGGGGCCAGGGCAGGAAGGGGAAAGCATTGCATATCGTACTCATCGAGCCAGAAATCCCCGGCAACACAGGAAACATCGCCCGCCTCTGCGCCGGCACGGGAATCGACCTCCACCTCGTCCGCCCTCTGGGCTTCTCCACCGACGACAAGCATCTGAAGCGGGCAGGCCTCGACTACTGGCACCTGGTGAAGGTCCACTACCACGACAGCTTAGCCGAGGTGGAGGAGGCCTACCCCGGCCATAATTTTTACTTCTGCTCCACAAAGGCCGCCCACTCCTATACGGAGGTGGCCTTCGGCCCCGAGGACCTGATTGTCTTCGGCAAGGAGTCGGCGGGCATCCCAGAGCCCATATTGAAGGCTCACTGGGATCATACCATCCGCATTCCCATGCGGGCGGAGGCCCGCTCCCTGAACCTCTCCAACGCCGTGGCCGTCGTAGCCTACGAGGCCCTGCGCCAGCAGGACTTCTCCCACCTGGCAGAGAAAGGCCCCGGCCTCCGCATAGATAAGTGAATGCAGTGCAGAAAAACAGCAGGGAAAAGCCTGCTGTTTTTCGTTGACGCATCCGGCTCTCTGCCGGCCGTATCCCTCTATTGCCAGGCCTTTGAGACTAGCTTGCCTCCCTCTTGAGGGAGGTGGCACGCCGAAGGCGTGACGGAGGGAGTCTTGATGCGAGGCGTGATGTCAATTGACTCATGAGGAGAGAGCATCTCTATCACTTCATATTCTTCAGCGCCTGGTTGATGACCTCCGCCATCAGCTGCTTCCCTCGGATATCCGGGTGCAACCCGTCGATGGAGAGGGCCTCGTCCATCTCCTCCGTGTCCTTCCCGTAGAAATAGGGCTCCAGATCAATATAGTCCTTCTGGGAGCGTATCCAGGTGTTAATCTTCTGCATCTTCGTGCGCCAGCTGGGATCCGTAGGTGTGCGGAAGGCATAGCGGATATTGGCCGGATTCACCGGCATGAGGGTCAGGAAGATCGGCCGGATACCGCTTTCCTCGCACTTCTGGCGGATTGCCTCGAGATCCTCGATGACGGACTGCGCATTGATGATTGGCGTGCGGAGGCAGTTCGTCCCCGTCAGGATGAAGAGATTCTTCGGATGGAAGGGAAGCACATCCGCATCGAACCGCTCCACTGTCATCTGGGACGTGTCGCCGCTGCGGCCCAGATTCAGGCAGGGCACATCGAGATACGTGGTATAGCTGTACTCCACCGAGGAGGGGGCAAAGGACACGGCACCGCCCCCGTGGGTGATGCTGTCTCCCAAGGCCGCGTACTCCACGTTCGTCCGCTCCGGCACCACGAAATGGACCGTCTCCGACCAGCCGCTCGTCGGAAGGCCGCTTGCATCCACGGCCCGCACCCGCCAGTAGTAGTCTCCGGCGTAGGGGCGGGCGTACTCGTCGTAGCAGGTGGTGGCCGACTCCACCACCCTGCTCCAGGCAGGCTCCGGGAGCTTCCCCTCCTCGGTGGGCTCATCCGGCGGGCTTGTCAGGAGCTGCACCTCATAGCGCATGGCATTATGAATCGGTATCCAGCTATAGACCGGGTAGAGGGGCTGCTGGAAATTCGGCATGGTATCGAAATTGTTGAGAAGCGGAGCATTCGGCATAGGGGCCGTATCGTCGATATGCAGCTCTTGAGCCTCCGAGAACTCTCCGATGGGGTTCAGATGGATATCGAGGGCCCGCACCCTCCAGTAGATGGTATCGAGCTTTTTGTAGGGGCGAAGATCCGCCTGCCAGCCATTCGTATAGACCTGCTTGGTGCTCTCGAGATGATTTTTCCTCGAAAGAGACGTGGCATCCTCC
>CAMCBT010000048.1 GCA_945873115.1 uncultured Mitsuokella sp.
TCAAAAGTTAAATGAGCCCCTTTTTTGTGTAACGTATTCGTGGTAGAATAATTTTGATCCATAGCGATTCTCCTTTGTGATTGTGTTTTTGTGCAACTACATTTTACCACAAAAGTTCGCTATGGATTTTTAAGCGTTCAACTTAATTCTACAATCCGCCTCATAAAGGCGTATTGTAGAACGATTGACATGGAAGTGGTTTTCTGGTATACTGGGATTGCATTATTTGATAAAAGCATATTATGGGGATAGGTGCTCTGACGAGCTGAAAAGAGAATCCGGTAAAAGCCGGAGCGGTCACGCCACTGTAAGGGGAGCGATGCTGCAAGAATGTCACTGGAGGAAGCTCCGGGAAGGCGCAGCAAAGCAAGGAACCGAGCCAGGAGAACTGCCTGTCTGACGATCACCGTCTGACCTGCGAGCGATGGGGAGGGGATTCTTCGGCGTCTTGCGCTTTCGTGCAGAAGCTATGGCCGGCATTCGTGATACGAAGCTGGGTATGTTGCCGTGCAGAAAGATCCTCTTGCCTATGGGGCAAGAGGATCTTTCTTTTTCATGTCGGCGATGTATGGAAAGGCTTCTGCCCCCTTCCGGACGCTTTTCAGAGGAGATATAGTGAGAACGAAAGGGGTATCGAAGGAAATGATGGTATGGATGAGAATGCACAGGGCGATGTCCGCGCTGTTCGTCGTGATGATGGCTGCTCTTTTACTGACAGGATGTGGTGGAACGGAGCAGTTTGCAAATTCCCGTGGAAAACATCTGACAGTCGGCGTGTACTGGTTTGGTGAGTCGATGGATCCGGCGCATGGGGAAGATGGCTGGATGGTCATTCGGACGGGTGCTGGGGAGAATCTCGTGGCAGTTACGGATAAGATGGAATTTACGCCGCAACTGGCAGAGAAGTGGGAGAACATCGATCCGACGATGTGGCGGTTCCGGATTCGCGAGGGCGTGAAGTTTCACAACGGTGACGATATGACGCCGGAGCTGGTGAAGGCCTCGTTGGAACGTACGATGGAGAAGGTCGAGAGCGCGAAGGCGGCGGCGGACATCAAGGAAATCCGTGTCGAGGGGCAGGATCTCCTGATCAAGACCAATCAGCCGAACGCTTCTCTCGTCTCGGCATTGAGCGCGCCGGAATTCATCATTGTGGATACAAAGGATATCGCAAACGTTGCGACGACTCCTGTCCTTACCGGACCATATCGGGTGACAGGCTTTGTAAAGGGAACGTCGATCGAGCTGGCGCGCAACGAACAGTACTGGAATGGCGAGCCTGCCCTTGACAGCGTGACCATGAAGAACATCGAGGATAATACGAAGCGAGCGATGGCGTTGCAGTCGGGGGAGCTAGATATGATGCAGCGCGTAGAGTCGGCAAACCGCAGCTTGTTTGAAAATAGTGCGTTCAGGATCTACCAGACGGTCGGCACGCGCGTCTTCATGTTGACGGCGAACTATGACGGCATTCTGGCCGATGCAGACCTACGCCATGCACTGGCGAGATCTATGGACTACGAGGCACTGGCGCAAATCGAAGGAAACGGAGCGGCTCCAGCAGGGGAGGTCTTTCCGCCGACGCTTCGCTACGGACATGTGAAGGCAAAGCGTGAGAAGGACAGAGAGACTGCGCAGAAGTTTTTTGCGGCGGCGGGCTACACGAAGAAGAATACAGATGGTATTTACGAAAAGGACGGACGCCCGCTGGTTTTGAGGATGGCGGTCTGGGGGGCGAAGACCGCCATGTATGAGGCAATCCAGGCACAGCTGAAGGAAGTGGGCGTCAAGGTTGAGATCGTCAAGGTGAAAAATGCGGAGGAAGCGCGCGAAGCAGGCGGATTTGACCTTCTCGAGGAGAACTGGGTGACGGTGCCGACGAACGATCCGTATAATTTCGTAAGCAAGGTGTTCCGCACGGGCGCGGGTGCGAACAGGGGGCATTATTCAAATCCGGAGGTAGACGCGAAAATCGCGCAGATGCAGACGACGTTCGATTCAAGCGTCCGTAATGCGCTGATCGGCGAGATTGCCGAGCTTGTCGTGTCGGATGATTCCTATCTGTTCCTAGCCTTTCCTGCGAATACGATCGTCGCAAAGGCGGGGGTGGAAAATGTGCCGGTATTCCCCATCGACTATTATGTGATGACGAAGGAGATCTCCGTCGAGTGAGGTGGCGTACCATTCCGCAAGAAGGCTCGGACGGGAACGACAGGGCTTTCTGCTGCGATGCCTTGAAAGGAGGACTTTCATGAAAAACGGCATCAGGCACAGGCTTTTAACCTTGCTGATGGGGCTTCTTGCTGCCACTATTCTCAGTTTCTGGATTCTCCATCTTTCCCCAGCGGATCCCGTAACGTTACACATGCAGCAGATGGGCATTCCGCCTTCGCCCGAGGCGGTGGCGGAGCTGCGCAGCAAATATGGCTTGGACGAGCCTGTGCCAGTGCAATACGGAATCTGGCTCAAGGGCGTCCTGCATGGCGATCTCGGATATTCCATCGTCTTTGGAACCCCCTGTTTCGGATCTGCTTGCCGAGGCGATTCCGCTTACGGTGCAGCTTTCGGCCGCATCGCTCGTGACATCTGTGCTTATTACGCTTCCGCTCGGACTACTTGCCTTTTTCTATCGAAACCGATGGGTGGATGCACTCATACGATTTTTCACTTTCGGCGCGATCGCAATTCCGACTTTCTGGCTTTCTCTGCTTCTGATCCTCATTTTTGCCGTGAAACTTGCATGGATTCCCGTCGTCGCGACAGGCGCGCAAGGCCTTATCCTGCCGACAGCGGCACTTTCCCTCTGGATGTCGGGGCTTTATATTCGTCGGCTGCGGACGGCGCTGCTGGAGGAATACCGGAAGGAATATATTGTCGGAGCGCGTGCACTCGGGCTTGGAAGATGGAAAATCCTGTTTTGCTATCTTATACCGAACGCGCTTCCCGGGATCGTATCCATGATGGGGATGACCATGGGCAGCCTTCTCGGTGGATCCGTTGTCATCGAGTCGGTCTTCGGATGGCGGGGAATGGGAGCACTCATGGCGGATGCCGTGACACAGCATGATTATTCTCTCATGCAGGGATACATACTCTGGGGAACGGGCATGTTCTTCCTTGTGAATCTTTGTGCGGATATTCTCTGCTATCTTCTGGATCCAAGACAACATGGGAAGGCAGGGGGGGCGTTGTGATGGAATTTCTGCGGCGTCTGACGGCGGATCGCGTCGTACTCGTCTGCTGCGCACTTGCCTTGCTCTGGATCCTGCTGGCACTCCTCGCGCCATGGATCGCGCCGTACGATCCGGATGCGGTGGATATGGGATGGCGGCTTCAGGGCATGAGCGCATCGCACTGGATGGGGACGGATTCCCTTGGAAGGGACGAGTTATCAAGGATCCTTTATGGGGGGCGGGTGACGCTTTCTATTGCTTTTTCGGGCGTCGGGATGGCCGCGCTTTTCGGCGTCCTTGTCGGGGCGTCAGTCGCTCTTCTCGGCGGGCGCGCAGAGCTTGTTGGAACGGCTGTTCTTGATTTCTTTCTCGCCTTTCCAAATCGTGTCTTCCTGATCGCGCTCGTGGGCGTATTCGGTCAGTCTGTCGGCAGCGTCATTCTTGCCGTTGTTCTTGCGACATGGTCGGAGTATGCACGCATTGCGCGCACATTGGTGCGCATAGAGCGGGAGAAGGGATATGTACGTTATGCGCCCTTTGGCGGAGCTGGATTTTTCCGCGTTTTGCTTCGCTACATCCTGCCGAATATCCTTCCCCAGCTGTTGCTTTTTCTTTGCCAACATATCAGCGAGGTGATTTTGCTCGTTGCGGGTCTTTCGCTTATCGGCATCGGCATACCGCCTCCCAGCCCCGAATGGGGGACGCTGCTCATGGGGGCGCGCGAATACATGCAGACTGCGCCGCATCTTCTTTTCTTCCCAGGGCTGGCTATCTTTGTCACGGTCTTGATTTTCAATCTGCTTGGTGATGCCTTGCGAGATATTCTTGATCCCTATCGGGCTGGCGTCAAAAAAAAGGAGGATGTAGATGCGCCCTCGACTTGAGGCACGAAGTTTGTGCGTGACCTGCTATGGTTGCGACGTTCTGAAGGATGTGAATTTTGTGCTGCCTGCGGGCGCCGCTCTGGCTGTCATTGGCGAGAGCGGTGCGGGGAAGAGTACGTTGCTTCGCACGATCCTGAACAGTCTGCCGGACGGTGGAGGCGTGACAGGTGGTGATCTTCTTTACGAGGATACATCTCTCCTTTCCATGCGGAAGAAAGCACGACAGGCAATTTTTGGGCGTGATATCGCAATCATGTTCCAGCAGCCGGGACGGTTTCTGAATCCGATTCGTTCCATAGGGAAGCAATTCAGAGATTTTCTGGCAGCACACGGTGTTTATAATAATGATGCATATGTCCTTGCACTGGAATCACTGAAGAAGGCTGGGCTGGAAGAGCCGGAGCGGATCTTGGCTTCATATGTCTTTCAGCTTAGCGGTGGACAGAGGCAGAGGGTGGCGATCGCCATGCTGCGCGCATTTTCTCCGCGACTTATTTTGTTGGATGAGCCGACTGCTGCGCTGGATATCGTCGCTGTGCGGGAACTTCTGGACGTTTTGCGGCTGGAACTAGCGAGAGGGGCATCCATCCTCCTCGTGACCCATCATATACGTGTGGCGGCATACATTGCGAACCAGTTTCTTGTGCTGAAAAAGGGACGTATCGTCGAGGCGGGCGGGCGCAGTGAAATCCTGCGGCATCCGAAGCAGATCTATACACAGGCACTTCTTGCCGCTGTCCCGAAGCTGCGTTGAGGACGGACGCAGGATTTGTGAGGAGGCGGATATAATGAATCGTCTCAGCTTGATGGTGGAGCATGTCCGAAAATCCTTTGCGTGCGAGGGGGGGGTCATCCCTGTCTTGCAGGATGTTTCCCTTGTGCTTTCGGAGGAGGAGATGCTTGGGATTGTCGGGCTTAGCGGCTGTGGAAAATCCACGCTTCTCTCCATCATTGCCGGACTGGTCATGCCCGATGCAGGAAAGGTCATTTTTTCCATGGGGCGGGATGAAGTCCGCGCGCCAGCATCGTCAGAATGGTATCGTTACGTTCAGATGGTGGTGCAGGAGCCATTCGATATGTTTTCCCCGCGCATGACGGTGGGGGAATTCTTGTACGAGCCGATGCGCGGGCGGGGGAGGGAACAGGTGCACCGAATGGTGGAATCCGCGCTTTCCTCCGTCGGTCTGGATACGGCTCTAATGGATGCCTATCCCCATATGCTCAGCGGAGGGCAGCTTCAGCGCATCGTGATCGCTCGCGCCTTTCTTCCCTCGCCGAAGCTCGTCCTTTATGATGAACCGACCAGTGCGCTCGATGTGATCACGCAGGCGCAAGTTTTGACGCTGATCCGCGAGATGCGTCGGCAGCATCCCTCGGCGGGAATCTTTGTAAGTCATGACCTTGCAGTGGTGCAATCGGTCGCTGACCGGATTCTCGTTATGGCGGAGGGGCGCATCGTCGAAGCACTTTCTTCCTCAGATTTTGTACATGCAAAGCATCCTGTAAGCAGGATGCTTTTGGAAGCGCAACTTACTTAGGAGGCTTGATGTCCGCTTTGGCTATGTACGTCGTATGCGGAGCTTGCCAAGCGGTGATCAAGCACCGCATTCGTGCAAGATGGCGTCTTTCCATACTCCGATGAGCGCTTCCATCGACCATCTCGCCTTGGCGGGGCTGGTGGAGGGGGTGGATGGCGAGATCTTTTCGCGAGAGGAGACTTTTGTTGTATTTCGAGAAGGCGGCGTAGGATTTTGCGCCTTGCAGCAGATGGTCTTGATGCTCGGATACGTTTCGAGGAGGGCGCCGATGTCGGCGCCCTCCTCATTTTGGATGGCAGAGTCGAGACTTCCCTCGCGGTCGCAGGAGGTGATAGCGTCCCAGAGGGCGATTTTGTGCTTGCAGAGCATGGCGAGTCGCGCTTCGTAGCCGTCGTGGAGCGGCTCCTTGAGGAGGACCGCCATCAAGGGCCAGAAGCGATTTTTTGGGTGTGCGTAATAGGCGCCGGCGCGAAGCGATGCGATGCCCGGCATGGAGCCTAGGATAAGGATGCGCGCACCGTTTCCGATGGAAGGGGGGAGGCTCTCGCAGTGCATCAGACCGCCTCCAAGTCGGCAAAGGCTTCTGTAAGGCGCGTGAGACCTTTTTCGAGGACGCTCCAGGGACGGGCAGTGTTGATGTGCTGGAATCCAGAGCCCGCCGCGCCGAAGATGTGACCGGCATCGAGCCAAAGTTTTGCGCGTTCGATGATGCGTCGGTCGATTTCCGCATCGGAAAGCACGTAGCCGCGCATATCGATCCAGAGGAGGTACGTTCCTTCCGGCTCGATGAGGGAGGTCTTTTTCATGTGTTTTGCGAGGAATGCCTTCGTCTGCTCGAGGTTCGTTTCGAGGTAGGCAAGGAGGGAGTCGAGCCATGAACCGCCGTGTTCGTATGCCGCCTGCGTCGCGAAGAGACCGAGGGCGTTCGGTTGGCTGTATCCCGCGCCGTACATCTCCTTTCGGAAGGCGCGGCGGAGGCGTTCGTTTTAGATGAAGATGTTGGAGAGCTGGAGTCCTGCGAGGTTGAAGGTCTTGCTCGCCGCCGTCGCTGTGATGGTGCGGTCGACGATTTCGGGCGAGAGGGCGGCGAGAACGGTGTGCGTAAAGCCCTTGCGTACGAATTCGTGGTGGATTTCATCCGCAAAGATGAGGACGTCGTGGCGCAGACAGATGTTTGCGATCGCCAAAAGTTCCTCGCGCCGCCAAATGCGCCCTGCCGGGTTGTGCGGACTGCACAGGAGAAAGAGCTTCACATCTCCTTCTTCAATCTTCTTTTCGAAGTCCGCAAGATCGATCTCGTAATGACCGTCTCCAGGCGAAGCGGGCTGTCGACGAGCTTTCGTCCATTCCCCTTGATCATTCGGAAAAGGGGTAGTAGACGGGCTGCTGAAGGAGGACGCCGTCGCCTTCCTTCGTGAAGACGCGGATGGAAGTCGCGATGGCGAAGACGACGCCGGGCGTGGTGACGAGGGCGGCGGGGGAGGGCGTCCAACCGTGGCGCGCACTCATCCAGCCGATGACAGATGCGCGGTAATCCGCCTTCACGTCAGTGTATCCGAAGATGCCATGGCAGACACGCTTAGCAAGCTCGTCCAAGACGCACTCTGGCGCACGAAAGTCCATGTCGGCGACCCAGAAGGGGAGAATGTCCTTTGCGTAGCCGCGTTCCTCGGCAAAGTCGTATTTCAGGCAGGCGGTGCCGTGCCGATCGATGATTTCGTCAAAATTCATCATGGAGCGCTCCTTTCGGTGGTGTCCTTTTTGGGGACGATTGGCGTTCGTTTATCCGTTGATGGCTTGCGCGAGGTCTTCGATGAGGTCGTCCGCGTCCTCGATGCCGACGGAGAGGCGCAGGAGGCGATCGTCAAGCCCTGTTTTTTCGATCCCGCCTGCGGCAGCGGCAACTTCCTCACGGAAAGCTATCTCTCCTTGCGGCGGCTGAAAAACGACATCCTGCGCGAGACGGTGACGGACAGGACGGAGTCCGGCGCGCTTGGCTTCGAGGAAGAGAAATTTAACCCCATCAAGGTCAAGATTACACAGTTTTACGGCATCGAGATCAATGACTTTGCCGTCTCCGTGGCCAAGACCGACATCTGGATTGCTGAAAGCCAGATGATGAAAGAAACCGAGGGCATTATCCAGCGCAACATGGACTTCCTCCCGCTACACACCAACGCCAATATCCACGAGGGCAACGCGCTGCGCATGGACTGGAAAAAAGTGCTGCCACCTAGTGACGAGGTTAAAGTCTTTGGGAATCCACCATTTGTAGGTTTCACCTATATGACCGATGAACAGAAGAAGGATATGCAAGACATCTTCCCTGGCAAGAAGAACCTCGACTACGTATCATGCTGGTACAAAAAGGCATCTGACTACATTGAAGGCACTAAAATAGAATGTGCCTTTGTCTCTACCAATTCCATCTGTCAAGGCGAGACAGCCTATAGAATGTGGGAGGACATACCAGTACACATAAACTTTGCTTACCAAACGTTCGTCTGGGACAGTGAGGCGCAGGATAAGGCTCACGTTCACTGTGTCATAATCGGTTTTGCCAAATTTTCGCATGCGCAAAAATACCTATACCATGGCGGTCAGCGCGAACTTGTAGATAATATAAATTTCTATCTAAAGGATGCGCCAGATATTCTCGTGCGGAGTCGTAATAAACCTCTATGTGATGTCCCCCACATGGTATATGGCAACAAACCAGCCGATGGTGGTAATCTCATCATAGAGGACGCTGACTATGCAGATTTTGTAAAGCAAGAGCCAGAAGCAGTAAAGTATATAAAGCCATTGCTAGGTGCGCAAGAATATCTACATAACAAAAAACGGTGGGTTCTGTGGTTGGTAGATGCTAGCCCATCCGACATAAAGAATATGCCATTGTTGCGCAAAAGAGTAGAAGCATGTCGGAATACGAGATTAAAATCCAAGTCTGCTGCAATCAGAAAGTTTGCAGACACACCCACTCTATTTGCACAGATAACACAACCAGAGGGAGTAGACTATCTCATCATACCAAGAGTATCTTCTGAAAGAAGACGATACGTTCCTATTGGCTTTTTGCATGCTGATACCAAAGTAACCGATGCTGTTCAGATTGTTCCTAACGCTACACTGTATTCTTTTGGCATCATAACTTCCAACGTCCATATGGCATGGATGCGAGCCGTTGCAGGACGGCTGGAGATGCGCTACCGTTACTCCAAAGACGTCGTCTACAACAATTTCCCCTGGCCCGCGCCCACGCCAGAACAGAAAGCCGCCATCGAAAAGAACGCGCAGGCCATCCTGGGCGCGCGGGAGCTCTATCCGGACAGCAGCCTCGCCAACCTCTACGACGAAGTCCTCATGCCGAAGGAACTCCGCGAGGCCCACCGCGCCAACGACCGCGCCGTCATGCAAGCCTATGGCTTCTCCATCAAAATGACCGAGCCCGACTGCGTTGCCGCGCTCATGGCAATGTACGAAAAATTGATAAAAGCATCCGATGCGAATGCGCGCTAAGACGCCCGACGCTTTAGGCGGGCGTCAAGCGCCCCTAAAACCCTGAATCTGTCTTACTTTATGATGCGCGGGAGATGGGGCTTGCCTCCTATCAATTCCTCGCAAGAAAAGAGCGCTTGCCCAACTCGCCATTCTTCGGCAGCGGTTTCCTCGTTCCCGCAGACGAGAAAAATGCACACACTCATAACGATAGGTAAATCCCGTAACGAAAGGCAGGATAAATCGTTATGAGTGTGTGCAAAATGACCGTCAAGGCAGAAATGCCAAGGGCTGACGGCAAATTGCAAGATAAAAGATAATTCTTTACTTTCTCATGGGTGCATGATATATTTTAGGTAGGATTTTCCCTACTTTTGAAACAGAGGAGGTTTTTTCGATGATGGCGGCAACTGCGCCCGATACTTTTATTGATAACGCCAAGGTAATGGCCAAAGGACAGGTAACGATCCCAAAGGACGTAAGAACCGTTTTGGGGCTTGACAATGGAAGCAGGGTAACTTTTATTGTGGAGAAAGGCTCTGTACGCATGGTCAATTCTGCTGTATACGCCATGCAAATGCTGCGCGACGAGATGGCCGGCGAGGCCGAAAAATCAGGCTTGACATCCGAAGAGGCCATTGAGATTTTCGTTAAGGAAGTTAGGCGCGAAGGAGAGTGATATGCGGGTATTGATTGATACCAACATACTGATATCGGCGATATTGGGAAACGGTACACCATTTCAGGCATATACCAAGGCCGTATCATTTCCTCACAGGGGCGTTGTCTGTACACAAAACATAGATGAACTTCGTCGAATTTTCAACAGGAAGTTTCCAAGTAAGATAACTGCGATGGAGCGATTCTTGGCTGTGGCACTGCCGGCACTTGAGGTTGTTCAAATTCCGATAGAACCTGTGGAGGAAGAAGAACTCATACGGGACGCAAATGATAGAGCAATTATGAGAGCCGCAATAGCCTCAAATGTGGACGCAGTTTTGACGGGAGACAAAGATTTTCTTGAATCCGGCATCAAACATCCCAAAATAATGACGGCTACAGAGTTTTTATCAGTATGAAAAAACTGACGGCGATATTCACGGCGTTACTCCTCCTCGCCATGACCATCCCGGCGATGGCGGCATCTGCCGTGAACAAGGACGGCTACTACAAAGGCATCAAATTGTGCGGCAAGGTCAAGGTCGCGGAGCATTTTGCCGACATAAAAGTCAAGGTGGTGGATTCTTTCCCAGACCTCAAAGTGAAGGTCGTTGATTCCTTCCCCGATGATATTGGCGAGTGGAAGTTTGTGGAATACGGCGAGGATTTTACGGTGCAGTTTGTGGATAGCTTTCCCGACATCAAAATCAAGTATGTGGATTCCTTTCCGGGAGTGGAATAGAAAGAGATGATGATAATGGGCGAAAAAGCTATCTTCCGATTTGACCGGGGAGCATTTTTTAGCGTCCAACTAAATTATGTTATTGAAAATCTACATTTCATGATGAAGGCATATAATGATTTTCACGATATGCAATGCTTTGAATTTGACATAACTGATGAGGATTTGCAGGAGATAGGCACAATTCTTAATCCTGTCAAGAACTGGAAATCAAAATATACGAATCCTGATGGAATTCTCGATGGTTTTGGTTGGGAGATAGAGTATCGTTATAAAGGAGTCAAGATAAAATCAGAAGGATATGAGGAATACCCTGCTGATTACGAAGAAGTGGTCAAAGAACTGCAAGAATATATTGAGACGCTGTGCAAAAAATATGCCACTGACCAATATAAGGAAGATGAAGCCGAGGAAAGAATGCGACTCTGAAAAAAATATATATTGGGAGGGAAACACCGTATGAAGACCAATGACACGCCTATTCTGGATTTGATGAAGGATATCGGCGAGGGGAAAATCCAACTTCCCGACTTTCAGCGGGGGTGGGTATGGGATGATACTCGTATCCGCAAGCTAATCGCCAGCATTACGCAGAATTTCCCGGTGGGAGCGGCCATGTTCTTGGAATACGGCAACGAGAATGTGCGTTTCAAGTATCGCATGATTGAGGGTGCGCCACAAACTGACACCACGCCGGAGGAACTTGTCCTAGACGGACAGCAGCGGCTGACTTCTATATACTCGGCATTATGCAGCCAGAAGCCCGTCAAGACAAAGACTGACAAGGGCGATGAAATTTTCCGCTATTACTACATCAATATCGAAAAAGCTATCGACCCTTCCGCAGACCGTGAGGATGCCATTATCTCCCTACCGAAGACCAAGCAGATTACATCCGACTTCGGCAGGAAGGTTGACCTTGATGTAACCACAGCCGAAAAGGAATACGAAAACAAACTGTTTCCCCTCAACATCATCTTAGACGATGAGAAGTCCTACGATTGGGAGCAAGCATATTTATCCTATCACAATAACTCCCATGAGGTGAGCAACGAGTACAGAACCTTCCGAGGGAAAATCATAATCCCCGTCACCCATTATAAAATCCCCGTTATCAGCCTTGGCAAGGACACACCCAAAGAAGCCGTCTGTCAAGTGTTCGAGAATGTGAACCAAGGCGGCGTATCGCTGACGGTGTTCGAATTGGTGACGGCAGTATTTGCCATGGATGACTTTGAGTTGCGCCCGGATTGGGAAAATAGGAAATACGGTAGATTAAACGGCGATATCCTTTCCGTGGTCACGGCTACCGATTTCTTGACGGCTTGCACGCTCCTTTCTGCCTATAAAAAAGGCGGCACTGTCAGCTGTAAGAAAAGGGATGTCCTTAATCTCAAACTGGATGACTACAAAAAATATGCTGATGACCTCACGCAGGGCTTTGTTGAAGCGGAAACACTGCTTATGGAGGAGAGTATTTTCAACAAGCGTGATCTGCCCTATACAACGCAGCTTATCCCTTTGGCGGTGCTATGCACCCTACTCCTGCCGAATAACAACATCAAATCTGCCAATGTGAAGAGTAAAATCAAGCAGTGGTATTGGTGTGGTGTGTTCGGCGAACTCTACGGTAGCGCCAACGACACCCGCTATGTTAATGACGTGGTGGGCGTTATGAAATGGCTTGACGGCGGGGATATTCCCAAGACCATCGTGGATTCCTACTTCAATCCCATGCGGCTTTTGATGTTGCAATCCCGGCGCAGTGCCGCTTACAAAGGCATCATGGCTCTTATTATGAAAAACAACAGCCGCGACTTTGTCAGCGGCCAGGCAATGAGCCTTGCCCTCTATAAGGCATCGGGCATTGACATTCACCACATTTTCCCCCGAAGCTACTGTCAGAAACAAGGTTATGACAGCTTGAAGTGGGATTCCATCATCAACAAAACGCCTATCTCCTACAGCACCAACCGAGAACTGGGTGGCTCCGCTCCCAGCGTGTACTTGGCACGTATTGACAAGAAAAAAGTGGAGCATGGGGATTTGCGGGAGTTTCTGTCCAGTCATTGGATTGACATGGACGATTGCCTGAGCGATGACTTCGAGAAGTTTATCCTGCATCGTGCCGAAAAAATCCTCGATGCGATAGGAAACGCCACTGGCAAGCCGATTTCCGGCAGGGACAGCGAGGAAGTGAAAAATACATTCGGTGATGCCATATAAAAATAAGGGATGCGCAAAACAAGCGCATCCCATTTTTTATTTATCGACAAGTGCCGCAAACTCGGTTTTGATTTCCTGCATACGATGTTCCTGATTAAAAAGGTGGAATCCCCGTATCCGGTACTGGTTATCATCGGCGAATTTAATGGTGGCCTTCGCTTTCTCTTCCAGTTGCAGTAGAAATTCTTCCTTCCATGCGTCCTTGTCCAGCAGTTGATTACCCTTTGGTTCTATGAAAATCTGTATCTGTTCGTAGCCATCGCTACTGTTCTTTTGCAGGAACAGCACATAGTCTGGCTCAAACCGTTCGTCATCCTCAAAGGAATAGATGTGAAAAACTCGCTCATTGCGGATGAGGAATACCTTGTTATAGATTTTCCTCAAATCCTCAACATACTCCTTGAAATAAGCGACAAAGGCTTTTTCCTCCGAAGTGCCGAAGTTGTCCGTATAGGCAAACCAATCTTCCTCGGAAAGGTCAATCTTCCGATCCTGTTTTACAGAGAGGTCGTTTTGGGAGATGCCTATGCCGCCGTCATGGGGATCGGTGTAATTGACGCTCTTGTCCTTAAAGACATGGCGTATATCCTCCTCGTAAAATTCCTCAGTGCCATAATACACCTCCTCGGTATTGGAGAGGGATAAAGCAATTTTCTCCAATGCGTAATTCAAGGCATTATACAAAGTGGCGGGAGAGGGATTTTCTTCCACACTCTTTATCTCAATTTTTACCCCACCCAAGTATGCATCGGCAGTAATAAACTCCCGGATGGTTTTGACATTGGGAAAGTATTCGGAGATAGTCTTGAATTTGAAAAGCGGCTGCTTCAGCAGAGCCTTATGGACAACGGCGTAATTGTCGGCGGCGATTTCCTTGACGGAGAGCCTTTTTACCTTCGTTTCTACTTTCGTGTCTGCGGCAGAGTTCTTCTCCTTCATAACGTCGTCCAGTCCCGTCTGCCCCGTTACCGCTTCATATCTATAGATATCATCTCGTATGGTGGGCGTTAGGTTATAGACATCGTCGCGGTTTTTCCTCTGCCGCTTGTTTAAGAATATCTTTCCCTCTTTATACAGTTTTTCGTCCTTGAAACTGTCTTTCAGGATATAGTCACGCTGGACAACCTTATCCGTGTCGAGACCAATTTCTCGTAATGCACTCTTTAGTTCCGTAATGTAGCGGTGGTCGTTTTGGCAATGATAATAAAGCGTTTCCAAAATACGAAGGCTTGATTTGGCATCCTCATCGTATTTGCGTTGGAACTTAGGCTGCTCCTCATCCAGACGGAAGGGGCAGTACCTTGCTCCCCGTCCGATTAGCTGCGCCTCGGCAACTGTGGCGGGAGAAAGTTTCTTGCTGCCGGACTGCCTTGTTTCGTATAGGCGCACAATATCAAAGAGATTCAGCACGTCCCATCCTTCGTCCAGTTTTTTACTTCAAAGATTGCCCGGTAGGGGTTGTCAGCATTCTCAAAGGAGTTTAGAAGGATTTGTTTCTTTGTGGCATCCTTATCATCATTTACCGATACGCAATGCTCCTCGGAAAAATCATCTCTGATTTCCGTGGCCAAAGTGTCAAAAGGGATGTTATTCTCGTCAAAATAAACAAGCGCCTGTTTCATAATCTCATTCTTTGCCTTGGCGCACACTTCCTTTAGTTCCGCTCCCGTCAGTTTCTTTACCTTGTCGATAAAGTCAGCCATAAATTCCTTGCTTTCGGCAATCTTGGCTGCCTTAAACAGGATAACCGGCTTTACGGAGCGGCGATTATCCTGAAACACCTTCATGCGGTATTGGCGGATAACAACCGCCATAAGTGCCCGCTCCATGATGGTAGCGTCGGAGCGAAATGTGACAATATCCTTGGAATATTTGTCGTTGTAGAATTTGGAGAGGGGATAGTCGAAAACGATTTTCGTCTCGTATTCGGCTTTTATGTTCTGGTTAGCGAGGTCGCAGGTAGCCGTAAACTCCAAGAGTAAATTCTCGGAGTTTTTTCCGAAAATTGCCTGCACCGTATTTTCCCAAGAAATATGGTCGCTTTCCTCAGTGGCAGTTTTCTTTTTCTTCGTGTCAACATTAAGGTGGTGGGCTTCGTCGGAGAGTAGTACCACTTTTTGATTTACAAAATCATCCAAGGACATGGCGTTCTCCTTCGCCATCCATATATCGGTGTGGAGTCCTTGGATAGTGGCAAAACAAATGTTGATGGCGTTCGGATCGGCGTATTGGAAATTCTCTACTGCTTTCACCGGCACTTGTTCGCCGTTTATCATAATGCTGTCGGCAAAGAGATATTTGGTGGATGCGGCGTTTAAGAAATTCTCCTTCGTCTTTTCCACGATGTTGGAAAGGTTTACGAAGAAGAGGAAATTCCTATAGCCCTGCCGGTAAAGATACAGCATAAGTCCCGCCATGATGAGTGTCTTGCCGCTGCCGGTGGCCATATGGAAAAGAACCTGCAACGGGCGAGGGCGTTTTTTGCTCTCAAAATGGGTGATGAAATTTTCAAAGGCGGCAATTTGGTAAGGGCGCAGCTCAAATCGAGGATTCAAGTTTTCGCCAATATATTTGGGTAGTATCACGCCGTGACTGTTTTCCCGCATATAGTCTAAATTCTCATATAAAAATGCCACAGTCACGCCTCCCGATAAAAGCTTTTAGTAAACGCCTTGTCCGTCTCGGAAATTTCATATTCCGCATCGTCCATATCGCAGTAGTTGACGTAGAGCAGATTCTTGTCCAGAAGTTCCATAAGGAAGCGTTTTTTATCTGCCAAGGAGAGGGAAAGAAAATCCTCCGCCGCTGTGTCAATATCGACAGGTTTAACCTTGTAGCTGATAAAGCCCGTCTCCTTCATCTGCTCCCAGATAGCCTGGAGCGCATCGTCGTCTTGGGCAGCTTCGATTTTTTCGACTACGGTTTGATTAAGTTTCGCCAGTTCGCAGCAAACGAAGGAACCGCCGCCTTGCCAGTTGACATCGGAGGAAATTCCGCTGTTATCACCGGCTATAACCGATTTCAGTCGGTCAACCGTTATGTTTTCCACATAATCCATCTGCTCAACACCGATAAAACGTCTGCCCATTTTTAGCGCAGTGGCGGCAGTAGTTCCCGTCCCTACGAAAAAATCCAACACAATTTCATTTTCGTGCGTACACATATCAAGAATACGTTTGATTAACGCTTCGGGCTTTTGTCCGGTAAAATCTATTATTTTCATCAGTATAAACAAATCGTTCCTTTATATACTGTTGCGTTTTTTCATCATTGAGAGTAAAAACAGGTGTATAGTCTATATCTCGGGATTTTTGATACCACAAAATATAGTCGGTTACATTGTTTAATCTGTTTTGCGGGTTTGCACTACCACCACGCCGCTTCCATGTAATTTTGTTTCTAAAATTTTCTCTTCCGAATAGCTCGTCCATCAGTACTTTCAAGTAAGCATCTTCAAAGTCATCGCATTGAATAAATATACTGCCGTCGTTGCGTAAAAGACGGTGAGCAAGTTTTATACGATTTTTCATAAAAATTCATCGTTTACCAGTCTCCTTCGTCAATGAAAATCTCCGGAACATTGTATTGTATCTGGTGCAGAATACGGTTTTTATTCGTCCCTCGCGGTAGTCATCCTCCAACTGCCGATTCGTTAGTATTCATCCGTCTTTATGATGTCGACCACATCCCCGATTTCGCAATTCAAGGCGATACATATTTTGCCTATAACATCCATGCTTACAGCCTTATTTTTTCCCATCTTAGCTATAGTTGATGATGTGATGCCTGTTTTCTCCATCAGGTCTTTCTTCCTCATATTTTTGTCTATCAACAATTTCCATAATTTATTGTAGCTGTACTCCATCAAATCTCCTCCGTATGGCAGTTCGCACGAAAATTTCTTCGCATTATAACACATAACTCCTAAATATAGAAGAGGAAATTTAACTTCTCGAATAAAAACATTAATTTCTTACATTCTGTTTTACATTCTGGGTTCATTCGTTTTTCGATCACGAATAAGAATAAAATCATAATCGTAGTGGGGAGAACCCCCTACATACAATCCATTCTCTAGTCCGAATAGCGCGCGCAAAAGGACGGAGGGAGCATCGCAGTCAAATGCAACGGCACTATGAGCATTTTGCCCGTGGCTACAATCAGCACGAAAGGTACGGCGACTCGTGGAAGAAAATCCGTGACCGATATATCACGGCTCATCCACTGTGCGAGGCT
>CAMCBT010000049.1 GCA_945873115.1 uncultured Mitsuokella sp.
TTCTTGCAAGGGCGGCGCACAAGACCCGCAAGTGGACGTTTGTGCGTGTAGTTTACTATGAAACCCCAAGAAGTCAAGCCGTAGGCGCAGACTGATTGGCTGGTTTCTTGCAAGGGCGGCGCACAATGTCCACAAAGTGGACGTTTGTGCGTGTAGTTTATTATATGCAGAAACGCGAATTTGTAAATTCTTTTCTTGAGGAGATTCCCCTAGGGGAGACGCCCCACTCTCTCCCCTGTGAGAATCCCTATTCCTTGACAGCCATTAGAGAATCGTCTATAGTTAAAGCTGTGCGCCAGCGCATAGTGGAACACCTTGGGAAAGGGAGTCTGAAATTGTTTGGGAACACAGAGCATTTGACCATCAAGAGATATGGCGGCGGGAAACGGAAGCCTCGCCTTTTGCGGCGCGTGCTATACATCCTCCTCGCACTGGCTCTCCTGCTTTTCCTTGTCTGTGCCTGCCTCCTGCAAAGCGCCTCCCGAGCTGTCCCGGTGCTGAACTATCACCAGATAAACGACTGGGCGGAGAACCCGCTGACGGTCCACACGGATCAGTTTGAGAAGCAGATGAAGTACCTGAAGGAAAACGGGTACCACACCATCACGCCGGCCGAGCTCCTGGATGCCTGGCAAAAGGGGACACCCCTGCCGGAAAAACCCGTTGTGCTGACCTTTGACGACGGCTACGTGGACAACTACCAAAATGTCTACCCCATTCTCCGGAAGTACGGGCTCAAGGGCACCATATTCGTGGTGACGGACTTCATGAGCCAGTATCCGAACTACATGACCTGGGAGCAGGTAGCGGAGCTCAATGGAAGCGGCATCATCGACATCGAGAGCCATACCCTCTCCCATCCCGAGCTCGACAAGCTGGATAAGGACGACCGCTGGCACCAGCTCAAGGACTCAAAGGATATCCTGGAGGAGCGGCTGAACAAGAAGATTTCCTTCATCGCCTACCCCTGCGGATCCTATGACGAGGAGCTGGAACAGCTGACGAAGGACGCCGGCTATCGGGCGGCTTTCACCGTCCACTACGGGCTGACGGATCCCTCGGAGAATCCCTTCGTGCTGGATCGCATCCCCATCTTCGGGGGCAACTCCCATACATTCCTCCGATTCAAGCTGCGGCTGGCCTTCACGCCCATCTTCGCCCCCATCGAAAACTTCAATCGGAGCCTGGCAAGGGAAGGCCACAGCGTGCTCACCCGGATCATCCCTACCCCATGACAATAGGATAGCACAGAACATAAAAATGGACTGTCTCGCAATCACATTTGCAAGACAGTCCATTTTTTGAGCGATTTTAGTTCTTGTTCTTTTCCTTCAGCTGGGCCTCGACGGCGCGTTCAAAATGCTTGTAAAACTGCTCGCAGAGGGTGTTGAATGTGGCGATGCTATCCTTTTCGCTGCGGTTCGCCTGAATCTTGTAGGTGTAGAGCAGCTGGTTCGTACCCGACTGATAGACATCGAAGAAGAAGGTGGTGCGGCTGTTGTTTGCCACCGTCAGCACCACATAGGCGTTGGCGTAGTCTGCCACGTCCTCCTTGAAGTACTTCGCTGCCGTGCGGCGGTCGAGGGCGAGGATATCGATGCTCTTCGTGCTGTTGATGCTGTCCGCCACCGTATTGTAGGAGGCGACAGAGAGACGGGAGACGCGGCTGGCGTCATAGAAAATCTTCGAGAGCTCCGCCTTGTCCGGCGCATCCTTATCCACCTGCTGGTAAAGGGGCATGGCCAGTGCCAGGCGATGGATGCTGGTGATGTCCGCCCCCTCCTGGAGTGTCTCCTCATCGGAGTTTGCAAAGGATACCTGGGTGCCCATAATGAGCATCAGGCATACGACGAGAAGCCTCATTATATTTTTCATTCCAAATTGCCTCCTAGCTAAATCCCTGCTGTATTATTTAAGAAGCCCATGGCGCTTCAGCGCAGTCTTGAGCTGCTCCTTGTGGCCCTCCTCCATCTCGGAAAGGGGCATGCGAAGGGGCCCGACCTTGTAGCCCAGGAGCCCCATGGCGGTCTTTGCGGGGATGGGATTGACCTCGCAGAAGAGGGCATCGATGAGATCCGTGTACTCCACCTGGAGGCGCTCCGCTTCCTTCACCTTGCCATCGAAGAAGGCCTGGCACATGTCGTGGGTCACCTGGGGCGCCACATTCGACAGGACGGAGATGACGCCGACACCGCCGAGGGAGAGAATCGGGAGAATCTGATCGTCGTTGCCGGAGTAGATGGCGAGATCATCGCCGCAGGCAGCCCGGAGCCGGAGAATCTTAGAGAGATCCCCATTTGCCTCCTTCACCGCCACGATGTTCGGCACCTTGGCGAGCTCGATGTAAGACTCGAGCGCGATGCCGAGTCCCGTGCGGGAGGGCACGTCGTAAAGGATGATGGGCAAGCTCACGCTCTTTGCAATGGCCTTGTAGTGGGCCACGAGGCCCTTCTGAGTCGCCTTGTTGTAGTAGGGCGTGACGATGAGGAGCGCATCGGCCCCGACGCTCTCGGCGTACTTTGAGAGCTCGATGGCATAGCGGGTCTCGTTGGAGCCCGTGCCCGCAATGACGGGGATGCGCTTCTTCACATGGTCCACGGCGAACTTGATGGCGGCGCGGTGCTCCTCATCCGACATGGTGGCGGACTCGCCAGTGGTGCCGGTGATGACGATGGCATCCGTACCATGCGCAATCTGGTCGTCGATGATACGGCCGAGTTCCTCAAAATTGATGCCATCCTCGGTAAACGGTGTGATGAGGGCAATGCCAGCACCCTTGAAAATCAAATCTTTCATCCAACATCCTCCTGACCTTCTGCCTGTCTGACGCAAGCCTCCAAAAGCACTCCTAATGGAAATTGGTTCTGTCCATTATCCCATGGAAACCGCATAAAGTCAATGCTTCAGAGCTCCTCAAAGCGCATTCTTAATTTCGCCGAACACATCCCGGACGCTCTTTACGGCCTCTTCCCCGCCGAATACGCAGAGGACTTCCTCCCTCATGCAGGCATCCACCAGGGGCGACAGGGCGCGGATATCCTGCTGGCGGGTGGAGAGAATCTCATCCCGGGTCTTCTGCCGGTCCGCGTCGGTGATGCCGCGGATATAGCAGGAGGCCGCCGCGTCCCCCTTCATCTTCGGAGTCAGGGGGGAGTCCACGCCGCTCATGGTGCCGATGATGAACTTGTCCATCTCCCGATCGCTTACCTCGAAGTCCTTGAGGAAGGCCGCCGTCCCGTCAAATACCTCCAGTGTCTCCGTCAGGTGCGGATCCCGGTAGGAGCCGAAGTAGAGCATGCCGTTCTGGGTGAAGTTCGTGAAGGCTCCATAGGCGCCTCCCTGCACGCGGATCTTCGTCCAGAAGTAGTCGTAGCGAAGGATGGTGGAGAGGACGGACATGGTTCCGGTGTAGCTGTAGCCCAGGCGCATGAAGTTCGCCCCCTTCCCCACGTATTGGACCTGGCTGGCGGACATGAGGCCCTCGTTCTTCGCCTCGCAGGGGAAAAGATAGGGCTCTGCCTCAAATTTTTCCGCGGAGAAGGCCGCAAGCAGTTTGTCAAAGGGCCCACGGAAGGCATCGTAGCTGGATCCAGGAAGCGTAATGCTCGTGATGAGGCCGTTCTTGTTGATGGCCCGGGGCAGTATCGCGGCAAAGACCTGCTGGAGCTTTTTTAGGTTCCCCGCGAGATCCTTCTGGAAGCCCTTCAGGAAGGCGTAGAAGGGAAGGCTCCCCACATCTGCGTAGGCACCGGCATCCGTCAGATAGCTGTTGATGCGGGAGGCGACAATCTGGTTGGCCGCCCGCTGGAGGCCCAGTTCGATGGAGGCCTGCTCCTGCTCGATGAGCTCGTGGATGCGCTTTTCGTCCGTGAAGACGCTCTTCGTGAGGATTTCGGCCAGGAGGTCAAATACCTGGGGAAGCTTCTCCACCAGGGCCTTGACCTTGATCCGGAGCTTCGGCACACAGGAGTCGGGATTCCCCTTCGTCCAGAAGGCGACGAGGTCGCAGGTGATGCCGCCGGTCAGGAGGTTCTGCAGATTCGAGAGATTGGCGTAGCCGTGCGCCTCCGTGTCCACCATGGCCAAAAGGTCGCTCAGGAGGTAGAGATAGCAGAGATCCTTCTGGGGGACGGTGCTCACGTCGAAGTAGAGGGTGAGATAGGCGATTCCGTTCGTCTCCACATCGCTCAGGAGCACCTTTGTGCCGCCGATTTCCCGCTCCTCCAGGGGGAGGTCATAGATTTTCTTCCGGATATCCGAAAGGGACAGGACGGGGATGGTCTTGAGTGCCTCCTCGGAGTCCGGCTCCTGCTGGCGTTCCTTCAAGGCCTGAGCAGAGGCGATGACCTCTGTCAGCTCCTCCTTGCTCATGGAGGCCTTCACCTTTGCGAGGCGGTCAGCGAGCTCCTTGTCCCGCCGCTCCCCGAGCTTTGCATCGGGATAGAGGACTACGAAGGAATTGTGGGGATTGTCCAGCAGATAGGTCTTGATGAGCCCCTCGAAATAGCGGGTGTCAAGGCCCTTCTTCATCTCCGCCAGCAGGCCCTCATAGAGAAGGGCCGCCTCCGGCTCCCCATCGTAGAGCCAGCTGCGCATGATGTGGATGCCGTAGAAAAGGCCCTTCGGCACCGAGCCGAAGTCCGCCTCCCGCAGGCGGAACTCCAAGAGGTTGATGGAGGCCTCAAGAAGCGTGCGGTCGATGCCATTTTTCACGAGGCTCTCAAGAGACTCCCGGGTCACCTGCTGAAACCTCTCCGCCCTATCCTCCTCGCTGCTATTTATGATGACGCTGAAGAAGGGCTGCAGGATGTCATTCTCAAAGTTCGAATCCACATCCTTTCCGAGGCGGGCATCGATGAGGGCCTTCCGAAGGGGCGCCGCCTGGGTCCTTAAAAGCGCGTGCTCCAATATCTCCAGGCCCATCATTGTCTTCATATCGAGGGCGTCCCCCGTGAGCCAGTTCAGTGCCAGGAAGGTCTTCTCCTCGGGGCTCTCCTCCGCGCCGATGGGATACGGGGCCCTGAGGGTCTGCTGAGCCGAAAAGGGCTTCTGCCGCTCGATATGGGAGGGAATCTCGATGCGGTCGAAGCGAGATAGATAGGCCTCGTCCAGATAGGCCAGCTTCTCCTCGATGTCCAGGTTTCCATAGAGGAAGATATAGCTATTGGTCGGATGGTAGTAGCGGCTGTGGAAGCCGATGAAGGCCTCCTGGGTGAGGCTCGGAATCGCAGCCGGGTCGCCGCCGGACTCCTTCCCGTAGGTGGTATCCGGGAAAAGGGAGGTCATGATGCGGCTCTCCAAGAGATCATCCGGGGAGGAAAGGGCCCCCTTCATCTCGTTGTAGACGACGCCGCTGTAGGTTAGAGGCGCGGACTCCTCCGCCAGCTCGTAGTGCCAGCCCTCCTGCATGAGGACCTGGGGATTCTCCCGCATGACCGGGTAGAAAACCGCATCGAGATAGACATCCATGAGGTTCTGGAAGTCCTTGTCGTTGCGGCTGGCCACCGGGTACATGGTCTTGTCCGGGTAGGTCATGGCATTGAGAAAGGTGTTGAGGGATCCCTTTACCAGCTCCACGAAAGGCTCCTTCAGGGGATACTTCCGGGAGCCGCAGAGGACGGAATGCTCCACGATGTGCGCCACGCCTGTATCGTCCACGGGCGGGGTGCGGAAGGAGATGGAAAAGACCTTGTTGTCGTCCTCATTTTCCAGGAAAAAGAGACGGGCGCCGCTCTTCTCGTGGGAGAAAAGATAGGCAGTGGAGTCCACCTCCTCAATCCGCGTCTTGCGCAGCAGCCGGAATCCATGGGTCACTTGATCGATATCCATATATTTGAAATTCCTCTCTGATTCATATAGCTTTTTAACATGTCACTTTAGTATACCATATTTCCATGAAAAATTTCCATGAAGTTAGATATGCTTTCTTTTGGTGGCACCTCTACTAAGATATAGAAATCTGAATACAAAAAAGCCGGCGGCATTTTCCTCCGCCGACTTCAAGCCGTCATTGCCCAGGCACATTACAGCTGGCGATAAACGCCCACCACCAGGCCAAGAATCGTCACATCTTTCTCGAAGAAGGGCTTCATGGAGTCATTTTCCGGCTGGAGGCGAATGCAGTCCTTCTCCCGGAAGAAGCGCTTGACCGTTGCCGACTCCTGATTCACGAGCGCGACGACGATATCACCGTTCTCCGCCGTGGACTGCTGGCGGACAATGATGTAGTCCCCGTCGAAGATGCCCGCATTGATCATGCTATCCCCGCTGATCTGCAGCATAAAGAGCTCCCCGCTGGTGCCCGTGAGGCTCTGGGGGAAGGAATAGACCTCCTCGATATTCTCCTGGGCCAGGATGGGGACGCCCGCCGCCACGGTGCCCACCAGGGGAATCTGGACGTTGTTCATCCAGGGCTTGTCCTCCATAATATCGATGGCCCGGGGCTTTGCCGGGTCGCGCCGTATCATGCCCCGCTTCTCCAGCATGCCGAGATAGGAATGAACCGTGGAGGTGGATTTCAGCCCCACCGCCTCACAGATATCCCGGACAGAGGGCGGATAGCCCTTTTCGAGAAGATGCTCCTTGATGTAGTCGTAGATCTGGGTCAGACGCTCGTCTGCTGTTTGGCGGTGTCTCATGATGGTGCCTCCTGTTTTCTTTCGCGACGGTATACCTTGCGCAATCATATCTTTGTTCTATATCCATTATACACTATATATGTTCTACTGAAAAGAGCTATTTTCAAACTTTGCAAAAATTTTTTGCGGATGTGAAAAGGGGTCGATTCACGTTAAAGGATGTGAAACAACCCCTTTCATGCGTATAGCGAATTCACTTCGAATCAGCAAGACCCGTTCCATGGGTCTCCAGCCATTTTTTGCGGGCCGTCGCATAGGACTCCACATCGAGGGTGAAGCCCCTCCCCGTGACCTCCGAGGTATCGGAGACAATCATGAAGGCCGCAGAGTCATGGTGGTGGACGATGGTCTTGACACGGCTGACCTGGGTGAGGCTCACCACCACGAAGAGGATATCCTTCGGCTCGCCAGCAAGGCCCCCTCTCCCATCGAGATAGGTGACGCCGCGGCCCACGTGCTCCAGGATATCCTGGCAGATGGCCCGGGACTCCTGGGAGATGATGATGATGGATTTTTCCCGATTGAGGCCCGCCGCCACCCGGTTCGTGAGCTCCGCCGTCACATAGATGGACACGAGGCTGTAGAGGCCGATCTGGAGGCCGAAGAGTGCCATGGAGCCAAGGATTATCAAGATGTTCAGTGCAAAGATTCCCGTTCCCATATTGATGGAGAAGTATTTCTTCGTGACGGCCCCCACCACATCGAGGCCGCCGGTATTGGCATTGCCGCGGAAGACGAGGCCGAAGCCCACGCCTGCCAGCACCCCGCCGAATATGGCGGCCAGCATGGGATCTGGGCAGACGTTCCAGTCTGCCATAAAGTAGGTCCCATCGAGGATGAGGGACTGGCAGACCGTGCCGAAGACCGTATCGATGGCATAAAGCCTGCCAAAGACCCGATAGGCAAGATAGAGTATGGGCAGGTTATAGGCGAGATTCTGCAGGCCAACGGGAAGCTCCGTCAGGTAGTAGATGATAAAGGCGATGCCGCTCACGCCCCCTGTCAGAAGGTGGGCCGGTATCAGAAAGAGATTGAAGCCGAAGCAGGTCAGGGCGCAGCCCAGGATAATCTGTCCATACCGAAGGACCTGCCGCTTCCATCCAATCAGTTTCAAAGGGATGCCCCCTTTCTCCTATTCCTCAAAGAACAGTAAAGAAATCCTTCGAGGCCGTATCCTCCAGGACCTCCACGTCCACCAGCTCCTGGCGAAGCCGGCCGGCAAGAGCCTTTACCACGGGGAACTCCGTGCCGAAGTGACCGCCGTCTATGACGTGAAGGCCAAGCTCTGCGGCGTGCTGGGCGTCGTGATACTTCACATCTCCCGTCACGTATGCGTCGGCTCCCAGAAAGGCGGCCCGATCGATGAACTCCGCCCCGCTGCCGGTGCAGAGGGCCACCTTCTGCACCGGCCTCTCCCCCGCCCGCACGAGACGGATGTGGGTGACGGGGAGCGCCGCCTTGACCCGGGCACCGAAGGCCTCTATGCTCTCCGGGGCCTCAAGTCGGCCAATGCGTCCGAGGCCCTCTAGGCCCTTGTCCTCTGCCGGCAAGAAGCCCTCGACCCTCGTCAGGCCGAGGAGCTCCGCCAGCACGTCATTGACGCCCCCCCTTGCGCTGTCGAGGTTCGTATGGGCGGCGATGACGGCGATATCCTGGGCGAGAAGTCTCTGGAGCCTAGCCCCCAGGGGCGTATCCGTCCGAAGCTTCTTGAGCCCTCGGAAAATCAGCGGATGGTGGGAGACGATGAGCTCTGCCCCCTCCTGGCTTGCCCGAGCTACCACCTGGTCGCTCACATCGAGGCAGACCAAAAGTCGCGTGACCTCCCGCTTCGGGCTCCCCACCAGAAGCCCCGGATTGTCCCAATCCTCCGCCAGCCGCTTCGGGGCGATGCGCTCCATCGCCTCCAACACCTTTTGACAGGTCACCATGTGAGATGCGCCTCCAATTCCTTCATGCGCTGCTGCACTTCCTGATACCTTGCCGACTCTCTCGCCGCCTCGCTCCCCTCCATGCCTGTAAGAATCCGGCGGCAGGAGAAAATCAGCTGCTCCATATGAGCCCTGAGGAGCGGCGGCTTCCTCTCCCAGAGCCTCGGCCCCACGGCGAGAAGAATTGGCGAGGGCTTATCCCTCTTCCCTCGGACGGCCCGGATGATCGTATAGAGGCGGTCATCCTCTATGGCAAGGGCTTCCTCGTCGATATGCCAGCCCTGGTCGTAGATCCAGCCCCTGAGCTCCTCTGCCGCATTCTGAGGCTGGAGGATTGCCGTGCCGACGGAAGATAGCACCTTCGGATGATTCATGAGAATCTCCTGCATGAGCTTCCCCCCCATGCCGGAGATGGAGATGACATCCACCTCCCCGGGCTTTATGGGGGCGAGGCCATCGCCGAGGCGAGCCTCCACCTGGCCTATGAGGTCTTCCTCCTGTATGGTCCGTTTTGCCGCCTCATAGGGACCCTCGTTCTTGTCGGAGGCAATGGCGTGGGCTGCCTTTCCCGCCTTCACCAGGGTGCAGGGGAGATAGGCGTGATCGGATCCGATATCGGCGAGGCGGCAGCCTGCGGGCACCAGCTCTGCGATGGCCGCCAGTCTGTTATCCAGCTTCATAGACCCTCCTCTCAGAGCTCCTGGCCTTCCTGCTTGCGCGCCTCGTACTCCCGGGCGAGGAGGCCCAGGATGACGAGATTCTCATAGGTATCCTTCTCAGTATTGTAGAAGGTCTCCCGGATGAGCCCCTCCCGCCGGAGGCCCTCCGACTCGTAAAGGTGGAGAGCCCTTTCATTGTAGTCCTTGCAGTCGAGCCAGATGCGGTGGGCGCCCCACACCTCGAAGGCCCAGCGCTTCAGTATCTTCATTGCCTCATGGCCGTAGCCCCGGCCCTTCCTGTCGATGATGACATGCGTCCACTCCTGCTCCTTTGCCTCCGTGGAGAGCCCCGCCACGAGGAAGTAGCCGACCCTGTCTCCTGTCTCCCTTTCCTCCACGATGACATCCATGGCCTCCTTGCCGTCCCCCATGACGATGCCGGAGTGATGGACCCGGTCAAAGGCGTAGACAAAGGGGTGGTTTTCCTTGGCAAAGGAAAGGGAGAGGATGTAGTCCACATCCCCCAGGTTCGCCACGCGAAGACGAAGGCGCTCGCCCTCGCCGAGAATTGCATTTGTTTCCATCGGGATAGCCTCCTGCATTGTTGCATTTTTTCTGTCTTTCCTATACTATAAAATGGAAAATGCTTCTTTGCAAGAATAACACAACAATTTTCCTAGGAGGTTTCCCTTGCCAGATTTCACATCCCTCCCGCTCCCAGATGGAGCCCATCTTCTCGAGCTGCTCTTCCTGCCCGCCTGCATCCTCGCAGGCTCCCTCGCCCTCGGTCTTGCGGCAAACAAGTTCATCAACCGACGCATCGCAAGCCACCTGCAGGTGGAGGAGGGCACCTGGCACTATCTCTTCATCCATGCCCTTCGGGGCGTCCCCGTATCCCTGGCCCTCGTGACGGGGCTCTACTGGATTGTCAATACCATTGAGATTGTTCCATCGCTGGCCCGGCTCTTTTCCTATGTGCTCTTCACGGTCATCATCCTCTCCATCACCCGGGTGGTGGCCCGCACTGTGGGTGGCGCCCTGGAGATGCACATCGAGCACTCCGTTGAGAAGTTGCCGAAGACCACGCTCCTCTCCACCATCCTCAACATCGTCATCTACGCCATGGGCGTCCTCGTCATATTGCAGTACTACGGCATCTCCATCGCCCCCATCATCACCGCCATGGGCGTCGGCGGTATGGCCGTAGCCCTGGCCCTGCAGGAGACGCTGGCCAATATCTTCTCGGGGCTCCATCTCATCCTCTCGAAGCAGCTGCGCCTCGATGACTACATCCGTCTCTCCACCGGGGAGGAGGGACGGGTCACGGATATCACCTGGCGCTACACCACCATCATCCCCGCCGGCGGCGGCAACATGGTGGTCATCCCGAACCAGACCATCGCCAAGTCGAACATCACGAACTTCTCCATGCCCCGCCGGGATATCATCATCAAGGTGCCCGTAGGAGTCGCCTACGACAGCGACCTCGACCAGGTGGAGCGGGTGACCCTGGAGGTGGCAAGAGAAACCCTGCAGAAATTCGACAAGACTGTCACACTGGAGCCCACGGTGCGTTTTCACACCTTCGGCGACTCCAGCATCGACTTCAATGTGGTCATGCACTCCAGCAACTTCGACAACCAGTTCCTGGTGAAGCACGAATTCATCAAGGCCCTGACCCGCCGGTATCGGGCTGAGGGCATCGACATCCCCTATCCGACCCGGACGGTTTTCCAGGAAAAGGGAGCTGGGGACAGCTCCTGTGGATAGCCGCCCCAGGTCTATCCATATCTAGTGGGGTACTTGACGCTCTACCTATAGATATTGTATAATAGAATCACAAGGAACGAAATCCGCACTCCCTGTTCCTGCGTAATGATACAGTCCAAGCGGCAGAAAAGAAAGGTGACAACAATGGTAGTCAATGGAATTGATGTAAAGCTGGCAGGTCTTACGGATATCTCCGAGAAGGAAATCGCCAGCTACATCGACCTGGTGCAGAAGAAGACAAATGAAAAAATCAGCAGCCTCGAACTCAAGGATGCAGGCAATGGCAAAATCGACATCCACTATGTGCTGCAGCCCCAGAAGTTCGAGCGCATCCGCCGCATCACGGGCTACCTCGTCGGCACCATTGACCGCTGGAACAACGCCAAGCAGTCGGAAGAGCACGACCGCGTGAAGCACGCCATCCTTCGCTGAGCGATCTTCCATCAGGGCCTTTCCGAAAGGAAGGGCTTTTTTCGCGGAATAAATTCGCGGAATGAATCGGAAAAGGAACGTGATACCATGGAAAAAGAGGAAAAAGACGATACCATCCAGATCGCTGGGACAGTCAGCGACTCCATTGTGGACGGCGAGGGCATGCGCTATACAATATTCTGCCAGGGCTGCCCCCGCCGCTGTCCCGGCTGCCAGAACCCTGAGACCCAGCCACGGGCGGGGGGAAGGCCCCTCTCCTTTCAGGAGGTCCTAAGGGAGCTTATGGAAAATCCCCTGCTCACCGGCGTGACCTTCAGCGGCGGGGAGCCCTTCCTGCAGAGTGCCCCCCTTGCCCGCCTGGCGGATCTCATCCATGGTCGGGATCTTGATATCTGGTGCTACACCGGCTACACCCTGGAGGAGCTCCAGAATCTTCCCGATCCTTCCAGCCAGGCCCTGCTCCAGAGAATCGATGTGCTCGTGGACGGAGAATACCGGGAAGCTGAGCGCGATCTCACCCTGCGATTTCGAGGCTCCCGCAATCAAAGGGTTATCGATATGCAAAAAACGAGAAAAAAGGGGAACATTGTCCTTTTTTATCCAGACTAGCAGGAATCACGAGTTTTTTAGCGAAACATAGCATAATGGTCCTGTACAATACTATTGTCACTCTGTGTATTTATACCATATATCTTATCGTATTCTTATAAACATCGTGTTTCCATGGGAGCTATGTCATGGACAATGAAGCATTTCTTTTACGCGAGTATGACATATCCTTCGTCGGCTTCATACTCCTCTGTACCATTCTCTTTCTCATCATGGGTCTCCATACGAACCGAAACATGGGCAGCCGCCGCGAGATCAATCTCATGCTGGCCCTCATCTGGGCGTGCATTGTCACCTCCCTTGCCGAGGCCTTTGATCGGATGGGCCTCATGGGACTTTTCCCCTATCCTATTCTCCTGAACTATATCCTGAATGCCGTGGATTTGTTGGGGACGATGTTCACCGTCTACTTCTGGTTCCTCCTCATCAGCCAATATAATAGACGCCACTTCTTCTCCCGAAAAATCCCCCACTTCCTATCCACCCTCCCCCTCATCATCATGGCCTCCATCATCATATCCAGCTTCTGGACAGGGGCCGCCTTCTATATCTCAGAGGACGGGAGGTACGTGCGGGGACCGCTCTATATCTTCCAGATTATCTTCGCCTATTCCTACTATTTTCTCTCCACGGGGATCTGCCTCGATGGCTATATCCATGGCTCCGTCGTGGAGCGGAATCTTTTCCAGAAGCTGTTCCTCTACTCCCTCTTCCCCATTATGGGCGGTGCAGGGCAGGTCGCACTGGGTGTCTTGCCCTTTTCCGTTGCGACGATGCTCATCAGCGTGTTCTACACCTTCCTGCGGCTGCAGAACCAGCGCATCAATACGGATGCCATGACAGGCCTTAACAACAAGCTCTGCACCCAGCAGTATATCGAGCGCATGATACGCACCGCCAATCACGACCCCTTCTACCTCTACATGATGGACGTGAATCACTTCAAGAATGTCAATGACACATACGGCCATCTCGCTGGCGACCATGCGCTCATCGTCGTCTCCGAGGCACTGCGGAAGTCCACCCACTCCATCGGAGGCTTCGTCGGCCGCTTCGGCGGCGATGAGTTCACCGCCATCATCCCCCAGCGACTCTTCCCCATCCCCTCCTCCTTCCAGTCCATGCTCAATACGAAGGTCGTGGAAATCGCAAAGAATGAGAATCTGGAGGTGCCCCTATCCCTCTCCGTCGGCTGGGCCCTGTGCCAGAATACGGGGGAGACCGTCGACGGCGTCATTGCCCGGGCGGATGCCATGCTCTATGAGGTCAAGAAAAATCGTAAGTGACAAAGGAGTATTTCGTATGAACCGAATTGCCCGCTATGCCTGTACGGCTGCCCTATGCGTCCTTGCGCTTCCACCAGCCCTCGCAGGTGCTGCCCCCCAGAATGAGGAAAGCGCCAGCCAGAACGCGGAGGCTGCGAAAGAGACTGCGGCCCCAGCGGAGACAGCAAAGGCGGCTCCTTCCCTGCAAAAGGAAGAGGCTGTGGACACAAGCCAGGAAAAGAAGGACGAGCAGGAGGATATGGCAAAGAAAGCGGCCCTTCTCGAGGCCGCTGCGGAGTACCCGGAAGCAGCGCGCTTCGCTCCCTATCCGAACTTCACCCTCCATGGGAACTACCGAGTATCCTATGCCGAGGGGCGCGTCGATTACCCCGCTCTCGCTCAGAAAATCAAGGCCTATCAGGTGAGCCGTCGCCTGCAGCTCTACCCCTCCGTGGCCCTGAACCGGGAGTGGACGGTCACCGGCATGCTGGAGGATATCCGCTATGACAGGGAGTACCCGGAAGATCATGCCAGCGACAACCACCTCTACCTCGACCGGCTCTATGTCCGGCAGACCACAGACCACGGTACCCGCTTCACCCTGGGCCGGGAAAACCTCTGGCCGGTGGAGGGCAATCTCTTCGACCTCATCACCGAGGGCGTGCGCTATGAGTTCGGCAATGCGGAGAAGGAAGGCCGCGCTGACCTCTTCTTCGGCCGCACCGTGGGCAAGTCCTCCCGGCTATCGAAAGAACGCAAAAATGGCGTCCTGCTCTCCTACCTGAAGAAGTGGCCGAAGTGGCAGACAGGCCTTTACTACTACGACTTCAATCGGGACGATGATCCCTTCGGAACACCGGCAGCTCTTACGGACTATGTGGCCCAGCAGAACATCATCGACCGGCAGCGCATGGGGGAGCTCTATGTGCGCTACGGCTTCAATGAGCACGCAAGCCTCGAGTTCGAGGGAGTGCAGGGCCATGCCACCACAGACTCCGACCACTGGACGGATACGGCGGAGGGCTATATCGTGACACTGCGCCTGCGCCAGCAGCCGAGCCTCCTGCGCCCAGGCGACTATGGCTTCTGGTTCAGCTACTACAATCTCCCCCGGGCCACCTACATCGCCCCCACCATCGACGCGGATGTGACCATCTTTGGCCGCTCCGGCTTCACCGGCTTTGGCACCCGCCTCGACGTGGTGCTGGCCCGTGGGACGCTTCTCCAGGTCATGTACTACGACCTGACGCCGAAGTCCGAGGGTATGTCCCTTCTCGGTCTGCAGCCCTTTGAGGACGGCCGGGAACGGGTCATCGCCACGACGCTCCGCCAGTTCTTCTGAAATCCATGCACAAAAATGCCCCGCCTACCATTCGTTTCGGTATGCGGGGCATTTCATTATGCGTAATACATGGTGGCACTGATGGAGGAGGCGATTTCCTCCTCGCTCATATCCCGAAGATCCTTCGGCTCCGCCTCATACACGCCGATGCGGTTCTTGATGAACTGGGTATCGATATTGCCCGTACGGAAGCAGGTGTCCTTGAGGATTTTCTTATGGAGGGGAATCGTGGTCTTGACCCCGTCGATGTGGAACTCGCTGAGAGCCCGGTTCATAATCTTGATGGCATCGCCCCGGGTGCGGCCCCGGACGATGATTTTCGCAATGAGGGAGTCATAGTAAGGCTCGATGTCGAGGCCAGCCGTCACACCGGAATCAAAGCGGACCCGAGGGCCGCTGGGCTCATGCATGAAGGTGATATGGCCGGGGCTCGGCATGAAGTTGTTGTCCGGATCCTCCGCATTGATGCGGCACTCGATGGAGTGGCCTGTGAACTGGACATCCTTCTGGGTAAAGGACAGCGGCTCATTTGCCGCAATCTGGATCTGGGTGCGCACGAGATCGATGCCCGTCACGCACTCGGTGATGCCATGCTCCACCTGGATGCGGGGGTTGATTTCCATAAAGTAGAACTCATTGTTCGTGAGATCCAGCAGGAACTCGACGGTGCCGATATTGGAGTAGTGGACGCTCTTTGCCGCCTTGACAGCCAAATGACCGACCCTCTGTCGCATGTCGTCGGTGAGGGCGATGGAGGGGGACTCCTCCAGGAGCTTCTGGTTGCGCCGCTGGATGGAGCACTCCCTCTCTCCCAGATGGACGACAGTGCCGAAGTTATCCGCCACAATCTGCACCTCGATATGGCGGGAGCGGGCGATATAGTGCTCGAAATAGTAGGATACCTTGTGGATATCCACGAGATACTTCAGGATATTCCGCAGGTCGTCCTCATCCTGGGCCACGCACATGCCCTTTCCGCCGCCGCCGGAGACCGGCTTCAGGATGACGGGATAGCCGATCTCGTCTGCAAGCTTTACAGCCTCTTCCTCATCGGTGAGCGGGTCGCTCCCCTTTGCCATGGGGATGCCGGAGGGCTCGATGGACTTCCGGGCGATATCCTTGTCCCCCACGAGGCGGATGGTCTCCGGCATGGGGCCGATCCAGGTGAAGCCCGCCTTCGTGACCTCCTCCGCGAAGTCCGCATCCTCTGAGAGAAAGCCATAGCCCGGATGGATGGCATCCGCATCCGACTCCCGGGCTGCCCTTATAATCGCCTTTTTGTTGAGGTAGCTGTCCTGGGCATCGGGGCCTCCCACCCGGACCTTGCGATCTGCCAGCTGGACGTGAAGCGCCCGTGCGTCCGCATCCGAATAAATCGC
>CAMCBT010000050.1 GCA_945873115.1 uncultured Mitsuokella sp.
AAACCTTTCAAAAGATGGAAGCATATTTGACTTTTTCGCAAAACTGCCTTATCCTATATGTATACAAAGCATTCAAAGGAGGATGTTGCTTCATGAAGAAACTATTGCTTCTCATGGCCCTGCTGTCGGCTGTCCTGGTCAGCGGGTGCGGCACGGATAGCGCCTCGAAGGAAATCAAGCTGGGGGCGACGGCGGGGCCCCATGCGGAGGTGGCGGAGGCTGTGGCCGAGGCTGCCAAGGAAAAGGGGCTCAAGGTCACCGTCGTCGAGTTCTCGGACTATGTGACGCCGAACCAGGCTCTGGCCGACGGGGATATCGACCTCGTCAGCTACCAGCATGAGCCCTTCCTAAACAATTTCAACGCGGAGCACGGGACGAATCTCGTCCCCATTGGCAAGACCATCCTCATGCGCATGGGCCTTTATAGTGACAAGGTCAAGTCCGTCGAGGCCGTCCCGGAGGGGGCGAAGGTCGCCATCCCGAACGACCCCACCAACGGCGGCCGCGGGCTCCTGCTCCTGGAAAAAGCCGGCCTCATCAAGCTGCGCGAAGGGGTGGGCGTAAAGGCAACCGTCAATGATGTGGCAGAGAATCCGAAACACCTGCAGTTCGTGGAGCTCGAGGCGGCCCAGCTGCCCCGGAGCCTTTCGGATGTGGATCTCGCCGCCATCACCATGAACTATGTCATGAGCGGTGGCCTGAGCGTAAAGGATCAAGGCATATTCCTGGAGGATGCCGCAGAGCCCCTGGCCGTCATGATTCTTGCGGCGCAGGAGGCAGATGCCCAGAAGCCCGAGTACCAGGAGATCGCAAAGCTCTTCCACGATCCCAGTGTATTGAAGTTCATTGACGAGAAGTATCAGGGCACGATTGTCCCTGCGGAGTAAGCCATGAAAAAGCTAAGCACTCGGACGGAGACCTTTACGGACTCCGTCATCCGACGCATGACGCGCATTGCAAATGCCCATGGGGCCATAAACCTCTCCCAGGGCTTCCCAGATTTTGCGCCGCCCAAGGAGCTGACCGACCGCCTCGCGGAGGTAGCGGCCGCCGGGCCCCACCAATACGCCGTGACCTGGGGCGCCCAGAATTTCCGGGAGGCCCTCGCGAAAAAACAGCACCATTTCTCCGGCATGGAGGTGGACCCGGATCGGGAGATCGTCGTCACCTGCGGGAGTACCGAGGCCATGATGGCCACCATGCTCGCCCTCATCAATCCTGGGGAAAAGGTCATCATCTTCTCCCCCTTTTACGAAAACTACGGCGCGGATGTCATCCTGACGGGAGCCCACCCCATCTACGTGCCCCTTCATCCCCCGACCTTCACCTTCGATGAGGCGGAGCTCACGGCGGCCTTCCGCCGAGGGGCCAAGGCTCTCGTCCTCTGCAACCCCGCCAACCCCACCGGCCGGGTCTTCACCCAGAGCGAAATGGAGACCATCGCCCGCCTCGCCAGGGAATACGATGCCTATGTCATCACCGACGAGGTCTACGAGCACATCCTCTACGCCCCCCATAGACACATCTATATGGCGACGCTCCCGGGCATGCGGGAGCGGACCGTCATCTGCAACTCCCTCTCGAAGACCTACTCCATCACCGGCTGGCGCCTGGGCTACACCATCGCCCCGCCCGCCATCACCGAGCGCATCAAGAAAGTCCATGACTTCCTCACCGTGGGCGCCGCGGCGCCCCTGATGGAGGCCGCTGTCACAGGCCTTGCCTTCGGCGACGACTACTACGAGGGGCTCCAGGCCCATTACCAGCACATGAAAGAGGTCTTCGTGGGCGGGCTAAAGGATTTGGGTCTCAAATTCCTGGAGCCGGAGGGGGCCTATTACGTCCTGGTGGATGTCTCGGGGTTCCATGTCAAAAACGACCTGGCCTTCTCGGAGTGGCTCTGCCGCGAAGTGGGCGTCGCCGCCGTCCCCGGCTCCAGCTTCTTCGATACGGACGTCCACCAATACGTCCGCTTCCACTTCGCGAAGGAAGATACCACCCTCCAGGAGGCCCTCCGCCGCCTCGCCTCCCTGCGGGAAAAGGCAGCACTCGCCCACTACGAATACTGACCACCCTGTCCGGCAGGCTGCCGACTCCGCTAAAAGCCGGCTTTTGCTCCGCCCCTTCTGACATGAGAATTCCTCCACGGTCACACCCGTCCAGTCCTGATTGTGTTTGGAACAGCAGGACTGATTTCCCCCTTATACGAACTGTATTTCTTTGCTTTTCGGATTTTTACTTCAAGACCCTCTTCCTTCATCACTCTGCGAACGACCTTCTCCGAGACCTTTATCCCTGTCTTTTTTAGTTCTGCATGGATCCTGCGACATCCATATCGAGCTTTGTTTTCAAGGAATATACGAACAACTTTATGGCGCAGGTATTCATATTTATCTTCTGCTGCAAATGCCTTTATCTGATAGTACAAGCGGACGCACTGAGGCCTGTCCCCTTCTGTCCCGGCAGCCCGACGAGCGTGCCCGTGCCGACCTCGTACCCGAGCGCACGCAGATTGCGCAGACAGCGCAGGCGGTTCTCGTGCGACATACCGGGATCGAACCGCTCATGAGAGGCTGGGCAATTTACCCACAATCATGCCTGAAGCCTCAAAAAACGGAGCTGTTTCTCAAGCGTGACCTTGGAAACAGCTCCGTTTTGTTCACAGTCTGTCAAACAGGAAAACACCGCTCTGTCCCTATCCTGAGCAGGAAATTTCCTCTCCTTTACTGATACAGACAAGGCTTGATTTTCGCATCATCCATGTTTTTTGCATCATACCACAGAGCACCTGTATCCACATCCTCGACTTTTTCGCCCTTTGCTGCCGCAACAGCCAGCTTCACAGCCTGATAGCCGATCTGGACAGGATCCTGCGTCACAGATCCGATGAAGAGCCCTGTCTTGATGGCATTGATCTGGAGCGCACCAGAGTCAAAGCCGACAGCGATGACCTTGTCCGGGCCGAGCTTCTGAAGGGTCTCGTTTGCATTGATGATGCACTTCGCCGAAAATTCATTGGATCCGTAGATTGCCATCAAATCCGGCTTGTTGAGGAGGGTTGCCGCCTCTGTCTTTCCCGCATTGTCAGATACCTCCGACGGGATGCGCACCTCGATGATGACCTTGCCGTCCGTCTTGCCGTTTGCATATTTGTCATGGCCGACAACAGCCACCGAGCCGGTGCCCAGGGCAGGCTCCGCTTCCAGGAGCTGAATCATCTTGTCGACAAAGCCCTTTGTGCGCTGGCCGATAGACTCGGAGTTGGAATCCTGTGCAACGATTCCGATGCGGACAGCCCCCTGGGCCTGCGTCACCTTGCCCTTGATGGCCTTCATCATGTTCTCTGCCGCGATTCCGCCTGCAGCATAGTTGTCGGTTGCCGCATTGGCGACAATGGCGCCAGCCGGTGCTCCGGGCACGCCGGAATCAAATCCGATGATGGGGATTTTTGCCTGCTGCGCCTGGCCGATGACATCAAGTGTCGCCTTTGTGTCAAGTGCTGCCAGACAAAGCGCTGCCGGGTGCTTGTTCACAGCATTCTTAATCATCTCGACCTGCTGGGCGACGGCACTTTCGCTATCCGGCCCGACGAAGTTGATATCAGCTCCAAGCTCCTTGCCTGCTTGCTCTGCGCCCATGCGGACGGCTTTCCAGAAATCATGCTGGAAGCCCTTTGCCACCATCTCTATCTTGACATTCCCCCCTGCACTCCCTCCGCTGCTGGAGCCGCCGCCGCAGCCGGAAAGTGCCCCCACTGCGAACATCGCCGCTAACGCGCCAACAGCAAGACGCTTCCATTTCTTTGCACTTTGAAACATGGTACAGCCTCCTTTTTGAATACAAGACTCCAGGAAATCATCCCGATCCGCGAATGTATTGCTTCCATCCCTCAGGTGCGTTTCCTGCTATTGCGGACATCGATATAAACGGCCGCGATGAGGACAAGGCCTGTGATGAAGAGCTGGTAATGCGGCTGCAGATCGATAAATGGCAAGCCGACCTTCAGCGTGCTCATGATGAACACGCCCAGAAGCGTACCAGCCACTGATCCAACCCCGCCGGCAAGGCTTGTGCCGCCGATGACAACACCTGCAATGGCATCCAGCTCGAAGCCATTGCCCGTGCCCGGCATGAGAGTCGAATACGTTGCGGCGTATGCAATGCCCGCAAGTGCCGCAAAGCCGCCGCTTATGACATAGGCCAGGCATTCCCACTTGACCACGTTGACGCCTGACAGCCTCGTTGCCTCCCGGTTGCTGCCAAGAGACAGGATATAGCGGCCCGGCCGTGTCTTGTTAAGGACGATGGCCATGATGACGGCCAGCACGAGGAGAAGCACGATGCCCGTCGGGAAGTTGTCCGGACTGCGGAAAAATGTCCGGTACCATCCATCCACATCGCTTGCCAAGGGGTATGTGACGCTCTGGGTCTTTGTGATGATCGACCCAAGGCCGCGGGTCACCATCATCGTGCCGAGTGTCGCGATAAAAGACGGCAGCCGCAAGACAGAAACCATCAGTCCGTTCAAGAGACCGAAGAACAGTCCGACAGCCAGGACTGCAAGTAGGCAAAGCCCGATGGGCCAGCCATATGTGTCATGCAGCGTACCGCCGATGAGCGCCGTGCATATCGTGAGCGTGCCGATCGAAAGATCGATGCCGCCTGTGATGATGACAAACGTAACGCCGATGGCCATGAAGCCGATGTAATAGGATGCGTCAAATATGCTGACAAGCGTCTCCTTGCTGCGGAATGGCTCGCTTGCAATGGAGAAAAATACATAAATCGCAATCAGAGCAAGAAAGACGATGAGCTTCTGCATGCCGACGGACTGCAGGAGCTTCTTCCAGGCAGGACGCGCTGCCTGCTGTGTTCCTTTTTCCATACGAATCCCCTCCCGTCCTCAGCTTGCTGCACTTTCATGCTCGCGCAGCGTCGCATAATGCATGATTTTTTCCTGGGACGCTTCTTCGATAGAGAGCTCGCCCGTCTTCCTTCCCTCGCTCATGACAACAATGCGGTCACTCATGCGCAGGATCTCCGGAAGCTCCGAGGAAATCATGATGATGGACTTCCCTTTTTCGACAAGCTCATTCATCAGGGCATATATCTCGCTCTTCGCTCCCACATCGATGCCACGTGTAGGCTCATCGAAAATAAGGATTTCCGAATCCCGGACAAGCCACTTCGCGATGACGACCTTCTGCTGGTTGCCGCCGGAAAGATGGGAGACTTCCTCTTGAACTGACGGCGTCTTGATGCGAAGCCGCTTGATATAGCTCTCCGTTTCCGTCTCGCAGGAAGCATCATCCACGAGAATGCCGTGCATATACTTTTCGATGGTGGCAAGCATGGTGTTTTCCTGCACGGTCTTCTGCACCACCAGGCCATACCGTTTCCGATCCTCCGAAAGGTATCCTATCCCGTTGGCGACAGCATCTTGCGGCGTATGGATCTCGACCTTCTTTCCGTGGATGAGGATCTGCCCCCCATCCATCTTGTCGGCCCCGAACAGAGCCCGTGCCGTCTCCGTACGCCCGGCTCCCATAAGCCCGGCAAAGCCGAGGATCTCGCCCTTGTGCAAGGCAAAGCTCACATCCTTCACAAAGCCAGCACAGAGCCCTCGCACCTCCAGGACGACCGGGGCATCTGCTTTCACATTGCTCTTCTCTTTCGGAGCTTCAAAGACCGTGCGTCCCACCATCATGCGGATGATTTCATCCTTCGTCGAATCCCGGGTAATGACAGTCCCTACATACTCCCCGTCCCGCATGACGGTCACTCGGTCGGTGATTGCCTTGAGCTCATCCATGCGATGGGAAATGTAGATGATGCCGATTCCCTTCGCTTTCAGGTCACGTATGATTTTGAAGAGCTCCTTCGTCTCGCTTTCCGTAAGCGCTGCCGTCGGCTCATCAAAGATGATGATGCGCGCCTTCGATGAGATCGCCTTGGCAATTTCAACCATCTGCTGCCGCCCCACCGTCAGGTTTCCCATCAACTCCTCGGGATCGATATCGATATTCAGGAGCTGGAAGAGCTCGGAAGCCTTTGCCTCTGTGTCGGCATCATCCGTGAATATTCCAAGCTTCATGGTCTCCCGCCCGATGAAGAGATTTTGAGCGACCGTAAGATGATGCATCATATTGAGCTCCTGATGCACCATTGCAATACCGGCTTCCTGTGCTTCCCGCGGACTCGTATAGACCACGCTTTTGCCCGCAAAAATCACCTCGCCCGCATCGCGCCGATAAATTCCCGTGAGGATCTTCATCAGCGTAGACTTTCCTGCGCCGTTCTCCCCCATGAGAGCGTGCACTTCTCCGCTCCGCAGTTCGAACTGCGCCTTCTTTAATGCTGGCACCCCGGCAAAGGACTTGTCGATGCCACGCATTTGAAGAATCACTTCTCCCATGCCCGTTCTCCTTTGCTAGTCCTGATAGTGCTTATAGCCTGGGTGGCGTCCCTTCACGCCGTAGAAGCTGCGCAAACCGATGAGCTTCTGGATATTGTCGAGGGAAATCTCCTTCGGGCCGCCAAGCTGATAGGCCACCAGGTTGATTTTCGCGAACAGTTCGAGCGTCTCCATCTTGTAGTAGGCATCAATCAGATCGGTGCCTACGGTCAGCGCCCCATGATTTTCAAGCAGGACCGCATCATGCTCCTGGATGTAAGGAGCAATGGCTTCCGGAACCTCATACGTCGAGGGTGTTCCGTATGGCGTGACGGGAATGGACCCCAGGGATACGACCGTCTCGATCATGTCATAGCGATCCAGCGGAATATGCGCCACGGCAAAGCCTGTCGCCGTCGGAGGATGCGCATGCAGGACTGCCCCCACATCCTCCCGATCCTGATAGCAACGCATGTGCATCTTGATTTCCGAGGAGGGGCGGTATCCTTCATTGGCCTCAAGGATCTTGCCGTCCCCATCGATGCGCACCAGCTTTTCCGGCGTGATGAAGCTCTTGCTGATGCCTGTCGGGGTCGCCAGGAATGTACCATCGGCCAGCTTCACGCTGACATTTCCGTCATTTGCTGCCACCCAGCCGAGCTGCCACATCTTATGGCAGACATCGCAAATGGCCTCTTTCACTTCCTCCAGTTTCACGATACTCACCTCATCCCTCGTCCTTCACAACGCCCTTTTGCAGCATCACATTGGCATAGACTGCCATTTCGCTTGTGGTCACAATGGCGTAGGCTTCCTTTGCCTCTTCGTAGAAGGCGAAGCGCTCGATGGTGCCGACCGCCTCCGCTCCGCGTGCATCATGTTTCCGGACAATGTCCTTGTACGTATCCCATATGGGGGTCTTAACGTCGTCGCCTGCCATGACCTCCATCAAAGAGACAGGATGATCGACATACGCGTCGAGCGGCATAAGCTCCAGAATCGCATCGAGGATTTCCGGCACGCCATGCCCGTCCATGCGGACGACCTTCGCCTCACGACCGACTGATTCTGCGGGAAAATTCCCATCAGCAATGACAATGCGGTCGCTATGACCCATCTCGCAAAGGACCTTCAGGAGCTCCGGCGATAAAATATGTGGAACACCATTCAGCATACAGCAACCTCCTTCCATCTCCCATATTGCTTTGCCCATATTTCCGTTTCCTTCGGCGAATAGCCTGCAAGCGTCTCCGATGTCTTGATGATCCGCCTTGCTTCCGCAAGGCTCCCGATGGCGCCATCCGCGATGAGCTGCACGGCGATATTCCCGAGCACGGTCGCCTCCACAGGTCCTGCGACGACAGGAATGCCGCAGGCATTTGCCGTCATCTGGCAGAGGAGCGCGCTTTGCACGCCGCCGCCAATGATGTGAAGCTGTCCATACGTCCTGGACAGGCAAGCGGAAATCTCCTCGATGGCCGCCCGATACCGCAGGGCAAGGCTCTCATCGATGCAGCGCACAATCTCGCCGACGCTTTCCGGGACGTGCTGCCCCGTGCGCTTGCAATAGTCGCGAATGCGCTCCGGCATATTGCCGCTCGGGACGAATTCCGCTGCGTCCGGATGGATAAAGGACTGGAAGGGTCTTGCCTCACCCGCCAGCCTCTCAAGCTCTCCGAAGCTGTATTCCTTCCCCTCCCGTCGCCACTGGCGACGGCACTCCTGCAGGATCCACAGGCCGATGATGTTTTTGAGGAAGGATGTCTTCCCTCCATAGCCGCCTTCATTCGTGATGTTTGCCGCAGCGGATGCCTCATTGATGACAGGGGCATCGAGCTCCGTCCCTAGAAGAGACCAGGTTCCGCAGGACAGGAAGAGGAAATCCCCTTCTGCCGGGACGGCTACGATGGCGCTTTGCGTATCATGGCCAGCTGCCGTCACCACCTTGATTACCGGTGCCTCAAGCTCCTCGCGAAGCTCTGCGGCAAGAGTCCCAAGCTCTGTCCCTGGCGCCACGATCTGAGGCAGGATCCCCGCAGGGAGATCCAGCCGCCCCAAGACTTCCTTGGCCCAGATATGACCCTTCGCCTCCATCATCTGACTCGTCGAGGCAATCGTCTCCTCTGCGACCTTCCTGCCGCAGAGGAAATAGCTGAAAAGATCCGGCATGAAGAGCAGTGTCTTTGCCTGCTTCAGAAGTCCGGGACGCTGCTTCTTGAGGGCCACAAGCTGGAACAGGCTGTTTATGGTCATGATCTGGTTGCCCGTGATGCCGTAGAGCTCATCGCGCGGAATCACCTGCTCGACAGCCTCGATCATTCCATTTGTCCGTGAATCCCGGTAATGCACAGGATTTTCGAGCAGGCGCCCTTCGTCATCCAGCAGTCCGAAATCGACGCCCCAGGTATCTATGGCAATGCTGTCCACTGCCCCCATGCGGCAGGCCTTCCGGATAGCGATCTTGACTTCATGAAAGAGGCGGAGGACATCCCAATACATCGTGCCCTGCAACGTGACCGGCACATTTTCAAATCGGTGCACCTCCTCCATGCGGATGGTGCGCCCATCGAAGATCCCGATGACCGCCCTTCCGCTGGAGGCTCCGAAGTCAAAAGCGAGCACTCGTCTTGCTTCGGTCATATCCACTCCTCCTGCCTACCGATACATCGGGCCGTATGCCTTGCAGGCACGGTAGTCCTGGCCTTCCTTGTCCATGCCGAATGCGTTCCAGGCGGCAGGGCGGAAGATATCTTCCTCCGGGACATTGTGCATGCATACAGGGATGCGGAGGATCGAACAGAGCGTGATGAGGTCCGCGCCGATATGCCCGTAGGTAATGGCGCCGTGATTTGCGCCCCAGTTGTTCATCACGTCATATGCCGAGGCAAATGCCCCCTTGCCCGTGAGGCGCGGCGTAAACCAGGTGCAGGGCCAGGTATAGTCCGTGCGCTTCCACAGCTTGTCCGAGACCTCATCCGGCAGATTGACCGTATACCCCTCCACCAGCTGGAGCACCGGGCCAAGTCCTTTTACGATATTGACGCGCACCATGGTCGCCGGCATCTCGCCGCGAGTCAGATAGCGGGAGGAGAATCCGCCGCCCCGGAAGTAGCCATTGTCTGCCGGGCACCACTGGGTCGCATCGAGGCAAGCTTTCTGATCGGCCTCCGTCATCTCCCAGAAGGGCTTGATGACCGAGTTGCCCGCCTTGTCCTTGACCTCGCCGCAGGCATCGAGGCAAGCTGCACCGGAATTGATGAGATGCAGGAAGCCCTTGCCTTCCTTTGCCTTTCCTTCCAGCTCATAGCCTGTCGCCTTTTTGACGGCCTCGGGGCTCCAATAGGTGCGGACATCCGCAAAAATCTGTGCCCGGTTCGTCAGCAGCTTGTTGAAGAGCATCGCAACGCCATTGAGCGTATCGTTCTCCGTCGCCAGGATGTAGCTCTCCCTTGCGCCTTCCCAGTCGAAGGACGAGTTCATAAGGGCCTCTGCAAAGTCGCCGTTCGGATAGAAATCCGTCCACTGGCGCTGGCCTTGGAAGCCGCCGGCGATGGCATTGTGCCCCACAGCCTCCTCTTCGCATCCCTTCGGCAGATTCGGATTTCCATTGAAGAGATCCTTCAGGATGCACATCATCTTGACGACAAATTCCCAAGCCTCTTTCTTCTGCTCATCCGTCTTGCGGGCGAAGTCCGGATTCTTGTCGAACCCCTCTTTGCAATGCTCCTTCGTCCAAGCGAGCGCCTTCTCGTACTCTGCCTTGTCGTAAATCCCCTCTGTCATGCGGCGGATGATTTCCACTTCATCCACGGACTCGATCCGCATACCGAGATATTCCTCGAAGAAGTCCGGATTGATGATGGAGCCGCCGATGCCCATGGTAATGGAGCCCACCTGAAGGTACGATTTTCCACGCATGGCAGCTGCTGCAACAGCCGCACGTCCAAAACGAAGGAGCTTGACCTTGACATCCTCCGGGATCTCCGTCGCATCGGCCTCCTGCACATCATGTCCATAAATGCCAAAAGCGGGAAGTCCTTTCTGGGCGTGGCTCGCAAGAACCGATGCGAGATAGACGGCACCAGGACGCTCCGTTCCGTTAAATCCCCAGACGCCCTTTATCGTCATGGGATCCATATCCATCGTTTCCGATCCGTAGCACCAACAGGGTGTGACCGTAAGGGTAATGTCGACACCTGCCTTCTTGAATTTGTCTGCGCAGGCTGCAGCCTCAGCCACGCGGCCGATTGTCGTATCCGCAATGATGACCTTTACGGGTTCGCCATTCGTGTAGCAAAGGTTTTCTTCGAAGAGCTTTTTGGCGGAAAGGGCCATGCCCATCGTCTGCTCCTCAAGAGAGCCGCGCACATCGAGGATGCCGCGCCGCCCATCAATCGTCGGACGGATGCCGATAATAGGATAGTCTCCGATCAATCTGCTTTTTGCCATGTTTTTCCCTCCAAATCCATTTGCAATTCTCTGTGTATTCTGACTTTCTGGGAAAAGTATACCATGCCAATCCGCTTTATTCTTGTTGCATCTTATGGTAAAATAGAAATATATTATCTTATCAAAATTCTTGTATATTGAAACAGTCTTCAAATGCTTGGTATGCTCGTTAAAGTTTCCTGCTAAAAATAATTTGATATAAGACAATTCTATCTATAAATGCGACAATATTATCTTTCAAAAAGGAGGTCTTCTCTTGTGAAAAACGATGGATACAACGAGTTCCGCCAAAGAGGGCGATTCGATTTCCCCATTGAGTTCCACCACGTAAATCGCACACATCCCCGCTACTTTATGCCGTATCACTGGCACATGGAATATGAAATCGACCTCGTTCTCTCAGGCAGTGTCATGTTCTCCCTGAACGAGCAGCAGGTGCTCGCCTCAAAAGGCGATATCGTATTCATCCGCGATGGCATCGTCCATGGCGGTATCCCTCGCACGAAGGATACCGTGTACGAATGCATCGTCTTTGACATGAACAAGATGCTTGCGGGAGCCCACACGTTTCAGGACAGAATCGAAGACATCCTCCACCACGTCATGCTCATCAATAAGCACATTCCCGCAGCCACGCCGGATATCCCGAATCTCATGCAGTACATCTTTTCCAGCATGAAAAGCGAGCACCCTGGCTACGAGCTCGTTGTCACGGGACTCCTCTACAGCTTTCTCGGACTCGTCATGAAGCACAACCTGTGGCATCAGGCAGGCGCACTCGTCCAGCGGGAGCAGAACAGGAAGCGCATCACACAGCTCAAGCAGACATTTTCCCTCATCGATTCCTCCTACCAAAAGCAGCTTTCCCTCGCCGATCTCGCCTCAGCGGCGAATCTCACGCCCAATTACTTCTGCCGTTTTTTCAAGAAAATCACACATAGAAGCCCTCTCGACTACCTGAACCGCTACCGGATCGAGATGGCGAGCATCCAGCTCATGCAGACAAACAATTCCATCACGGATATCGCCTTATCCTGCGGATTCAATGACCCAAGCTATTTCATAAAGCTGTTCAACCGTTACAAGGGAATCTCCCCACTGAAATACAAGCAGTCCATGACTCAGGCTTCCACGAGTCTTGTCTAAGGTTTCCAGCCCCCAGAGAAGTTTTCCCGCGAGGAACACAAAGGAGCCGTTCTCTGAACACGATGATCCAGAGAACGGCTCCCTTGTGTCTGATATGCCAGCGTTTGCCCTCTACGCCTGTCAGGCGCCCTTCTGCTCGGCCTCGTAGGCCGCGCGGAGGGCGTTTGCCAGCTGGTCGGGGCAGCTGGTGTCCTTTGCGCCGCAATGGGTGCCCTGGGTTCTCTCGATGACGGTGTCGATATCCATCCCCTCCACCAGCCGGGAGATGCCCGCTAGGTTACCGTTGCAGCCTCCCTCGAACTCGATATGACGGATCTTCTTCCCCTCCAGCTCCACGCGAATCTTCTTCGCACAGGTGCCGCTCGTCTGATACTCGTATGTCATCGTTTGCCTCCTAAGATATATGGATTACACGCGGATGCGATCCACGATGAGGTGGCCCTCCTCCACTTCCTTTCGATGGCAGTGGGGGCATTCGTTTTCGATGAGGCCTGTGTAGCCGCAGACCGGATCCCTATCCACGGGATGGTTGATGGAGAAATAGCCCATGTCCGCGTCGTGCATGGCCCGAACCACCGCCTCGAAGGCCTTCGCGTTCTTCGAGGGGTCGCCGTCCATCTCGATGTAGGCGATGTGGCCCGCGTTCTCCAGGGCGTGGTAGGGGGCCTCGATGCGGATTTTGTCGATGGCCTTGATGGGGTAGTAGACGGGCACGTGGCTGGAGTTCGTCATGTAGCTCCTGTCCGTGACGCCCTTGATGAGGCCGTACTTTTTGCGGTTCGCCCGCTGGAACTGGCCGGCGGTGGACTCGGCGGGGGTGCCAAACGTCGACCAGTTGCGGTGCTCCGCCTCCGTGTAATCATCCGTCCGCTCCCTGAGGTGGGAGACGATTTTGAGTCCCAGCTCCTGGGCCTCCTCACTCTCCCCGTGGTGCTTGCCCATGAGGGCCACGAGGCACTCGGCGAGGCCACAGAAGCCGATGGAGTAGGAGGCGTGCTTCAATACGTCCTTGATGGAGTCCGTGGGGGCGAGCTTGTCGCTGTCCATCCAGACCCCCTGCCCCATGAGGAAGGGATAGTTGTAGACGTGCTTTGCCTCGATGACCTTGAGACGCTCGAGGAGGTAATCATGGCAAAGGGTGATGTACTCATCGTAGAGCTCCCAGAAGCGGGCGAGATCGCCCTTCGCCTCGATGGCAAGCTTCGGAAGGTTGATGGTGGTAAAGGAGAAATTGCCTCTGGAGCCCGACTCCTCCGGGCCGTTGACGTTACTCATGACGCGGGTGCGGCAGCCCATGGTGGCCACGGCGCTGTTGTAGTCGCCGGGCTTGTAGTACTGGAGGTTGTAGGGAGCGTCGATGTTCACGAAGTTCGGGAAGAGGCGCTTGGCGCTGACCTCGCAGGCACGGATAAAGAGATCGTAGTTCGGGTCGCCGGGATTGTAGTTCACCCCCGCCTTCAGCTGGAAGACGGAGATGGGGAAAATCGGTGTCTCCCCATTGCCAAGACCCGACCAGATGGCGTTCAGAACCTCCTTTGTCGCGAGGCGGCCCTCCGGGGAGGTATCGAGGCCGTAGTTGATGGAGGAAAAGGGCACCTGGGCACCGGCTCGGCTGTGGAGGGTGTTGAAGTTGTGGATGAGGGCCTCCATGGCCTGGTGGGTCTCCTCCTCCACATCGGCGCAGGCCAGATGATAGATTTTCTCCGCGTCGCTCCTGAGCTCCTCGCCGGAAAGCTGCCGCTCCTCCGGCAGTGCTGCCTGGAGGGCCTCCTCGATGGTGCGGATGGCCTTTTCCGCCCGCTCGCCGCCGTCCTCCGAATAGAGGCAGGAAGGCCCATCGAGGGCCGTCTCGAAGGCCTTGCCAAAGTCCGTATCCCGGCCGAAGGCATCGATGCCGAAGCGGTAGAGGACGGAGCGCTCCGCCTCGCTCTCCACCGCCTTGCGGAAGGATTTCGCCACGCCCTCCGCCATGGCGTAGTCAAAGGCATTGATGCTCTGGCCGCCGAACATGTCATTCTGGTTCGACTGGATGGCGATGCAAGCAAGGGACGCATAGGCCCGGATGGAGTTCGGCTCCCGGAGGAAGCCGTGGCCCGTGGAGAAGCCCCCGTGGAAAAGCTTCAATAGGTCAATCTGGCAGCAGTTGAAGGTGATGAGGGAGAAATCCTTGTCGTGGATGTGGATCCAGTTCTCCTTGTCCGCCTTGGCGTACTTCTCGTCCAGCACATAGTTGTCGACGAAGTGCTTTGCACCCTCGGCTCCCAGCTTCAACATGATGCCCATGGAGGCATCCGTGTTGATATTCGCATTGTCCCGCTTGAGGTCCGAATCCACCGCGTCCGCGAAGAAGATGTCCCGGTAGGACTTCATCAGGTGCTTCTGGGCCTCCCGGCGGTCCGCATGCTTCTGGCGATACTTGATATACTTTTTCGCGATGTCGTAGAAGTCCTGCTTCATGAGCTCCTGCTCGACGAGATCCTGAATCTCCTCGACGCTGACATTCTCTCGGTCGGCGATGTCCATCTCCACCAGCATGGTGACCCGGTTGATGTCCCGCTCCGTCATCTTCTCGCCCGCGTCCAGGTTCGCGCCGGCGATGGCATTGAAAATCTTCGCGCGATCGTAAGGCACCTGGCTGCCGGACCGCTTCGTCACAGTTTTTAGTGTCATAAAAAATAGGCGCAAGCGCCCGCTATCCCCCTATATATTGTGTAGTCGAGTCACAAATTCCTTAGATATTGTATCAACTGGAGGGCAGAATGTCAATAAAAGAAAAGACCCGGGAACTCCCGAGTCTCTGTTTTTGAAGTGGTGCGGTCGATGGGACTTGAACCCATACGTCTTGTGAACACTACCCCCTCAAAGTAGCGCGTCTGCCAATTCCGCCACGACCGCGTATTAAATTGTCGGCTTTCGCCGGTAAAAATCAAGTGGTGCGGTTGATGGGACTTGAACCCATACACCTTGTGAGTACTACCCCCTCAAAGTAGCGCGTCTGCCAATTCCGCCACAACCGCGTTTTTGGTGCGGTCGAGAGGACTTGAACCTCCACGGTGTTGCCACCACTAGCGCCTGAAGCTAGCGCGTCTGCCATTCCGCCACGACCGCATTATGAAGTTTATAAGTGGTGCCGAGGACCGGAATCGAACCGGTAAGGGCCTTGCGGCCCGACGGATTTTAAGTCCGTTGCGTATGCCAGTTTCGCCACCCCGGCAGAGCTGCGAGCATACATTTATGGAGCGGGTGATGGGAATCGAACCCACGTGATCAGCTTGGAAGGCTGGAGCTCTACCATTGAGCTACACCCGCATAATGCAAAGTGGAGCTGGCGAGAGGAATTGAACCCCCAACCTGCTGATTACAAGTCAGCTGCTCTACCAATTGAGCTACACCAGCGTGTAAATGGTGCCTCAGAGCGGAATCGAACCACTGACACGGGGATTTTCAGTCCCCTGCTCTACCAACTGAGCTACCGAGGCATAATGGCGACCCGAAGGGGACTTGAACCCCTGACCTCCGCCGTGACAGGGCGGCATTCTAACCAACTAAACTACCGGGCCGTAAAAATGGTGACCCACCACGGAATCGAACCGTGAACCTACTGATTAAGAGTCAGTT
>CAMCBT010000051.1 GCA_945873115.1 uncultured Mitsuokella sp.
AACTGTGGTCGCAAATGCGATGCCATAGCAAACTACACGCACAAACGTCCACTTGTGGACATTGTGCGCCGCCCTTGCAAGAAACCATCCAATCAGTCTGCGCCTACGGCTTGACTTCTTGGGGTTTTATAGGTTGGAAAACATCGGCGGCATCGTCCTCATCGCCCTCGGCATCTTTCTGTCAGGGCTTTGGAAGCCCGCCGCCCTGATGCGCGAACGCCGCCCCTTCCTTCAACAAAAGCGCAGCGGTGCTCACGGTGCAGACGCGTGAAGATGGGGCGTTGCGTTAAGACCAATATCCATGCAAAAGAACCGTCCCCATCTCGCACGTTCACGAGACGGGGACGGTTCTTTTTGTACTTGCATGACAGTCTCTTTTGCGCGGCACTCCAATCACTGCGTCACATAGCGCACGGCATCATCTGTCACAACATCCTTTCCGCAATAGCGCATGAGTGCGCGGAAGAATGTCGCAGAGCGTCCGCACCGCGCCAGCGCTTCTTCTTTCGTAATCTCCCGATCTTCCTTCCGCATGGTGTTTGCCAGCTCATACGATTCGCGGGCGATTTCGAGCATATAGTCGATGATCTCTTCCTCCGACTGGAAGCGCACGCTGTCATCGACAACGATCCCTTCCGCGATCCGGGGGACTGCATCCACATCCCATGCCACATCGCTGCGGTTGAGCGTCTGATCCACATTCAGATGGTGTTTGCGGTTGAAGTCATCATAGACGGACATATGCAGCGGCATGGAAAGATCGCCGCAGTAGTGGCCGAGAATGGCGTAATTGTAATCGTCAAAGCGCCCCATCTCCGTCCATTCCTTCGATTTGCGGACGGCATTGAGGATCGCTCCCAGAATGTAGCCGTCCGGACAGTCGTCCCTGCTCATCCCGATCATCTCGAGTTGCGCGTCAACATCTTCGCGTGTTGGCGGCTTTGCCGCATCGAAGAAATGCGCCTGCCCGTCGTTTCTCTTCAGGCGATTGATGGCGGAAACCGTCTTCGACACGTCCGGCGCGGACGCGTTGTGATAGCTTCTAAGCCCCGCCGCACGCTCGATCGCCATATGGGTCTGATCCGTCCACGCGTCCGCCGTCCCCGCGCCCGTCATGACGAATGCCGCAAGAATGCCTGCGGAAACCATCCGTTTCATTCGCTTGCTGTACCGCATCCTGCCGCCTCCTCTCAGCGGAACTTGTAGGCGACCTCGGCGACGACAAGCGTCTTCCACTCGCCGTTATGGTCATCGAGATAATCGCTGCCGCCCTTGTCCTTCATCCGCGCGATGGAAATATCCCCGGAAAGCCCCGGCTTGAACGTATGACCGTAGGTGAGGCGGAATCCCTTCGCGTCATCGTAAAACGTCGTATTGTGCGAGTCAACGGCATTCGCCCCGATGTCCTGATACTTCAGCTCCCAGACGCTCGTCCCCGGCTTTTCGAGGGGAAGCCCGCTCACCATGTCGTTCGTCGGTCCCGTATAAACGCCGACATACCAAGCGTTGCGCGCATTCTCGCTGCGGTCGGGATACGAGTTCGCATAGCCCTTTGCCGCGTTCGTCACGATCGTACGCCCGTTGCGCACCTCATCTGAGAAGTTATGCGCGTATTCTCCCACGACGGTGAAATCCTTCGCCTTGTACTTCGTGCCGACGGACAGGACGCGGCGCATATTGCGATCGTACCCGATGCGGTTCGCATCGGCATCCGCCCCATCGTAAGACGCGACACCGTTTTGATAGCGCACATTGTCCCCGTACTCCTTGAAATAGAACTTGTTGTCGAACTTCTTGTTTTCATGAAGAAGCCCTGTCAAGGAAAGCTGCCAATTCTTCGTGATGTTCTTCGTGTAGTTCGCCGCATACAGGCGCGACCCGTCCTTCCTGTTGCCAGCGATAAGCTGGAGGCATTCCGGATCGTACCAGTTCCCGATGGAAACCTGCGCCCCCGTCAGATTGCCGGAGGAATTGAAGACCATCCCCTGTCCGAGATACGCGCCCTTCTTCCCGAGAATATAGGTGACGTTTGCCTTCGGATCCTTGATGCGAAGGAACGCCTGATCGAAATACGTTCCCTGTGCGCCCGTCTTGGCGTAATCCGCGCCGAAGCTCTCATAATCGCTGTGGAGGCGCGCCTGGAACATCGTATTTTTATCCTGGAAATACTGGAGCTGGAGGCGCGTGTAATTGTTCCAGTAGGTAAGCGCCTCTCCGTCGCCATCTGGATCCGGCGCATATCCTCCGAGATTGGAATCATCGTTTATCGCGCTGATGACACCGTTGAGCTCGAAACGGAACTTATCGGATACCTCCGCAGACGCCGTCTCTGCCGAGGCAGAAAGCAGACATCCGGCGGCAGCGAGGGTCACCCCTCCCATTAAGAAATTATTAAAATTCAGCAATTTCACTTCTTTTCTCCCCTTTTTCGCTCCACAATCACTTTGCCGCATCTTCCGACGGACGCCATGTGCGCATGGTTTCTTGGCGCACCTTGCTCTTCTCTTCCGGCGTCAGCTTCCAGTAATCTCCGAAATTGCCCTTCTTCAGCAGCGCCGGCTCCCAGTCGCCGTACGAGGGATTCGGCAGGGCGATGAACCTGCGCCCGAATTCCGCTTTCTTCGCGTCGATAATCGCGTTTCGCTCGTCCTGCCCCTTATGGTAGGTGCCGATGGGAAGGTCGCCTGCATTGTCTCCCATGAACACGACGACATCATACGTCTCCATGACCTTGTCGAAGCGCGGTTGCTTGTTGCTCGTATCCGTCTTCAGCAGCAGATGCTCCGCGTCCGCCTGCGGGAAGCCGATGGCCTTCATGTTCTTCGCCGTGCCTTCGTACTGGGAGTCCATGCTGCGGTTCGTCACATAGAAGATCGCCACGCCGAGCTTGTCGACGGCCTGGAGATACTCCGCCGCGCCGGGCATCGCGACGGCATCCGCCGCCTTGCACCACTCCGTCCAGAGCGGCGTGCTGTACGCATTGTCCGTTCCGATCAGCCCCGCCTCGAAGGCACTGTTGTCCAGCACCGTCTCATCCGCATCCAAGACGATGGCGAGGGGCTTGTCGCCCGGCTTGTGCGCCTTGACCGCCGCTTCCACGCGCTCCAGCGCGACATTGTACGCCTGATAGCACAGCTCGCGGTATTCGGCGGAATTCTGCATCCAGCTCACCGCCATGGACAGCTCGTTGTTCAAATCCTGCTGCGTGACGGCAGCAGAGACAGGCGAGGGGGCTACGGAAGAGAGAGAGATTCCGATTACCGCGGCCAGGAACAACGCTTTTTTCTTTTTCAAAAATGTCATGTGCATCGCCTCCATAGAAACAACAGCAAAATTCAAAAACATTCGAATTACATAAAAAATTATAGCAAATAAGAGGGAACCAAAAAAGGACACACGTCCGATAAATCTGTACATTTTCCGCGGATTTTTATTGATTTTATAAAAACACAAATAAAGTGCAGTAAAAAAGAACATCAATACGATGTAAAAAGGATATATGTCCTTTTCTTGTCGCGTTTCTTTCTGTTACTATAAGATTATGAAATTTTTTGAACCTTTTCATTTCGAAGAAGAAAGGAATCTTGCTATGAAAAAACATCGACTCCTCGCCGCTACCGCTCTCGTCGCCTGCGCCGTTCCCGGCACGGCACTCGCCGCAGAAAATCCCTTTTCCGATGTTCCGAAAGACCACTGGGCGTACGATGCTGTGGAAACCCTCGCCGCCGACGGCATCATCGAAGGATACGGCGACCGGACGTACCGCGGCGATCGGACGATCACGCGGTTCGAGATGGCGCAGATGGTGGCAAGGGCGATGGCAAAGGAAGGCAGCGCGTCGGCGGAAAACAAGGCACGGATCGAAAAGCTTTCCGCAGAATTCGAGGCGGAGCTGAAAAACCTCGGTCTGCGCGTGGAACAACTGGAAAAGAACGCCGACCAGGTCATCTGGAAGGGCAAGGTTCGTATCGATTACAGCAGCCCGCGCTATGAGCATACCCCCGTCCATGGGAAGGACTACAAGAAAAACGATTTTTCCACGTTGTTCCGTCTCGAGCCGACCGGCATCGTCAATGACCATTGGAGAGTCCGCTCCCGCATCAACGCCTATCTGAATTACGATTCCGACTCCACCACGACGCCGCAGCTCAAGCGCCTCTGGGCGGAAGGAAAATTACAGTGCGAAGCACGTCGGCGAGTGGGGCGCGTATCTCGCCTGGCGCAGCATCGGCCACAACGTCGGTCCGAAGCCGACGTATACGATGGATGCCGGCACAAAGGGCTTCGAGGTCGGCTTCCTCTACAACATCATGCCAGACACCTTCTTCCAGCTCAAGGCGGCGCGCGGCAAGGATCTCATCGGAAACGGCGATTACAGCGAGTATTTCGCCCGTGTCGAGTTCCACTATTAAGGGGGTGACATAGGATGCGCACTATGCGATGTCTTCTGGCGCTCTTTCTCTTCTGCCTTCTCTCCCTTTCCGCCCGGCCGGCACTTGCCGCGCAGGATGCGGCGGACGACAGCGTGACCATCACCATCCTAGGCTCAAGCGACGTACACGGCCGCTTCCTGCCTTGGGATTACGCCGGCGATACCGAAGATCTCTCCGGCAGCTTCGCGCAGATCAGTACCGTCGTCAAGGAGATACGCGCCAAAAATCCCAATACGATCCTTCTCGACTGCGGGGACACCATACAGGACAACAGCGTCGAGCAGTTCAATACGGCTCCTCTCAGCCCCATGGTCGCCGCCATGAACGCCATGAAGTATGACGCGTGGGAGATGGGAAATCACGAATTCAATTTCGGGCTTGCCGCCCTGGCGCACGTCACCCGCCCGTTCCGCGGCGCTCTGCTGTGCGGAAACGTATACAACAAGGACGGAAACCACTATCTTCCCGCCTCCGTCATTCTGGAGCGCGCCGGCGTCCGCATCGGCATCATCGGCATGGATACGCCGATGATCGCGGAATTTGAAAAGGCGTCCGGGAATCTCGCCTCCCTCGATGTCCGAAACCCGCGCGGCGAGACGGCAAGGGAAATCGCCGCGCTGCAAGGAAAAACGGACGCTCTCATCGGACTTTTCCACATGGGCGTTGAAAACGAAAACGGGATCGCAGACACGGGCGTCCGCGACATCGTCAATGCCTGCCCCGCCCTCGATGCCGTCATCGCCGGACATATGCACCAGAACATCCCCAGCGAGACGATAAACGGCGTCCTCATCTCCGAGCCGTATCGCTACGGACGCGCCCTCACGCGCATCGACCTGCGCTTTGCGAAAAAGGACGGCCGCTATCTCCTCGTGGAAAAGACGGCGACGACGATCCCCATGAAAGGCGTCCGCCCCGACCCGGCGATGGAAACGCTCCTCGCGCCATTCCACGCAAAGGCACGCGCCTTTGCCAACGAGACGATCGGCAACGTCGTCGGGGACGATATGGTTCCTGCCGATACGCTGCCCGGCGTCTCCATCGTCCAGCTTCGCGATACACCACTCACCAGCTTCTTCAACAAGGTGCAGCTCCATTACAGCGGCGCGGATGTCGTCTCCGTCATCATCAGCCGCAACGACCCGCACCTCGACAAGGGCCCCATCCGCCGGAAGGACATCGCCTACAATTATGAGTATTCTGGCGGAGAGACGACAGTCTATGAAATCACGGGGCGCGACCTCAAGGATTACATGGAATGGTCGGCCGGCTATTTCAACCAAATGAAGGAAGGCGATGTCACGCCGAGCTACGATCCCGTGCGCCGTGCGTCAAAATACAGCACAAACGACATCTTCGGCGGCGTTTCCTATGAAGTCGATCTTCGAGAGCCGAAGGGTCGCCGCATCAAAAATCTCGTCCTCACGAAGACCGAAAAGCCCATCGGCGACAGGGACAAGATACGCATCGGAATGAATGCGTACCGCATGAACCAGCTCCTCGCGAAGGGCGGCATCTTCGAAGGGCGCACCATTCCCGCCGTATGGTCTTCCATAGATGCCTTCGGCGAAGACGGCGGAACCATACGGAACATGGCGATACGCTACATCAAGGATGTCTGCCATGGAACGGTGTCCGTCACGCCGGCAAACGCATGGAGGACGACAGGCTACGACGAATCTTCCCCGGACTTTCAGGAGGCGGTGCGGCGGCTCAAGGACGGTACGCTGCGCCTGAATAACAGTGCCGACGGGAAAAGCACGAACATCGCCTCCATCACAAAGGACGAGCTTCTCCCGCAGTGAAACCTTCCTCCTTCCCTTAGCGGAGTGCAAGAAAAGATAGCCGGCCTATGAGCCAGCCGCGCAAAACGAGCGCATGATTCTGCGCTGTATCCTTTGCGGCATAAAGAAGCGTCACATTTCCCTTTGCCAGCCATGATGCGCATTTTTCTGCAAAGGCTCCTGCATCTTCGCTTGCAGAAAGTTCCTCCAGATGGGCATTAGAGAACCCTTCGAAATCCAGCTCTCCCCTGTGGTAAAGCGTCCGCAGTTCCTTGGAGGGCGTGACCTCCTTCGCCAGAGATCACAGGCGAGTGCATCCTTTCGGACGCCGCGCGGCCAAAGCCGATCGACGAGAACACGCACGCCGTCCTCCTTCTCCGCGCATTCGTAAACGCGCTTGAGGCGCAATTCTGCCTCCATAGTATCTCTCCTCGTTTCTCCAAACGAAAGAAGGCATCCCGCTGTACACACGTTGCAGAGGGATGCCTTCTTTGTCATACGGACGCTGCCGCTTCATCGACGGCTTTGTGACGGCGACGCTCACCGTCTGCATCGGTGCCATGGCAGTCATCGGATCCATCAACGACCGGCTGCTGGGCGATCCCTCCATTCTCTTTGCCAAGAGTGCCATCGATATGATCGTCATCATGCTGCTGACCTCCACCCTGGGAAAAGGCTGCATCTTCTCCGCCGTCTCCGTTTCCCTCTTCCAGGGCGGCATCTTTTTCCTGGCGGGGATCATCGCCCCCTATATGACAAGCGAGGCCCTCTCGGCCCTCAGCTACGTGGGCAACATCCTCATTTTCTGCGTGGGCACAAACCTCCTGGGCCTCCCCCACCTCCGCGTCGCCAACCTCCTCCCGGCCCTCATCATCGCCGTAGCCTGGACATATTTCTGATCCTGCCAGCAAAACCGTACAGATTGATGAAACCATCGCAAAAGTCGCAAATGTATCGGCAAAAGACATTTTGGATATTGCTGCGGCCCACGGGGTTAGCTTGGCTGCTAGGTACATCAGGCCAAGCAAGAGCACAAAAGGAGCGTTTCAAAAAGGCGATTGCCTTTCGAAACGCTCCTTTTTGCATTAAATCAAAATTCCATCGCAGTGGTCGATTTCATGTTGGATGATTTGTGCGGCAAAGCCGGTGAACCTTTGCTTTTGCTTTCGAAAATCCATGTCCCGGTACTTGACCTCCACCCACTCGTGCCGCTCCGTCTCCCGCTCGCCGACAAGGGAGAGGCAGCCCTCCGAGGTCTTGTAGGTCTTGGCCGAATTTTTCTGAATTTCTGGATTCACCATCGCGAGGTACACATCCCCCAGGCGAATGGCTATCACCCGCTTTCGCCGGCCGATCATATTGGCGGCAAGACCCACGCAATGATGAGCGTGAGCCCTTAGGGTATCCAAGAGATCCCTTGCAATAGAAATATCCTCCTTCCCCGCCCTCTCCGATTTCTGCCCCAAAAAAGCCTCATCCCTGACGATTTCCCGAACCATCGCTACCTCCTGTGCTCTATCATCCTCTTTATCCAAAAGCCAGGAAAAGGCCCTGGCCGTCCGGATGTCCGCATCGCGGAAGTGGTTGCCCTCGTTCCATTCCAGCATCGCATTTATGCCCTGGGATGAAAGCTGTGCGTGAAGCCCGCGGATATTTTCTCCCACTGGCCGCAAAAATCCGCCCTGTGATTTCCTGCCAAGAATAGCGCGTAAGGCTGTATACAAGCTGAATGAGCCTATACGCAAAAATGCCCAGGATTGCTGGAAATCTTGGGGCAGCAGCAATATACCAATCAGAGAGAGGCGCGGAGGATGGCGGCTGCATCCTCCTCCGTCAGGTCCTTGTAGCCGCTGGGGAAGAGGATGGTCGCCCGGACGATGGCGGGGATCTGCTCCTCCGTCGCACCGAGCTCCGTGAGGGTCACATGTACGCCGATTTCGCGCATCCAGTCCTCCATGGCGGCGAGCCCTGCGTCTGCAATCTCTCGGTCACTCTTGCCCTCCCCCTCGATATCCCAGACGTTCTTGGCGAAGCGAACGAGCTTTGGGAGTGCCTCCTCCTCGATGTAGCGGTAGTAGGCAGGCGACACGGCGGCAAGCGTCAGGCCGTGGGTCGCATTCGTCACGGCGCCGACGGCCTGGCCCAGCATGTGGACCTTCCAGTCGCCCTTCTTTCCCTTCATGAGGAGGGAGTTCAGTGCCCAGGTGGCCGTCCACATGATGTTGCTGCGAGCCTCGTAGTCCTCGGGATTCGTTACGGCGGTGCGGCTGGAGTAGATGAGGCTCCGGAAAAGCCCCTCGGCGATGTAGTCGCTGGTATTGTCATCGTCGCCGGAGAAGTACTGCTCCGCGATATGGCTGAAGATGTCAAAGATGCCCGCCGTCATCTGCTTCTTCGACAGCGTCATGGTATACTTCGGGTTGAGGATGGCAAAGCGGGGTGCCATGCAGGGATTTTGGAAGACATGGCCGATTTTCTGCTGGGTCTCCCGGTTCGTAATGACGCTTCCCGTATTCATCTCGGAGCCGGTGCCCGCCATGGTGAGCACCACCCCCACTGGCAGCGTCTCGCCGCTGGGCTCCTCTCCCCCCACATAGAATTTCTCCCAGGGGTCAGCCTTTTCGTTCACTGAGGCGGAGACGGCCTTGGCGTAGTCCACCACGGAGCCGCCACCGACGGCGAGAAGAAGGTCCGTCCTATGAGTCCGGGCCCTCCCGATGCCCTCCTTGAGCTTCTCCGTCGTGGGATTCGGCATGACGCCCGGATCCTCTGCCACGTTCTTTCCGGCCTTCTTCAGAATCGCAACGATTTCATCGTAGAGGCCTGTCCGCTTGACAGAGCCGCCCCCATAAATGAGGAGCACATTCTTCCCATACTGCTTGAGCTCGTCTGCGAGCTTATCAAGGGACTCCGGTCCGAAATGGAGGCGCGTCGGCGCACAAAATGAAAAATCACCTAACATCAAAATCATCCTTTCTGCAAAACAGTATAGCGCGGCAGCCCCTGCTTTTCCGTGCGTCCATTACGAAGCGTCTTTTTCTCCCATCGCTTTTGCAGGCTATGACAGTGCGAACTTTACAGAGGTGCGTTCATTGCGGATAGTATACCGCCTTGAAACGAATTGTGCCAATTGTTATACTGCATTCGCCATGATACGCTCTATGCATATCACTTGCTAGAATACTATTATTTGAAATTGGACATGGATAAAAAGAAAAAAGCTCCGCCACGTGTGCGATGTGCATCATCGCCACGCAACGGGGCTTTCCGTTTGCATTCTATAGAAAGAAGCTGGCCGAATCAGAGATTCGATATGCTGAATTCCTGCTTACTTCTTTTCCTGAAAGGCACTCCTCGGCTGGCCGCAGAGGGGGCAGGTGTAGTCCTCCGGCTCATCAGCAATGTCGCCCTCGTGCTCGTAGCCGCAGACGGGGCAGATGTAAACCTTCTTGCCGGAGGGTGCCGGAGCCTTTGCCTTTTCCGGGTGCTTGGCAAGGATGGAGGCCATGAGGTCGCCATGGTGGCCCTCCTGCTTGGCGAAGACCTCCATGATGTCCGCCGCCTCTGCCATGCCGGCGGCGCGGACCTGGTCGGCAAGGCCCTTGATCATCTGCTCGCCGCCCCGCTCGGCCTTCTCCAGCGTGCGGATAAGGCCCCAGAAGTCCTGCGGGTAGCGGCCAAACATCAGGGAGTAGAAGCCTGCGTGCTCCGCCTCCTGATTGCCCGCTTCGATGAGGAGCGGTGCGATATCCTCATAACCCTGCTCCTTTGCGAGGCGTGCGAGGGCGTAGTACATCATGGTGCCATTGGCCTCCGCCTGGGCAATCTTCTTCATCATTGGCGCAAGTTCCGTACCCTTTGCCAGTCCATAAATGCTCATGATTTTTCCTCCTAAGAAATTTCTTTTGCAAACAACCTGCTGTCTTATCGACTGATGTCAGTATACCCCATCAATTTGATTTTGTCAAATATAATTTTGCATAATTTTGTTTGATTTATCCAAAAAGATTTGCTATGATAGTATCATATAAGGAAAGAAAGATGGAGCTATACCATGACACAGAAAAAAATGAATCCACTGCTGCTGAAAAACCAGCTCTGCTTCCCCCTCTATGCCGCCGCCCGGAAAGTTGTGGCGGCCTACAATCCCTATCTGAAAGCCCTGGGGCTGACCTATGCCCAGTATGTGACCATGATGGTACTCTGGGAGGAAAAATCCATCACCATGCACGAGTTGGGAAAACGTCTTTTCCTCGACTCCGGTACGCTGACCCCCGTGCTGAAAAAGCTGGAGGCCCTGGGGTACCTGCGCCGCAGCCGCAAGAAGGAGGACGAGCGGGTCGTCCTCGTGGAAATCACAAAGGAGGGCGAGGCCCTACGCCAGGAGGCAGAGAAGGTCCCCATCGCCATGGGCTGCGTGCTACAGGAAAAGGGACTCACCCTCACTCCGGAGGAGATAGAGCAGATGAAACGGGACCTCTATCGCATCCTGCACGCCCTGGAGGAATGATACCCCGCCCTTCCCTCAGAAAAAAACGCCAGAAAAGCCTGCAGAAAGGAACAGATTCATGAAAGCAATCGTGATCGGAGCCACGGGTGCTGTGGGCAGTGCCCTTGTAGAGCGCCTGCTAAAAGATGACCGCTACAGCGAGGTGGCAGCCTTCGTCCGCCGGGAGACTGGCCTTTCCCATCCGAAGCTCAGAGCCCACATCATCGACTTTGACCGGCCCGAGGAGTGGAGGGGCCTCGTCACAGGGGACGTGCTCTTCTCCGCCCTGGGCACCTCCCTGAAGCAAGCGGGCTCGAAGGAGGCCCAGCACCATATCGACTACGACTACACCCTCTCCTTTGCCCGAGCCGCCAAGGAAAACGGCGTCCCCCATTTCGTCCTCGTCTCCTCCCTCGGTGCCGATGATGCCTCCCGCTTCTTCTACATGAAGCTGAAGGGAGAAATCGAGCGGGATGTCCGCGCCCTCGCCTTTCCCGCCCTCACCATCCTGCGCCCGCCCAGCCTCATCCGACCGAAGACGAAGCGCCCCCTGGAGACGGTCTCCGTCAAAACATTCCTCGCCCTCGCTGCCCTAGGCCTCGCCCGCTCCATGAAGCCCATGCACGTAAAGGCAGTCGCAGAGGCCATGGCAAGCCTGGGCGCAGAAAGCCCCTCCGGCGAGCAGCTCATAAACGCCCAGGAAATCCTGCGGTATACCAGTGAAAAGGAATAGCTTTTTCAAAATAAACCCCTGGTCTAACCAGGGGTTTTCTGCATACAAAAAGCGCAATGGCAAATGCCATTGCGCTTCGTGGGTTTGGAGCCAGTCTTACTTGAGTTCGACCGTTGCGCCAGCCTCTTCGAGCTTCTTCTTGAGCTCTTCGGCCTCTGCCTTCGGAGCGTTCTCCTTGACGGGAGCCGGAGCGCCGTCGACGAGAGCCTTTGCTTCCTTCAGGCCAAGACCCGTAGCCTCGCGGACAGCCTTGATGACGTTGATCTTCTTGTCGCCAGCGGAAGCGAGGACGACCGTGAACTCGTCCTTTTCCTCAGCAGCGCCGCCAGCAGCAGCACCGCCGACAGCAGCGACAGCCACAGGAGCAGCAGCACTGACGCCGAACTTCTCCTCCATGGCCTTGACGAGCTCGGAAAGCTCGAGGACAGTCATATTTTCAATGGCTTCCATGATTTCTTCTTTAGTCATTTTATGTTCCTCCAAAGATGTAGATTTTTTCATTTCATGCTGCCTGAGGCAGCTCATGGGTGCTTAGGCAGACGCCTTCTGGGCGCGAACAGCCTCAAGCACATAGACGGCATTGCGGATGACGCCCTGCAGGACGTTGACCGTGTTGGAAATCGGGGCATTCATGCTGCCAAGGAGCTTTGCGATAAGCTCTTCGCGGGACGGGAGGGACGCAAGCGCCTTGACCTCCTTCTCGTCGATGACCTTGCCCTCGACCATGCCTACCTTTACGGTGAGGATGCCGGCCTCTTCCAGCTTGTTCTTCTTCATGAAGTCGCAGATGACCTTGGCGGGAGCCACAGCATCCTCTGCGGAGAAGGCGAAGGCCGTCGTGCCCTCGAGGTGGCTGTCAAGCCCCTCGATGCCAGCGTCCTTTGCTGCCAGGCGGAGCATCGTGTTCTTGACGACGTGATAGGTGACGCCATTTGCGCGGAGCTCGCGACGGAGCTCCGTATCCTGTGCCACCGTCAGCCCCTTGTAGCTTGTAAGGACGACGCCCTTCGCGCTGGTGAGCTGATCCTTAAGCTTTGCAACGATTGCCTGTTTTGCGGGGGATACACTCATTCTTACACCTCCTTTTCTTTTTCTTATTAAAGCATGTACGCTCTTCAAAAAACCTCCGGCTGCTCGCCGGAGGTCACATTTTCTGTGTCACTGCTCCGGCCTCGGCAGGCGACCATGTCGTTAGATGAATCCATACCTGCTGTCTACAGCCTCGTATTCTGTTTTTTTGACCGGAGCGGAACCTATTAGCTCAGCTGGACGGGGACGCCAGGGCCCATGGTGGAGGCCACCGTGATGGAGCGGATGTACTGTCCCTTTGCCGCAGCCGGCTTGACGCGGTTCAACGTATCGATCAGGGCCTGGAAGTTCTCCGTGAGCTTCTGGGCGTCGAAGGATGCCTTTCCAATGGGGCAATGGACATTGCCCGCCTTGTCCGTGCGATATTCGACCTTACCTGCTTTAATCTCGCTGATGGCCTTCTGAAGGTCCATCGTGACCGTGCCGAGCTTCGGGTTCGGCATGAGTCCGCGGGGACCCAGCACCTTGCCGAGACGGCCGACCGTGCCCATCATATCCGGGGTTGCGACAGCGACATCGAAGTCGAGCCAGCCGCCCTGAATCTTCTGGACGATTTCATCGGAGCCCACGAAGTCAGCACCTGCTGCTTCGGCCTCCTTCACCTTCTCGCCCTTCGCAAAGACGAGAACGCGCTTCGTATTGCCCGTGCCATGGGGCAGGACCATTGCGCCGCGGACCTGCTGATCCGCGTACTTCGGATCGACGCCAAGGCGGACGTGGAGCTCGATGGTCTCATCGAACTTCTTCGTGGCCGTCTTCTTGACGAGATCCATAGCTTCCGCAGCAGGATAGAGCTTGCCAGCCTCGATGAGCTTTTCAGCCTCCTGATACTTCTTGCTTTTCTTAGCCATTTGACTTGTCTCCTTTGTGGTACAAACGGTTTTGCCTCCCACTGGGCTGAAATCAATCGACGATTTCGATGCCCATGCTGCGAGCTGTTCCCTCAATCATGCGGGTTGCGGCATCGAGGTCAGCTGCGTTGAGGTCAGCCATCTTGCTCTGGGCGATTTCCTGCGCCTTGGCGCGCGGGAGCTTCGCGACCTTCGTCTTGTTGGGCTCACCGGAAGCCTTGTCGATGCCTGCAGCCTTCTTCAAAAGGACAGCTGCCGGCGGGGTCTTCGTGATGAACGTGAAGGAGCGATCCTCATAGACTGTGATGACGACCGGAATCGTCAGGCCTGCCTGCTGCTTCGTGCGCTCATTGAACTCCTTGCAGAAGCCCATGATGTTGACGCCTGCCTGGCCGAGGGCCGGGCCGACCGGAGGAGCCGGATTTGCCTTGCCTGCCATGACCTGCAGCTTGACAATCTTTGCTACTTTCTTTGCCATTTCTCTGTTTCACCTCCTCGAAAGGGTATTGAGCATCTTAGAGGTGCTCGACCTGGTCAAAGTCCAGATCCACGTCGCGTCCCTCTACCTGGACGACGACGCGCTCTTTTTCGGTATCCACCGAGACGACCTTGCCGGTGTAGTTCTCCAGCATGCCGCTCTTGACGCGGACGTAGTCGCCTTCGTTTACGGCAGTATCCTTTGCGGTCTCTGTCACCTTTCCGCCAAGGATACGGGCAGCCTCCGCGTCCGTCAGGGGAATCGGATGCTTCTCCGACCCGACGAAGCCTGTGACGCCCGTCGTGTTGCGCACAACGTACCAGGAGTGCTCGTCCACAATCATGTCCACGAGGACGTAGCCTGGGAATACCTTGCGCGGCACGACCTTCTGCTTGCCGTCTTTGATTTCCACCTCGTCCTCTACGGGCACGACCACATTGAATATCATGTCCTTCATGCCTGCCGTATGGATGAGGCGCTCAAGGTTCGCCTTGACCTTGTTTTCATAGCCGGAGTAGGTATGTATCACATACCAGGCGCGCCCGGGGTTCCCCTGGCGCAAATCCAGCTCGTCTTTGTCTGCCATATCGCTCACCGACCTACTTCAGAATGATGTTGAAAAGCCTTGCAAAAACCGTGTCGCATATCCAGATGAGCGCACAGACGACCACGACGGCCAGTCCGACGACACCGGTGTAGCGCACGAGCTCCTCACGAGTCGACCAGGAGACTTTTTTCATCTCTTGTACGACCTCGTTCATGAATTTCTTTACAGCCATTTCACATCCCCGCAGTCTGTGCCGAAAGCAGCCCGGAACGAATCACTTCGTTTCCTTGTGGACCGTATGCTTCTTGCAGAACTTGCAGTACTTGTTGAACTCAAGACGATCCGGGTTGTTCTTCTTATTCTTGTTGGTACGGTAGTTGCGGCTATGGCACTCCGTGCACTCCAACGTGATATTGTTGCGCATCTTTTACACCCCTTACGCTACGAACTTATGACCATTGCCGATATGCTACGACTAGATTTCCTATCCGCACATAATGTCACTCGAATAATCTATCATAAAATCCCGTCCCTGTCAACAGCCTTCCCTTGACAAAATTCACGGAAAGGCAACCTGGCGGGGGCAAAGAAAAAACTCCGCATCGCGGAGTCATTTGGTAGGTTTGGTGGCGGCACAGAGATTTGAACTCCGGACACTGCGGGTATGAACCGCATG
>CAMCBT010000052.1 GCA_945873115.1 uncultured Mitsuokella sp.
TCTCGGCTCCCGCAAGCTTGTCACAAAGCTGCAAGAGGATGGCGTGCAGGTCTGCATGTGGATGACTACAATGACATACGTCCTCACGAAGCACTGGAATACGAGGTTCCTGACAAGCTGTATTTCAATCGCTTCGCAGCATAGAACCAGTTTTCTTCATGCACTCTTAAAATTTTAGAATGTGGTATTGACAAGGGGCCCGTTATAGACTTCCTGACCTAGAAAATGTCGTACAAACTGTTTTGCGGTTCTTCCGTTTCTTCCACTGTGGGTCATTTCCCAACGTACACCAGCGATGCGTAGTTCTTCAGGTGACAGTGTGATTCCCTCTTTCCGTAGCATATGATCAATAATCGCAAGATATTCCTTCTGGTCTGGACTATAATAATTTATGATCAAGCCAAATCGATCTGATAGGGAAATGGTTTCATTTATACTATCTGTCCGATATACATCATCGAGTTGATTATCGTGAAGCCGAGGATCCTCGTGAATCAAGTGTCGACGATTGGACGTGGCATAGATCAACACATTTTCTGGCTGTGGGAAAATACCTCCCTCAATGACGGATTTTAGATATTTGTATTCTTCATCCGTTGGTTCAAAGGACAAATCATCCAGGAATATAATGAATCGCTTGCTCCTATATGCATGCAATACTTCAAGAATAGCGGGAAATTCTGCTATTTGCTGCTTTGTAATCTGAACTAGCCGTAGTCCCATTGCTGCATATTCTCTAGCCAGCGCTTTGACTGCAGAGGACTTGCCTGTGCCGCGCGCACCTACGAGCAACACATTGTTCGCCGGCTTTTTCGCAAGAAACGCCTGTGTATTGCCGAGAAGCTGCTCCTTTTGATGTTCATATCCAATGATATCGTCAAATCGCATAGCGGAAAAATGCGGGATTCCGATAATTTTCTTTTGTGTTGAGTCCCAATAAAAAGCTTCTGAGGAAGCGAGATCGCCATAGCCGTACTGCTTGTAATATGCCAATAGTCCCGCAGCATAGCCATCCGGTGTTGTCGGATGTCCCAATATTTTTTCCAAGAGACACATATTCTTTTCTGATTTATGGGTTGTAGGAGTATACTCCATCACATAGTGTGTGGATAAGAAGCAAGGCGGACAATCGGACAAGAACGGAAAGAGAATCGTCATATCCTTTTGAAACGCCTCGTTCAGGCTATATCCGATACGACCGTTATTACGTTCGATGGTATCGCTGACGATATTCTTATCCTGGATGAGCCGATAAAGCAGCACTTCTCGCAATAGGTTTCCAGAAAGCCCCTTCTGCTCTGCAAGAGAAATCCAAGCCGATATGCACCGAGACTGCGCTTCCATATTTCCATCAAGAGCAGCCGGCAGCTCTTTTAGTTCTGTCGAGGCAAACAAGCCTCGACAGGTTGACAAAAGAGGAAGAGACATTGTTGACATAAACATCATCCTTTCTAGGTGATCTTAATATTATCTAGAGCTAAAGAAGAATCGATGGAGAATGTGTATAATCATCGGGTAAATTCAACCTATCTGTTGCCAGATTGCGCAAATGTGTTGCTTGAATATCATAAAAAAGCATTCGATGAACAATCGAAGCTGATTTGGAGATTGCAGCTGTGCTCTTAGTGGATTTGTTATAGCGGGCTGGTTTTGTAAGGATTGTAAGTCTTGTATTTCTTTTTAGATGGTGAAGAAGCTCCATCCCACGACGATTCATAGCAAGAGGACGAATATACTGCGGGCCAATCATATCTACCTGAGATATAAAATCCCGATTTACTTCAAGCAATGCATAGGTCATCAAGCGACTTATGCGGCTTTTGCTATAGCGTTTTGTAGAAGCCTTTTGAAGGAACTCTTCTCGTGAGAAAGTTGTTTTTGCAACACGCAGGAACCTATTTTCTACTCCTTCTTGATAGCCATAAAATGTGGTTAGAAGCTGACTCGTATAAAGACGCAAAAGAAAGGGGCGATATAAATTCTCTGTATATGCCATCTTATTTCTTGGGAACTTTATCAGCTGGGAAAAAACCTGTGAAGGAAGAGCCTGAGAAATTTTATCCCAATCAACAGACAAGTTTTTTAATTCCTCTCGTATCGCAGAGGCGCTGGAAAAGGCCGTCAGATTCGTGTCATGGTAGGCATTCCCCTTACGAGAAATAAGGAGAGGCGTTATTGAATTTTTTTTTCCAAGCTTATGGATGACACGAAGGTATTCGATAGCAAGAATGTTATTGGGCTGTCGAAGCATCTCATGTGGTAGGTCGAAGCCTTTTGAACAACACGCTTTTTCAAATGCTGCAGCATAAGAATTTCCATTTCGTATATATTTGTACAGCACTCCTTGAAAAGCTGGTGAGTCGATTTTTTGTGCCACGTGTTGCAAAGGAGCAAGCTCTCCAATCTCTGCGCCAAAGGCTAAGATATCGACATGCAAATCGCTTAATAGACGGATTGCACCGGATGCAAAATCCTGTGCACTTCGACAGGCAAAGACAAAAGGAAGCTCAAGCACAAGATCTGCTCCTCCATTTATGGCGAGCTCTGCTCGTGTCCATTTGTCTAATAGAGCTGCTTCGCCTCGTTGTGTAATGCTCCCGCTCATGCAGATAACAATCACAGCGTCAGAAATTTTTTTGCGAATACAATCAATTTGATAGGCATGGCCGTTGTGGAATGGATTATATTCAGCTACTATTCCTACCGTTGTCATTGAGAATCACCTCACTAATCACGCTATTTTATCAGTTTCAATGGAATTCGTCCATAACTTCTATTGTAGCTTTTGTCATATTTATGATATACTCGTGGAAAACGATGTTTGAATCGAGGATAATTCATGACAAAAGAACGTGTTGTCGTTGCAATGAGCGGAGGTGTGGACAGCTCTGTAACAGCGGCATTATTGAAGGAGCAAGGGTATGAGGTCATTGGAATCACCATGCGTCTTTCAGAGGAAAATCGAGATTATTCAGCTGATGACAGAGGCTGTTGCAGCCTTAAAAGTGTTGATGATGCTCGCCATGTGGCAGAAATCTTGGGAATACGTCATTATGTGGTGGATTTCCAGGAGATATTTCAGGAAAAAGTAATTCAATATTTTATTGACAGCTATGTAAATTGCGAAACGCCAAATCCCTGCATTGCCTGCAATCGGTATATCAAATTCGATGCCTTGATGAAAAAAGCGAGGTCACTTGGTGCCTTTTATCTGGCAACCGGCCATTATGCACAGATTGAAAAACACGGAGTAAGATATGTACTAAAAAAAGGCTGTGATGCGGGAAAGGATCAGTCCTATGCCCTGTACCATCTTAATCAGGAGACACTCTCACATTTTCTGTTGCCTCTCGGGAAATACAAAAAAGAGGCAACACGTGAGCTTGCCAGGCAGTACAACCTTCCTGTGGCACAAAAGCCTGATAGCCAGGAAATCTGTTTCATACCCAATGATGATTACAAGGATTACCTCAAAAAGAGAATCCCAAAGGCTCTTCGGCCTGGCAATATATGCCTATCAGATGGGACAGTCGTAGGCCATCATGAGGGTCTGCCGTTTTATACAATGGGGCAACGGAAAGGGCTTGGGATTGCACACGATACACCATTGTATGTCATAGGTCTTGACAAGGAGAAAAATACAGTGATAGTGGGGGAGTCTTCCGAGACCTATGCCTCAGAACTATACGCAGATGACATGAACTGGATTCTTTCTTGCTCTTTGGATAGTTCCATCGAGGCATCGGCTAAAATCCGATATGGAAAGCAGGAAGCATCTGCAAGGCTCTACCCAATGGCTCACAATGCAGTACGCGTTGTTTTTTCAAAACCTCAGCGTGCTATCACACCGGGGCAGTCCATTGTATTTTACAATGAAGATATTGTCATTGGGGGCGGAATAATCCGTTCTGTAACACAAATGGAAAAGGGATGAATCGATGGCTGAGAGAGATTCGAATTATAAGACAATTGCAATTTTATATGATATCGAAAATGCTCCGTTTGAAATGCTTAATTACACCCTAGGAAAAGCCAGGCGATACCAGCCCTGCCGTACAATTGTTGTTTCCGATTGGGACTCAAGGCCGGAACAGAAGCGCTGGGAAAAGCTTCTTCGGCGTCCAGGCTTCACATTTCGTCAGATTAGTCGCACGTTCTTCGGGAAAAATTCCCTGGATTCTGCTCTGTATGATTCTGCCCAAATCCTATATCAGGAAGGTGTCCGACACTATTTCATCATTACAACCGATTCCGATTTTGTAAAAATCGCAGAGCTTTTGAATACAAAAGAGAAATCGTATATCATCGGAATTGGAACAAAGCAAGCAAGCCAGACATTGCGAGATGCCTATGATGAGTTCCTGGTATATCCACCAGAGGAAAACGAGACCATGACAAATAGTAAAAGAAAAAAAGAAACGGAACCTGTGAAGCAGAAGAAAACATCCAAAAAGAAAGCTGAAAAAGCAAACGCTACAGAAAAAAACGAGTCGAATACAAAAAAGTCCAAGTCACATCAAGTCGACGAAGGGAAGCTACGGACTGAAACGGCTCAAGAGGTTGAAGAAGAAACTGCTGTAGTGAAGAAGACCCCAACAAAAAAACACAAGGTTTTGAAAGCGACTCCAGCTGAAAGCAAAAAAAATAGTGCTTCAAGAAAAAAAATCGAATCGAAAAGCGCACAGGTGACAATTAATTTACCCAAGACATTATACGAGCATTTAGAAAAACGTATGGAACAGGAGGGGGTCCCCTTCAATGAATTGATTACCTATATACTCATGCGTGGCTTGTCTGCAGATTCACTTCGTTGACGAGGGAATATACGATGAAAAAACAAATAGAGCAAGTGTTGTTTTACCAATTCCAAAAGGGAAATAATCTGGACTTAGCACAGAAAACCCTGCATCGACTTGGTATAAAAACAAAAATCCTGCATCCAGATGATTGGAGACAAAAAATAGGTTTCTTATTGGGGGCACCAGGCTTTAAAGAAGCAAAGGACGGCTGTGAGGACTCCTTCACATTTCCCCATGAAGTGATGATTTTTCAAAATATCCGCAATAAGCGTCTTGAACATGTACTGCAAGAGCTTAAAGAAGCGGGTGTTCCGTCTGTACAGTTCAAATCTGTTGTTACACCCTTTAACATTCTCTGGACTCTAAAACGGCTTTGCCAAACAATGGAAAAAGAGCATGGTGTTCTAAAGGAAACACAATAAAAATAGGAAATAGGCGCGGGATTTTTACTTTTTGAATTTTTCCCTTTACAAATCGATCGTCATTTGGTAATATATTCGTAGATTGAATGACACATGGCAAAGGGGCCACACATTCTGCTTTGGACAGAATTTGTGTGGCTTTTTTTCATGTAATCTATCCACTTTTGAAAAGAGGTACGCAACATGGAAGATCTTCTTTATGTAATTCCGGCAAACACGGGAAAAGAACAGGTTCTTGAACGTGTCAAAGCCCATCCTGAAATCAAGTTTGTGTCACTTGTTGGCATTGATATGGCAGGAAATGATACGGATGAAAAGATTCCAGTCGGCCTGTTCATCAAGGACATTGATGATTTCTATACTGGCACGGCAGTGCAGACGGATGGATCTTCCGTTGTACTCACAGGTATCGCGACACTGAACAATGCAAAGGTCGATATGCCAATCGACCCTTCCGTCAATTGGTTCGTGGACTACAACATGGAGCATTACGATGAGGAAACAGGCAAGCCTGTCGGTACTCTTCGCATTCCTTCTTTCCTCGTACATGAGGGCCAGCGCGTCGATTCTCGTGCAGTTCTCGCAGATACACTCGCATATGTCAAGGAAGAGCTCCTTCAACTTTTCAAAAAGAACCCGAAGGTTTCTGGCCTTGAGAGCATCGATGGCAACGATGTGACTGATATTCAGTTTACCTCTGCAACAGAGCTGGAATTCTGGGTCAAAACTCCGCTGGAAGAGGCCGCTATTGAAGAGATGTCTGCTTCGCAGGTCATGCAGGAGCAGTATTGGGAGCGTACCCATGGTGCCGTCCGCACAGCCATGGAACAGTGCCTTCTTGTCCTTGACAAATATGGCTTCAAAGTAGAGATGGGTCATAAAGAGGTCGGTGGCCTCAAGGCTCAGATTAACGAAAGCGGACAGATGACCCATGTCTGCGAGCAGCTTGAAATCGATTGGCGCTTCGCAGATGCACTGCAGGCCGCAGACAATGAGCTGTTCGTCCGCACCATCGTACGTGAGGTATTTCGTTCCATCGGCCTTGAAGTTAACTTCAAGGCAAAGCCCATGATTGGCCTCGCTGGCAACGGTGAGCATACGCACATCGGTATGGCGGCCATCACAAAGGATGGAAAGCTGCATAACCTCTTTACGGCAGATGATCAGAAAAAAGATTTCATGAGCGCAATTGGTTATGGCGCATTGATGGGACTTCTGAAAAACTATGAGGTTGTCAATCCATTTGTTTCGGCAACAAATGATTCCTTGAATCGTCTGAAGCCAGGCTTCGAGGCTCCTGTCTGCATTGTCACATCCCTTGGCAAGACTCCGAAAATCCCATCCCGTAACCGTACGATTCTTGCAGGACTGATTCGTGACCTGAGCACGCCTTATGCAACGCGGTTTGAGTTGCGTGCCTGCAATCCGTATACAAACACATATCTTGTCCTTGCCGCAATCTATTCTGCTTGCCTCGATGGTGTGCGGGCAACCATTACACATACGACAGCTGAATGCCTTACGGAGCTTTCCAAGGACGCTGGTGAAGATGGATTCTATCTGGAGAAGAATCGCGCATATCGCAGTGAGGATGATGTGTTCGAGGATTATACGGAAGAGGAGCGGAATCGCCTCTTTGGCGCACCACCGGCTACCGTCTGGGAGAATATGCAGAATTTCGACAACTATCCCGAGAAGAAAGCAGTTGTCACCGCTGGCGGCGCACTGCGCGACCAGATTATCAATGCGTTTCGTGCAGGTGCGCTCCTCCGTTGGAAGACAGAACTGATTTCCCGTATCATTCCGGAAAATCGCGATATCGTCCGTGCAGCAAAGGAAATTAAGGCGGATTTTGTTACGGATCTCGATTCCTATAACTGGAACAAGATTAACGGTATCCGCAGCTATCTTGCAAAGGATAGCATCGATGAAAAGTCTCTCTTCACGTTGCTTATCAATGCATTGAATGAAGGAGACTACGCAACGGCATCTGGTCTTCAGATTGAAATGTATGACAAGATTGAAGAGCTCAAATCTCTCTATGACTCCTATGTAAAGAATATGATCTAATTTCAAGATTTCAGATGAAAAGAGTTGGGCTGTCCTTGATGAAGAGGGCAGTCCAATTTCTTATGCCTAGCTATCTTTTACATTATCCACATTTTAGTGTGGATAATAGGAATTAGCAACACTAAAAGAAATAGTTTAAACTATATAGATATTTGTGCTATAATTCCTCTATTGGACAAAGTCGCTAAGGAGTACTTGTTATGCAGCAAAATCCCCCCGTATCCCTTCCGACAATGAAAACGCTGGCGACAAACATTCCGCAAGCTCATGTTGATGCGAATTACTTTGTTGAACATTTTCAGGAATTTCTCCCACGCTATATTGCCAAGGGAAACCCATCGAAGGATACTCTTCGCCATTATACAAATCAAATTCTATCCTTTATTCGCTGGTGTCTCCAGTCGGGATTGCATCCGTTAGCCTTGACAGAATATCAGATTCGCATGTATCGTGAAAACTTGGTCGCGCAAAATTACAAGGCAGATAGCATTCAGCTTATGCTTGCTGCTGTTCGTGCTTTTTACACAACGGCCTTCAAGATGCATCTGATTGAAGAAAATCCGTCCCTTGACATTACTGCTCCAACTGTTTACAATAGTGAGTCTTTACTGCACTTCTATACGCCAGCTCAAATGAACGAAATTGTCCAGATATTTGCTTCTGACGAAAATTTATTCACACGTTACCGTAATATGCTAATTCTTTATCTTATGGGTGTGGAGGGGCTTCGAAATGTTGAGCTTCACCGAGCGTGCTTGGAAGATATCAACTGGGATGTCAAGGCAATCATGATTCGTGGAAAAGGTGCAAAGGGACGTATGGATCCCATTTACCCCTGCGACGAAACATTTGGCATTTTGAAGAAATATATCGATGCAATACCGAAGGAGCATCCTGTAAAAAAGGATGGTATGCTTACCCCGCTTATTCTTTCATCGTCGAATCGAAATTACCTCGGTCGTATTACGCGGAATGGAATACGCTCTATTATGAACAGAGCACTCACCGCAGCAAATCTCAAGCATTCGGGTTATTCCTGTCATATTTTCCGTCATAGCTGTGGAACAAATCTTTATCAAGCTACTAAAGATTTGCGTGTTGTCCAGGAAACACTTCGCCAACGAGATCCCAAAGTGACAGCGCGTTATGCCCACGTGAACCATCGACTTGAACATCGAGCGACTTCAGCTGTTATTCCTCAAGCAGATTCGAATAAATAAGAGCGCCGATATTAGTTCGACGCTCTCCGGTATTTTATGCTTTTAACACGGAAGCCCATCTTTGAATCGCTTCATCATCTCATTTGTGAGGCTCCAATCATCCTGCTGTAGGATGACCTCATCGGGAGTGGCCCATACGGCTCGACTAAGCTCGTCCCTATCCAGCCGTATGGAATCGGATCCATCCAAATCGCAATAAAAGCCTGCAAGGATATCTGCGGCACTTCCCCAGGGTTGGGACTTGTAATAGCGAAGGTTCTTTACCTTAAGCCCAACCTCTTCCATAACTTCACGGGCAGCAGTTTCCTCAAAGGTCTCCCCTATCTCGGTAAAACCAGCAACCAAGGCAAAGGAAATGCCTCGCTCATCTGCATATTTTGTTAAAAGGATCTTGCCTTCATGCAGCACCCCCACGATGACAGCCGGGTTGATTCGTGGGTAAACGACGGCATTGCACCTGGGACAGCACAAGCTTCGCTCCTCCCGTTCCAATCTCATTGGTGCCCCACAGGCTCCGCAATAGCGATTCATTTGATACCACTCGGCTAGATGAAGTGCTGTATAAAAAGCAAAAAAACTTGCCGGAGCGGCAATTCTTTTATATCGAATATTCCTTATCGTCTCAAATACAAAGCCCGTGGGAATCGGTGCATCATCGATATTTTGAAGCAAAAAGAAAGAGATCTTGCCAATGGTAAACAGATAAATTGTATTGGATGGATAACCTATCTCTTCATAGGTTGGAAAGAGCTTTCCCTCACCCGACCGTACAAGAGCCTTGTGATTTCGGAATAGAAAGATGACACTATTTTGCATCGGCTGGGCTTCTGGCAGATATGTATTATCCAGCTTTTGGGGAGCTATATCCTGTAACATATAACATATTCCCTCTCTAGATTAGCATTGTTAGGGGTGTTTCTTTTGGCCAGCGAATATATCACCTTGCTCATTGTTTTGGCACTGAGCATACTCGGTCATAATTCAACAGTTGTCTACGCTACGATTATTGTACTTGCCCTGAAGGTCTTCGGGCTAACATCACTGCTCTCAGCCCTAGGAAGCCAAGGACTTAATTGGGGCATTATCTTGCTGACAGCAGCAATACTTGTACCAATTGCTAATGGAACGGTTACGATTGGTACAATGATTGAGTCGTTCAAAACCCCTGTAGGAATTGTGGCTGTGCTTGCTGGGCTGCTAGCCGCAGTGGCCGGAGGAAGCGGAATCACCTTACTGAAGGACTCCCCGGAGGTTGTCCCGGCTCTTATTATTGGTACAATGGCCGGCGTGTTCTTCTTCAAAGGAATTGCTGTAGGTCCACTCATCGCTGGAGGTGTCACTTACTTTGTATTTTGGATTGCAAAATCAATGCGATGATGACATGTTTAAACATACCAAGCCAGCTTTTTTTCCGTTGCAACAGTTGTCGGTTCTGAATGGCCAGAAAGAAGAACGGTATCATCAGGCAGTTTGAAGACAACATTTCGTATGGTGTCCAGTAATGTGGCTTCATTTCCACCATAAAGGTCTGTCCTACCATAGCTTCCTGCAAAAATTGTATCGCCTACAAACGCTACCTTATCTTCTGTGCTGTAATAAATCACACCATCCGTTGTATGGCCTGGAGCATCCATCATCTGTAGTACATGCCTTGGCGTTGACGACAGCACAAGACGCGTCCCCGCCGGCAGATAGGAAACATTTTTCAAAACAATGGGGTCTTCCAGCTGATCTGATAGATTCCATTTTGGGTTTTCAACGTATTCGCGTCCCAGGATTCCCATACAAACTGGAATAGAAAATTTATCTTGTAGAACAGAAACTGCTCCAATATGATCAAAATGACCATGTGTTAGAAGAATCTTTTCCACGATAAGCCCACGTTCCTTTATGATTTTTATCAGTGCATCTGGCTGAGCACCGGGATCAATCAAAAAGGAATGGTTTGTATTGTCATCTATGTAGAAATATGAATTTGTTGGAATATATTTCATCACAGTGGCCGTGAGAATCATACATCCCCCTGCTTTTCAATGGCTGCTTCAATTTTATCGAGAATATATCCTGCCAAAATTCTTTTTTTAAGCACAGGATATTCTGTTTTGTTGCCATCCCGTTCAAAAATGATGATGCGATTTGTTTCCGTTCCAAACCCCGCATCTGCTTTTGACACATCATTTGCAACAATAAAATCGAGATTTTTCCTATGCATCTTATCTTGTGCATACTCCTCAATATTTTCTGTTTCCGCAGCAAATCCCATTAGGATTTGCTTTTTTTTGCGCTCGCCTAACTCCTGTAAAATATCAGGGTTCCTGACTAAGGTAAGAACGAGCTCCCCGTCTTTCTTCTTGATTTTTTGATCAGCTACCGTCTTTGGACGATAATCTGCCACTGCAGCAGCTTTTATCACAGCATCGGATGCATCAAACTCTTGCAACACAGCATCACGCATCTGCACTGCAGATTCTACCGATAACCGACGAACATTTTCAGGACAGGGAAGCTCACTGATTCCAGAGACCAAGCAGACATCTGCACCGCGCTTTGCAGCCTCTGCTGCAATAGCATACCCCATACGTCCTGTTGAGCGATTGCCAAGGAATCGCACAGGATCCAGCGCCTCTCGTGTCCCACCAGCCGTTACAAGAATCTTGCGACCAATCAGTGTTTTGCTTTTTGCAAGAAACGACGAAATATCTGCTATTATTCGTTCCGAAGTCGGAAAGCGCCCTTTCCCCTCTACCCCACAGACGAGATATCCGGAATCTGGCTCGATAATGTATGCCCCGTATTTTTTTAGCTGCATGAGATTGTGCTGTGTTACAGGATTTTCATACATATTGGTGTTCATTGCAGGTATATAAAACACGGGAGCTTTTGTAGCTAAAAGTGTCGTTGTCAACATATCATCTGCAATTCCGGCAGCAGCCTTAGCCAATATATTTGCTGTGGCTGGTGCCACTATCATAAGATCTGCGAGCTTTGCAAGTGCGATATGTTCCACATGGAATTGTGTCTTTTCCCACATATCACTTACAACAGCTTGACCTGTGATTTCCTGGAAGAGTCGCTCTGTAACAAAGGAGGTTGCCCCCTTTGTCATAATGACGTGAACAATTGCCCCCAGTTTCTTTAAACTGCTTGCAAGCTCAACTGCCTTGTATGCAGCAATTCCTCCGGTGACTCCCAGGACAATGTTTAGCTCTGACAAGGATGACATCATTTATTGATTTTCCTTTGATATTTTATAGGAGATTTTCCCTTCCAGAATTTCTTCCAATGCATTTGTTACATTTTTTGTGGAATGATGCTGTAGCGGCTTCATAGGCTCTCCTGCCAGGAGTTGGCGTGCGCGTCGAGAAGCGAGAACTACAAGTCCGTAGCGACTGTCCACCTGCTGCATCAAAGCATCCGTCGAAGGATTTACCATGCTCATTTCTACTGTTGCGTTTGCCTTCATTTCTTTAGTACCTCTTCAATCTTCCAATCTTTTTCTTTTCTACAGTGTTCAGCTAGCAGTATCGCCTGTATTTGACGTACAGCTTTTGACACCGTATCATTTACGACAACATATTGATACTTCTTTCCGATGCGTATTTCTTCTTCTGCAGAGGAAAGACGTTTTTCCAAGGAATCTTTGGATTCTGTCCCCCTTCCGCGGATCCGACATTCCAACTCGTGAAGGGATGGTGGAATCAAGAATATAAACACCCCATCCGGGCACCTATTCATGACATTTAATGCGCCCTGCGTATCAATTTCAAGAAGAATATCCTCCCCTGATTCTCTTCTTTCGTCTAGTTGTCCCAGCGGAGTGCCGTAGTAGTTTCCATATACATTCGCATACTCGAGAAATGCATTCTCTCTTATTTTTTCTTCAAAACTTTCTTTCGTCAAAAAATAATAATTTTCCCCATCGACTTCACCAACGCGTGGTTGCCGAGTCGTTGCAGAAATCGAGTAGGAAAGATTTTTTGTTTCTTTCAAAAGTTCAGCGCAGACTGTACCTTTTCCTGTACCTGACGGTCCAGATACAACAACAAGGAGTCCTTTCATTCAACATCCTCCTCTATTTCTTTTATTTTGGGTTTTAAATCGTCCAAGGTATTATTATCATTGACACGATTCGAAACGGTTTCGGGCTGTACCGCTGACAAAACAATATGATCATTATCCATGATCAGTACAGCCCGTGTACGACGTCCATACGTGGCATCCACTAGGCGATTTCCATCACGTGCTTCTTGAATAAGGCGCTTTATCGGTGCTGACTCCGGACTGACAATTGCAATTACCCGATTTCCAGAGACAAAATTTCCAAATCCAATATTGATTAGTTTGATATCCATAACTGCACCTCTTTATTCAAGATTTTGGACTTGCTCCCGCATCTTTTCCAGTTCACTCTTTATAAGGACGACAATTTGTGCTACATCGGCATTATTAGCCTTTGAAGCAGTCGTATTGGCCTCTCGATTCATTTCCTGCAACAAGAAGTCGAGTCGTCGCCCACAAGATCCTTTTTCCTCGCAAAGGATTTTCTGAAATTGCTGGAAATGGCTATGAAGGCGTACGATCTCCTCTGTATAGTCAATCTTGTCTGCATAAATGGCAACTTCCTGCAATAGCCGAGCCTCATCAAACGTATTATCCTGAAGCAAAGTACGGATCTTCTGTATAAGACGCTGCTTATACAGATCTATCAAACCTGGTGCAAGGGATTCCAGCTGCTGCGTATATGCCTCCATCCGTTCCATTCGCTTCAGAAAGTCCTCGCCAATATGCTCACCTTCTTCCAATCGCATTGCATCAAGTCGTTTTAAGGCAAATTGCAAAGCCTCAAGGATAATATCTTCCAGCCCCTTGTGGGCTTCGCCCTCTTCTAGCGTAAGAATATCTGTAAAAGCAGCAATAGTGGAAACATCTTTGCAATGATCTAACTCCAACAAATCACTTAACTTGTCCAAGGCCTCGCGATATTCTTTTGCAAGCGGCTCATTAAGTACCACACGCTGCAACGGCTTATTCTTGCAATGATATGAGATATAAACGTCAAGCTTTCCTCGGGATAATATATCAGAAATAGCTCGACGTAATTTCGCTTCCATACCAGACAATGCGCGAGGCATATGAAACTGGACTTCGAGGTAACGATGATTTATAGATTTTGCTTCAACATGTACAGAGAAATCCTCCGTTTCAAACAGTGATGAGCCAAAGCCTGTCATACTATGCAAATACTTAATCATCCATTACTTCTCCTGCAAAAACCAACTCAGCAGGTCCCGTCATAAATATGTGATTATTCTTTGCCCACTCAATCGAGAGTTTTCCACCATCGAGTATTATCTCTGCACGGCGTTCTAAACGTTTTGTAAGGACACCTGCCACCAGTGTTGCACAAGCTCCGGTACCACAGGCAAGCGTAATACCGGCACCACGCTCCCAAACGCGCATACGGACATGTGCAGAATCTATGACACTTGCAAATTCTGTGTTGGTTCGTGCGGGGAATGCCGTGTGATGTTCAAAATCCGGGCCAATGTATTCAACAGGGAATTCATCTGCGTCTTCGACAAAGACAACGGCATGTGGATTCCCCATTGATACACAGGTAATGCAGTATGTATGGCCCTGCACGGTAATGGGTTGATCGATAACGGAATCTCCCCCGTATCCTTGAACTGGTATTTCTTGTGGGAGAATATGGGGTTCTCCCATGTCGACACAGACTCCCGTCACACATCCATTATCAATCTGTAAATGCGGAATCAGAGCACCGGCACCAGTCTCTATCGTAAACTCCAATTTATCTGTATGCTTAGCATCATAGAGATACCGAGCAACACATCGAATTCCATTGCCGCACATCTCGGCTTCACTGCCATCTGCGTTAAAAAGACGCATACGGAAATCGGCTACATTCGAGTCACTGATAACGAGTATTCCATCTGCACCAATACCAAAATGTCTATCGCAAAGCTTTTTTGCCAGCGTATTGAACGCTATATCTGATTTATTTAGAAAATCAAGTACGATAAAGTCGTTTCCGCAACCTTGCCATTTTGTGAATTTCATGGTCTGCCTCCACAAGCCCATATTTCTGAACGTTGATATTTTCTCTATATTATATTCTTTGCTCCTTCATTTGTCTATATGTGTAATTAACTCGTATGTGTCAAGCTTTTCTCGGTGAAAAATTTAAGCCCGAATTGCAATAATAAGTTGAACACCCGGCGAACCTTTATGCAGTAAGTGCTGCAAGCATTTCTTCCCCAAAGCACTCCTCGGGTGTCTTATATCCGAGTATCTTTCTTGGCAGGGTGTTGGCCCAGCACTCTACTCTGGAAATGTGTTCCACGGGGTAATCCTGGATTTTCTTCCCTTTGGGAAGAAATCGACGGAATAAGCCGTTGTGGTTCTCATTCGTGCCTTTATCGCTGGAGCAGTACGGATGCGCATAATAGATGATATGATTCCCTTAAAGCAGACACGGTAAATAACCAAACTGCTTTAGGGGG
>CAMCBT010000053.1 GCA_945873115.1 uncultured Mitsuokella sp.
ACGGGGGCCGCGGCAGACTCTGCTGCAGCAGAGCCCCGGAAGCCGGCCTATCTTTTCTACAATCTCGTTGTGACAGGCCAGATCCTATCCATCGGCGACTCTGTGGAGGCTCTCAAGGAGAGCATCTTGCAGCAGGATGCCATGGGCCATATCTACCTGATGCCTGTCACGGATGAGGAGGGAGGCGAGTCCTGATGGAAGCAGTAGAGCACGGCGCACAGGTCCGCACGGAGCTTTTCCGCTATGCTCTCGTGGGCGGCGTGTCCTTTCTGGCGGACTTTGGCATCCTCTATATAACAAAGACCTTCCTTCTGCCCGATGCCTTTTGGAGTGTCTATGCAGCCACGTTCCTGGGCTTTGTCGGCGGCATCACAGTCAACACGTACTTATCTGTAAAATTCGTCTTTCGTGATGTCGCCGTCGTAGCCAGCCATCGGGGGGAGTCCGTCTCGGACTTCATCCGCATTCTCGTCATCGGCGGGATCGGGCTTCTCCTGACGGAGCTCGGCATGTATATCGGCACGGAGCTTCTCCTCGCGAACTATCTCATCGTGAAGCTCTTCGTGACGGGCATCGTGTTCTTCTGGAATTATCTTGGTCGGAAAATCTTTGTCTTTCAGCCACTTGTGGAGGACTCTGGTCAAATATGAAAACAGCACTTATCATAGGCGCGGGCCCTGCGGGGCTGACTGCCGCCTATTCTTTTTTACAGGAAACGGACATTCATCCAATTATCATAGAAGCGGACGATATCGTGGGCGGCATCTCCCGCACGGTGCGCTTCGAGGGAAATCGCATCGATATCGGCGGCCATCGCTTCTTCTCAAAGTCGAAGGAGGTCACGGACTTCTGGGCGAAGATGCTCCCTCTGCAGGGCGCCCCCTCCATGGACGACAAGAAGCTGGGTCGAAAGACCCAGCTCACTCCCGGCGGCCCGGATCCCGATGGGGAGGATGCGGTCTTTCTCCATCGCCGCCGCATCTCCCGCATCCGCTATCTCCATCATTTCTTCTCGTACCCCGTGAAGCTCAGCGGCGAGACCATCAAGAATCTCGGCCTCCTTCGGATGCTGCGCATCGGTGTGAGCTATCTCTTTTCCTGCGTGTCAAAGCGGGAGGAGAAGAATCTCGAGGATTTCATGGTGAACCGCTTCGGCGGCGAGCTCTACCGCACCTTCTTCCGGGACTACACGGAGAAGGTCTGGGGCCGGGCACCGAAGGACATCGGTGCCGACTGGGGCGCCCAGCGCATAAAGGGCGTGTCTCTCTATCGGGCGCTGAAGGACTTCTTCTGCCGCGCCCTCGGCATTACATCGAAGGAGCAGGAGGCTTCCCTCATCGAGGAGTTCATCTATCCGAAGCACGGCCCCGGCGAGCTCTGGGAGCACGTGGCGGAGGAAGTCAAGAGAATGGGCGGTGAGATCCTTATGGAGACGGAGGCCGTCTCCTTCGATATGGAGGGGGAGCATATCGAAGGCGTCCATGTGCGGGATGGTGAGGGCGAGCGGGTAATCCGGCCCGACTACATCATTTCCTCCATGCCCATAAAGGATCTGGTGGAGCGGCTGCCCCGCCCCCAGGTGGCGCGGGATGTGCTGGAGACGGCTGTGAGCCTGCCGTATCGCGACTTCATGACGGCGGGTCTCCTGGTGGACAAGATGGAGGTTTCGAATGAGACGGACTATCCGACCCTCGGCAATATCGTGCCGGACTGCTGGATCTACGTCCAGGAGCCGGAGGTGAAGCTGGGCCGCCTCCAGATTTTCAACAACTGGTCTCCCTACATGGTGGAGGATGCGGAGCACAAGGTGTGGATCGGCCTTGAGTATTTCTGCCAGGAGGGGGATGACATGTGGACGATGCCGGATGCAGACTTCGTTGACTTCGCCGCAGGGGAGCTGGAGGCCATCGGCCTCATCAAGAAGGAGCGGGTGGAGAAGAGCTGCCTCATCCGCATGAAGAAGGCATACCCTGCCTATTTCGGCACCTACAAGGATTTCCCCCGGGTGGAGGAGTATCTCTCCGGCATCGAGAATCTCTTCTGCGTCGGTCGCAATGGCCAGCATCGCTACAACAATATGGATCACTCCATGCTCTCGGCTCTCGCGGCCGTCCGCACCATAAAGCGTGGCTCTAAGGACAAGACCGCCGTCTGGAATGTGAATACGGAAAAGGAATATCACGAGGAGAGTGCCAAATGAAGATCTTGCAGCTGGATGCGGAGAAGCAGAAGCATTATATCCTGCTTTTCGCCATGTTCTTCGGCGTCATCACCCGCTTTCGCACCCTGAATACGGATCTCTGGTTCCTGCTGGCTCATGGCCGCTATGTGGTGGAGCATGGCTTTCCCCATGTGGATCCCTTTTCCATGCACGAGGGGCTTCACTTCATCATGCAGCAGTGGCTTTCTGCTGTCCTATTCTGGGAGCTCTATTCCTTCGGCGGGACGGCGCTCCTCCATGGCTTTACCTACTTCATGGGCCTCGTCCTTATCGCCGCCTACTATCGGATGCTTCTGCTTGTCAGCAGCAACCGCGATTTAGCGGCAGTTCTTGCCCTCATCATGGGTGTCGTCATTTCCATCTTCTTCCTGACGGAGCGGCCCCAGATTTTCTCCTCTCTTCTGCTGCTGGGGGAGATTTACGTGCTGGAGAGCTACGCCCGACGGCCAAGGGGCTATCTCCTCCCGGCGATTCCCGTCCTTTCTGCCTTGCTTATCAATATGCATGCCGCCATGTGGCTCATGCTCTTCGTGCTGCTGCTCCCCTATGGGGCAGAGGTGCTCCTGAAGGGGCACCTGTCCCTCTCGTGGCTCCGGCCCCTCGAGACGGGCTGGAGCTTCAAGGCGATTCTCTTCGTGCTTGTCCTTTCCCTATTGTCAGGCTTTCTGAATCCCTATGGCCCGGAGGCCATGACCTATCTTTTCCATTCCTATGGCAATGAGGCCGTGAATGCAGCCATCGACGAGATGCGCGCCCCCAGCTGGGCCACCCCCTTTGGCAAGGCCCTGCTCATCCTGTATACGGTGCTCTTGCTGGCCTACGCCCGGGCGAAGATGCCCCTGCGCTACGTCCTCCTCGTGGCGGGCATGTCGCTCCTGGCGCTCATGCACATGCGCAGCGGCTTTTTGTTTTTCCTGCTGGCTACCATGCCGCTGGGCTATTGCTGGCGAGGGTGGAGCGGGCTCCGGCTGACGCTTGACAGGAGTCCGCAGGCAGTGCGCTTCCGAAAGCTTTTCATGCTCGTCATAATCCTCACAGCCCTGTTTGTGGGCATAAAAGGGGATGCCTCGGCGGTAATTCTCATGCCGGGAGGGACAGCTCTTTATGGAGGCCTTTTTATCCTCTTTGCAGTTCTTTCCTTTGGCATTGCGTTCCTATGGAAGGGAGCGGGGGAGAGGAAGGATTTTTCCCTGCGGCTTTTATCCGCTCTGGTGGGCACGATATTCCTGCTTTCCCTCTCCTTGATTGTGGGGCACTCCATTGAGATGCCCCAGGCAGAGAAGACCTTGTTCCGGGCAGAAGAGGTGCTCCGCGCCGACACCACGCCCGAAAAAGCCCGGCTTTATACCGGCTATCAGACAGGGGACGCCTTCATTTTCAAGGGCTGGAAGCCCTACATCGATGCCCGCGCCGAGGTCTATATGAAGTCCCTGAACAAAAAGGACGATATTCTCTTTGAGTACCTCTTTGTGAAAAACGGGATGATGGATTACAAGACCTTCCTGGATAAGTATCACTTCACCCATCTTGTCACCTCCGGGGAGGAGGATACCATACTCTATACCTATTTGAAGGATGACCCGGACTATGAGCTTCTCTGGGATTCCCAGGAAGTGCAGGGAGAAGGACTGCGTGCATGGAATATCCGAATCTACAAGAAAAAGAGCCCTGCAGGGATAGAGGAGGTGCCGAAAAATCGAGAAGCGCGGTGAAAAGCGCGGAGAAAATCTACAAGGGAGAATATAGGATTTTGGACAGGCCATCCTTGACGAAATACTTGGTATTGGGTAAAATAGACAGCAGTCAAGAGGGGCGCCTTTGGGTGCTTCTTTCGTCATGTTCAGAATATTTCAGGGGCTTTCGGTTGGAAGCCTCGTTTTTCCGTGTTTGAGGGATGGATAGATGAAGCAGCTTTTTGAGGCAATGAAGCGAGATCCTGCGGTGGAGCGGCTGCTGGCGGCGGTAGGAAAGCGGCCCCGGCAGGCACTCCTCTATGGACTGGGGGGATCGGTGAAGTATGCGGCCTTTGCGGCCTGCGTTCGGGACTTGGAGGGGCCTCTTGTTGTTCTCGTTCATGGGCGGGAGGCAATGAATGACTGGCGAGATTCTCTCGCGTCGCTTCTGCCCGACAGGCCTGTCCTTCTGCTGCCCCAGGTGGATGACTCCGCCGTGGCGGCGGAGGCGAAGGGCCTGGAGCGGGCGGCGAGGCGCATGGATATCCTCGTGCGCCTCGCCGAGGGGCGGCAGTGCGTGGTGCTCGCGGATATAGAGGCAGGTGTCCAGCACGATATAACACCTGCAGCCTTCCGGGGCAGGAGCATCACGCTGAAGAATGGCGCCGTGCTGCCTCGGGAGCAGCTCCTGAAGAACCTAGTGGAGCTCGGCTACAGCCATGCGGACGAGGTGGAGCATATTGGCGAGTTCGCCGCCCGGGGCGGCATCGTGGATATCTTCCCCGTCAATGCGGTGGCACCCATCCGCATAGAGTTCTTCGATGATGAGGTTGACTCCATCCGGGTCTACGACGTGGATACGAAGCGCTCCCGGGAGACCGTCCGGGAGGCGGTGCTCTTTCCCCTGGCTCGTACTATGGAGAAGGAGGAGCAGCATGCGCCCTTCTTTTCCTTCCTGCAAAAGGGGCTTCTCGTATTCGACGAGCCGGCCCGCCTGCGGGAGGAGATCCGCCGCATGGTGGCGGAGGTCCCGGAGAGAAAGGATACCATCTTCTCCTGGGAGCAGCTGACAGAGGCGGCTCGGCCCCAGACAGCCGTATACTCCGCCCTCATGCTCCAGCAGATCCCGGGGGTGGAATCATCCGCGGCCATCAGCACCCAGGCGACCCAGATGACACCCTTCCAGAGGCAACTGGAGCTCTTCGAGGGGGAGCTTGGCCGCTGGCTTGGGCAGAAGCAGACGGTGGTTCTCCTGCTCTCCTCGAAAGACAAGGCGAATGCCATGCATGACATGCTGGCAAAACAGCGCATCCCCTCCCTGGTGGGGGAGCCGGAGGATCCCTATAGCGAGCGGGCGGTGAACATACGCCTAGGGTACCTGTCCTCCGGCTTTGAGATGGCTTCTGCCCGGCTTGTCGTGGTGACGGAGCAGGATATCTTTGGCCGGGCGAAGCGGCGCACGGCCCCCGCTCGCCGCAGCAATGGCCAGGGGGAGCGCATCGCCCATTTCCGGGATATCCGGCCGGGGGACTATGTGGTCCACGAGGCCCATGGCATCGGCAAGTACCTGGGGGTGGAGACGCTGGAGGTGGGGGGCGTCCACAAGGATTACCTCCATATCAAGTACGGCGGCGACGACAAGCTCTTCGTGCCCACGGACCAGGTGAGCCTCCTGCAGAAGTACATCGGCACGGAGGGGGAGGTGCCCCGGCTCCATCGCATGGGGGGCACCGAATGGACGAAGGCGAAGGCTCGGGCGAAGAAGTCCGTGGAGGACATCGCCAAGAAGCTTATCGAAATCTACGCCAAGCGCAAGAATGCCAAGGGCACGGCCTTCCCGCCGGATGACAGCAGCCAGCGGGAGTTCGAGGAGGCCTTCCCCTATCAGGAGACGGAGGATCAGCTGAAGGCCATCGCACAGATCAAGGCGGACATGGAGAAGGAAAAGCCCATGGAGCGCCTCCTATGCGGCGACGTGGGCTTCGGCAAGACGGAGGTGGCCATCCGGGCGGCCTATAAGGCTGCCATGGACGGCAAGCAGGTGGCCGTTCTCGTGCCCACGACGGTTCTGGCCCAGCAGCACTACCAGACCTTCGTGGCCCGCTTCCAGGACTTCGCGCCGACGGTGGATGTAATCTGCCGCTTCCGCACGGCAAAGCAGCAAAGGTCAACCCTTGAGAAAGTGCGCCTCGGGCAGGTGGATATCCTCATCGGCACCCATGCGATACTCAATCAGAAAAAGGTTCTCTGGAAGGATCTGGGGCTCCTCATCGTGGACGAGGAGCAGCGCTTCGGCGTGAAGCAGAAGGAGAAAATCAAGAGCCTCGCCGATGGCATCGACGTGCTGACGCTCTCCGCCACGCCCATCCCCCGGACGCTTCACATGTCTCTCGTGGGGGCCCGGGATATGAGCGTCATCGAGACGCCGCCGGCGGAGCGCTTCCCGGTGCAGACGTATGTGGTGGAAAACAGCGATGCCATCATCGCAAATGCCATCAAGCGAGAGTTACGGAGGGGCGGGCAGGTCTACTTCGTCTACAACCGGGTGGATACCATCGACCACATGCGCCGCCGCCTGGAGGCCCTCGTGCCGGAGGCCCGCATCATGACGGCCCATGGACAGATGAGCGAGAAGCTCCTGGAGAAGGTCATGATGGACTTCTACGAGGGAGCCTACGATGTGCTCCTCGCCACCAGCATCATCGAAAACGGCCTCGACATCGCCAACGCCAATACGATACTCGTATACAACGCCGACCACTTCGGCCTCTCCCAGCTCTACCAGATGCGGGGGCGCGTCGGCCGCTCCCATCACATGGCCTTTGCCTATTTCATCTACCAGGCGGACAAGGTCCTCACGGAGACGGCGGAAAAGCGGCTCCAGGCCATGAAGGACTTCGCAGAGCTGGGGGCCGGCTTCAAGATTGCCATGCGCGATCTGGAGATACGCGGGGCGGGAAATCTCCTGGGGGCCCAGCAGCACGGCCATATCGCCTCCGTGGGCTTCGAGATGTACGTGAAGCTCCTGGAGGAGGCGGTGGAGCGTCTCCGGCAGGGAGAAAAGGCGGAGGATGTGCCCCCGGAGCCCTATATCGACATGACGGTGGATGCCTATATCGATAGCGACTATATCAGTGACGCCATGCACAAGCTGGAGGTCTATCGGCGCATCGTGGCCATCCGGGACAATGAGGAGATTCCCGCCCTCATCGACGAGCTCATCGACCGCTTCGGCGAGCCCACGAAGCCCGTCATGAGGCTCCTTGCCATCGCCCGCATCAAAAACTATGCCCGCAGGCTGTCGCTAAAGACGGTGCAGGAGACACCGGGGGCCGTGAGCTTCTATCTCCTGCCGGGCAAGAAGCTGCCGACAGGAGGGCTTCTGGCTCTCGACCATTTCTTCGGCCGGAGTATTAAGAGTCTGCCGGAGCAGGCGGGCTTTCGGATCACGCTACCACCCAAGTGGCAGAAGGATATCCTGAATGTGGTGACCCGCACCCTCATGCTGGCTTCGGAGGAGGAGGGGGCCATGGAGAAGATGGAAGAAAGGAAAGAGGCAAATGGCTGAACTTACTGTTGTGGGGCTTGGCCCCGGCCGGGAGGGACTCATCACGGAGGAGACCTGGGATGTCTTCCGGCGGGAGCAGCCCCTATTCCTCAGGACCTGCATACATCCCACGGTGAAGGAGCTCAGGAGCCGCAAGATTCCCTTTTCCTCCTACGACTCCTTCTATGAGGAGGCAGAGGACTTTGCCTCCCTCTACGAGGCGATAGCGAAAGATCTCCTCGCGAGGGCGGAGAAGGGCCCCCTTACCTATGCGGTGCCCGGCAGTCCCTTCGTGGCAGAGCGGACGGTGGTGCTCCTGCGGGAGCTTTCGAAGGGGCGGGACGTGACGCTCAATATTCTTCCGGCCATGAGCTTTGTGGAGGTGCTCTGCGCCCGCCTCGCACTGGATCCAGTGGAGGGCCTCACCATCCTCGATGCCAGCGACGTGGAGGGCTTCCTCTACCGCATGGAGGGGCGCCTTCCCCATACGCTCCTCGTGACCCAGGTGTACAGCCCCCACGTGGCCTCAGATCTGAAGCTCGCCCTCATGGATCACTATGGCGACGAGGCGAGGGCCATCTATCTCCATAGCCTGGCCCTTCCCGATGAGTCTGTGCGGGAGATACCCCTCTATGAGCTGGATCGCCAGCAGGATATCGACCATCTGACCTCCCTTGTCGTCTATGCAAAGTCGTCTATGCAAATAGGTAGGATTTCCTAGATTTGTTTGGAAAAATCACAAATTTTTATGCGCTCCAGGCTTTATTTTTGCGAAACCCCTTGATTTTTCAAGGCGTTTCTGTTAAATTTTGATAGACGAATCGCCACGAGCCATTTGGGACGGGGCGTAACCGCTTCAATTTTTAAGGAGGCTACGATTGTGAACAAAAATGAATTGGTAGCAAATGTTGCAGAAAAAGCCGGTCTGACGAAGAAGGATGCCGAGAAGGCAGTCAACGCATTCTTTGAGACGGTTCAGCAGGCTCTCGTCGAGGGCGACAAGGTCCAGATGATTGGCTTTGGCACCTTCGAGGTGAAGGACCGTGCTGCCCGCACCGGCCGCAACCCCCGCACGAATGAGGAAATCCAGATCCCGGCTTCCAAGAACCCTGTCTTCAAGGCAGGCAAGGCTCTTAAGGATGCTGTGAACGCATAAGGTCTTGACCGAAAGGCTGCCTTGTGTGTCTCTGCCGCGTTTGCGCAGATGGCACATAAAGCAGCCTATTTTTTTCGAAAAGGCGGTGCAGGAAATGGAAATGGGGCTCATTGGGAAAAGGGTACTCCTATCCGGCGGTACGTCAGGCATTGGCTTGGCTACGGCGGAGGCCTTTTTGGCAGAGGGCGCAAATGTCATGCTGGTGAGCCGCAGCAGCCAGAAGGGCAGGGAGGCCCTCGAAAAGCTATCGCGCTTCGGAAAGCGTGTGGAATTCTACCCGGCAGATGTGCGCAAGAAAGAGGATTGCCATAAGGCGGTGGACCATACGGATGCTGTCTTCCGGGGAATTGACATCCTGGTGGCAAATGCCGGCATCTACGAAGAGGGGGCCTTTACGGATTTAGAGGAGGAGAGGCTTCGGGATATCTTTGATACGAATGTCTATGGCACCCTCTTCCTGGTGCAGGAGGCCATACCCTATCTCAAGCGGCGAAAGGGAAATATCGTCTGCGTGGGATCTGATGCAGGTGTCCATGGCAATTACTTTGCGGCGGCCTACTGCGCTGCTAAGGGGGCCATCACTCTCTTCACCCGGGCTCTGGCCCTGGAGCTGGCACCGAAGGGCGTGCGGGTCAATGCGGTGGCCCCCGGCGATATTGCAACTCCCATGGTGGAGGCCCAGCTAGCGGCCTCGTCCCTTCCACGGAAGGAGGCACTCCGGGAGATGGCCGCGGTCTACCCTTTGGGACGCATCGGCAGGCCGGAGGAGGTAGCCGCCCTCATCACATACCTCGCCTCGGAGAAGGCGGCCTTCATCACAGGGGCCGTTTATGGCATCGATGGGGGCTTGACGGCGTGAAAAAGCGCATTCTCATCCTCTCTGCCTCCATCGGCTCCGGCCATGTGAAGGCGGCGGAGGCGGTGGCAATCGAGCTTCGACGTCTCCTTCCGGAGGCGGAGATTACCACGGTGGACTTCATGGCCCGGCGCATCTCCCTCTTTCATGCGCTCCTTAAGGCCATCTACCTCGTGATGCTGCGCTTTGTGCCGAATATCTACGATATCTTTTACCACGTGGCGGGCAACAGCTCGGGGGGAGGCCTCGTGCGCTCCGCCTTTTCCTACACGATGCTGCCGGCCCTCCATCGGCTTCTTAGGCGCTATCAGCCGGATATCGTCGTGTGCACCCATCCCTTTCCCGAGGGAGCGGCGTCCCTCCTGCATGGGAAGAAGCCTTTTTTTCTCGCGACTGTCATGACGGACTACTCCCTCCACCAGATTTGGCTGTCCCGTCATGTGGACTGCTACTTTATGGCGACGGAGACCATGCGGCAGGAGATGATGCGGCTGGGCTTTCCTGAGGAGAAGCTCTTTGCAGATGGGATTCCTATTGCGACCTCTTCCGTCGATGGGGCGGACAGGGACCGCGTCCGCAGCGTCCTTGCCATCCCCTCGGGGCAGAGGGCAATCCTGCTCATGGGCGGGGGGCTGGGTCTTGGCGATATCGAGGAGAGCCTCCTGGCCCTGGAATCCATCGAGGAGCGTCTGACGCTCATTGTGGTGGCGGGACGTAATGAGCGCCTTCGGGAGCGGGTGCTGGACTTTGCTGATCACACCCATCACAATGTGCTGGCCTATGGCTATACGGATCAGGTTCGCCTGCTCATGCGGGCAGTCGATCTCCTCCTCACGAAGCCCGGCGCCCTCACCATGAGCGAGGCTTTCGCCCTCTCGCTCCCCATGCTCCTTCACGATCCGATACCGGGGCCGGAGACGGATAATGCCATATATGCCTCCCACCATGGGGCAGCCGTCTGGCTCCATCCCGGGGAGTCCATCGCCGAGGCCGTACGGGGGATTTTGCGCGAAAGGCTCCCCGCCATGCAGGCGGCAGCAAAGTGCTGTGCTCGCCCTCGGGCTGCCAGCGATATTGCAGCGCATATTCTTTCCGTATATTCCAAAACAAGATAAAATTTTATTTAGAGGGAGGGGATTTTGTTGGGGACGGGGAATATAGATATATTTGGAAGAGATATTTTGTAATTTAGTGGCTTTTCGCCCGGTACGGTACGTGCTGCCTGTGCTTGGCGCAAGGAAAGAGGACTTAGGGGAAGACCATGGCACTCGTCAAATTGGTGAAGAAAGGTGCAGGCTACTTCTGCCCGACCTGTGGACGAATGCTTCATCATGTCTCGGGCGGCGTTGTTGAAATCGTAAATGGCCGGGTGAATATGGAGGCCACCCAGCCCAAATACGAATGCGCGAAGTGCGGTGTATATTATCGGGAGCTTCTGGGCTCGGGCTTCTTTGAGGATCATCCCATGGATCCGCCGCCACCGCCTTCTGCGCCAAAGACGAAAAAGCGTCTCCTGCGCACGGGGGATATCCCGCCCATGATTCTCACGCGGGAGGCAGATGGGAAATGCCCCTGCCCCCGCTGTGGGGAGCGCATGGATTTCGTTGAGGGACAGCCCGTGCGCATCGTCGACGGGAAGGCAGATATGGAGAACGTGATGGATCATTTTCGCTGTCCCTATTGCCACTCAGTATTTCGCCGCATCGTCGGAACGGATTATTTCCAGTGGTCTGCAAAGTAAGCTATGCCTCCTTGCGAGGGAAAGGATGTTGCTCATGGAACCTGTCAAAAGGAAAAGGCGGGGAATCAGCTGGTTCACGCTGGTTCTATGCGGCATTATCGTCTATTTCTCCGTCATTCTCATCACCCAGCAGGTCCGTATCCACGAGATGGGGCGCCAGCAGGTGGAGGCGGAGGCGCGCCTCGCTGCGGCACAGAAGGAGCATGGCCAGCTCCTGCAGGAGAAGGAAAATCTCCAGCAGCTTCCCTATATCGAAAAGCTTGCTCGGGAGGAGCTCGGCATGACCCGTGCTGGCGAGCTTCCCTATCGCATGGGAAGGAAGTCGGACGCTTCGAAATGAGGCGGCCGTTTTTCATATCACCGGAGCCGTTGCAGGGGTGAATAAAGTCCGTAAGGTGGGCGTATAGTCATGGCGTTTGCCTTGACAGGCCAGGCTTGCGGCGTTTATAATAAAGTCTGGCATTTATGTATATTTTATAAACAATCAACCGTCGTTCTAGGTGAAGGAGGAGCATTTCATTGTCGATTGAAATTGGCAACGTGGTGGACGGTGTCGTAACGGGCATCACGAATTTCGGGGCATTCATCGAGTTGCCGGAGGGCAAGACGGGTCTTGTCCATATCTCGGAGGTTGCCGATGAGTATGTGAAGGATGTCCACGATTTTCTCGCAGAGCGCGACAAGGTGCGCGTCAAGGTGCTGACGATCGATGATCGGGGCAAGATTGGCCTGTCCATCAAGCAGACGCAGGAAGCTGCCTCCACTGCTGAGAGGTCTGCCGCCCCGGCTGATGCTGCGCCCATGCGCGCACCGCGCCCGCCCCGCAAGATGGGGGGGCGGGATGGGCATTTCTCCCGCTCCTTCGAGGAGAAACTCTCCCACTTCCTGAAGGATAGCGATCAGCGCATGACGGATCTTCGCCGTAAGACGGACTCCAAGCGCGGTGGCCGTGGATCCCGCCGGGCATAAGGCGACGTACATCATCTGAAAAAGCACTCTTGCAAAAGGGTGCTTTTCCTGTTTCGGGAGGCTCCCATGCTGAAAAAAGTTGAGGCCTTTATCAGGCAGCAGGCACTCCTTGCGTCCGGGGATACGGTCCTCGTGGCCTGCTCCGGAGGACCGGACTCCCTGGCACTCCTGGATATGCTCCTCCAGCTCCGGCGCACCCTGGGGATTTCTGTCCAGGCCGCTCATTTTGAGCATGGAATCCGTGGGGAGGCCTCCCGCGCGGACGCTGCCTTTGTGAAAGCCTTTTGCAGGGAGCGTGGGGTGCCCTTTTTCCTGGAGTCGGCGGATGTCCCTGCCCTTGCCCGGGCGCAGGGGATTTCCTTGGAGCTGGCGGCCAGGGAGACGCGGTACGACTTCCTCTGGCGCACGGCGGGGGAGGGGACTCTTGTGGCGACGGGCCATCATCAGGATGACCAGGCAGAGACGCTCCTCATGCGCATATTGCGGGGGACAGGGACGGATGGGCTGGCGGGAATCCGCCCGAAGACCGGCCGCCTCATCCGGCCCTTCCTCGCCCTGTCGCGGCAGGAGATAGAGGCCTACTGCCGGGATCGGGGCCTAAAGCCCCGACACGATGCGACAAATGATGAGCTGGACGCGACGCGCAGCCGCCTCCGTCGCACCATATTGCCCCTGCTTCGCCAGGAGAACCCGAGCCTTTCCCGGGCTCTGGGGATTCTTTCGGACATCGCGGCGGAGGAATCCTCCCTTTTGGAGGCGCTCCTTTCCGAGCGGTGGTGGAGCCTTCGGCAGGGGAAGGGAATCCTCGTGGAGGGGATCCTTGCCCTTCCTTTGGCCCTCCAGAGACGGGCTCTGCGGCGCCTTTGGCGGGAGACGGCGACGGAGAAGGATCTGGACTTTTCCCATGTGGAGCGATTGCTCCGATTTCTGGCGGAGCGGAGAAACGGCACGCTTTCCATGCCCTGCGGCTTTTGCGCCCTTATCCGCTATGGCAGTTGCTGTTTTTCTGCCGGAGAGGAGGAGGCAGAGCCTTTCGCGGCGGTGCCCGTGACCCTTCCCGGCGTGACAACGTGGGGGGCCTATCGGCTGACGGCTGCTCCCGTCTCCGGGAAAGTGCCCCAGGGCACAGCTTGGGACTTTGCTATGGATGGGGGCCGGTCGCTTCCCGGCCTCTGCCTCCGAGGGAGGCAGCCGGGGGACTTCATCCTCCTCGGGGAGGGCAGGCGGAAGAAAATCAAGGAGGTATTCATCGATGGGAAGCTCCCGCGGGAGGAGCGGGCCTCCTATCCCCTGCTGGCCATGGGTAATGAGGTGCTCTGGGTGCCGGGGTTTCGCCGTTCGGCGCATTTTCCAATAAAAAAAGGAAATCCTGCCTTGCATTTTCATTTGGATAGGGTACAATGAGAATGCTGATACTTTATAGATTGAGAGGACTATCCTATGATGCATGATGATATTGAGCGCATTGTCTTTACGGAAGAAGAGCTGAAGGCGAAGGTCAAGGCGCTGGGGGAGAGGATTTCGGCGGACTACAGGGATGCCAAGGAGACCGTCTTCTGCGTGGGCATCCTGAAGGGGGCTGTGGTATTCTACACGGATCTCGTCCGCAGCATTTCCATCCCGGTGCAGTTTGACTTCATGATTGCCTCCAGCTATGGCAATGCTACCAGCACCAGCGGTTCCGTGAAGCTCCTGAAGGATCTGGACTACGATATCGAGGGCAAGCATGTCATCATCGTTGAGGACATCATCGACTCCGGCACGACGATGCACTATCTCCTGCGCATCCTGAAGGAGCGGAAGCCTAAGAGCATAAAGCTTTGCGCCCTGCTCTCCAAACCCTCCCGCCGGGCTGTCGATGTGGACATCGACTATCTGGGCGCAGAGGTCCCTGATGAGTTCTTGGTGGGCTATGGTCTCGACTATGCGGAGGTCTATCGCAACCTTCCCTATATCGGCGTGCTGAAGCCGGATATTTACCGGTCCTGAAAGACGATGCATAAAGCGCAGGCATGACCTGTTTTAGGAGGCTGATGGATTGAATGGTTTGAATGGACAGAACAAGATGCTCCGCTACGTGGGCTTTTGGCTGCTGATCATCCTGATCGCCGTCTCACTCGGCGATTACTTTTCGACGCGCAATGCCCAGAAGCGTGAGATTGGCTATACGCAGTTCCTGAGCCAGGTGGACAAGGGGGATGTGACGAAGGTCGTCTTCACAAAGAACACGATCAAGGGCACTCTCACCGATGGCTCCGAGTTCTACACGGTGACGCCGGATGAGCCCTACAGCGATGCAGGGCTTTACGACCGGCTGAAGGCGAAGAACATTGAAATCGACGCGGCAAATCCGCCGGAGCCCCCCTGGTGGTCCTCGCTCCTCTCCTCGGTGCTGCCCATCCTCCTCCTGTTGGGGGTCTGCTTCTTCATCATGCAGAACGCCCAGCCGGGGGGCGGCCGAGTCATGACCTTCGGCAAGAGCCGGGCCCGCATGAGCGGCGCCGACAAGATAAAGGTCAACTTCTCCGATGTGGCCGGTGCCGATGAGGCGAAGCAGGAGCTGGAGGAGGTCGTGGAGTTCCTGAAGGAGCCGAAGAAGTTCAACGAGCTGGGGGCCCGCATCCCGAAGGGCGTGCTGCTCTTCGGCCCTCCGGGCACGGGCAAGACGCTTCTTGCCCGGGCTGTGGCCGGGGAGGCGGGGGTTCCCTTCTTCTCCATCTCCGGCTCCGACTTCGTGGAGATGTTCG
>CAMCBT010000054.1 GCA_945873115.1 uncultured Mitsuokella sp.
TGGTGCTCCGGCAGCTCTTTGAAGGCCTCGAGGCGCTCATCCACCTCAGCCTCCGCGTCCCGTGCCAGGCCCAGCCTATGGAGGAGGTTCCACCGGTCGGCCCAGAGCTCGCCCCGGGTGATGTACTTGTAGAGGAAGTCGGTGGACTCTGCCGCCTCGATGGCGAGGTCGATGTATTTCAGGGCCTCCTCCAGCCGCTCTGACTCCCGGTTCATGCGGGAAAGCCGCTGGAGGGCGTAGGCGTATTCCTCCACGTCCTCAGAGGACTCCTCGTCGTAGTCCGCCTCCGTGACGCTATAGAAGAGCTCCGCGGCCTCTTCCTTTTTGTCGATGCCCTGCAGGGCGAGAAAGTGGGCGAGCCGCGCCCTGGCGTGCCAGTCGTCCATGCCGCCCGCAAAGAGATTTTCCGGCGGATGGGCCGGCGAATCGCAGACCAGGTGAACGAGCTTATGGAAGGTATCCTGTGTCATAAAAGCCTCCGAATATCAGAATAGAAAAGCCGCAGCAAATGCCTGCGGCTTATTTTGATGCGTACTTCAGTATACCATAGATTGCAGGGGGGGAAAAGGTAGTCAGAGGCGAAGCACTTTCGGAAGGAGGGCGGCGTATTCCTTCTCGTGGGTGATGAGAAGGAGGGTCTTGTGCCGCTCATCTGCCTCTGCGAGCACCGCCTGCAGGAGCCTCTTTGCCGTGGCCCGGTCGAGGCCTGCTGTGGGCTCGTCCAGCAGGAGGATTTCCTCCTCTCCCGCGAGGGCGATGGCCGTCAGCAGACGGTTGCGCTGGCCTCCGGAGAGGAAGGCCCCGTCTGGCCCGATGGGGGTGTCGAGCCCCTTCGGCATTGCCTCCACCAGCTCGGTGAGCTGGGCCGCCTGGAGGGCATGGAGGACATCCTGTTCGCTGAGGTTCGGCCGGTACCGCTTGAAATTCTCCCAGAGGGAGGCGGCGAAGAGGACGGAGCCCTGGGGCAGGGCGACGATTTCCCGGTGGAAGGCACCCTTGGGAATTTTCTCGTAGGGGACGCCTCGCAGAGAGAGGCTCCCCGTCTCCGGCGGCCAGACCCGGAGAAGAAGCTGGGCCAGCGTCGTCTTCCCTGCGCCGCTGGCACCGAGGATGGCCATGTGCTGGCCGCGCTCCAGCTGGAAGGACACGTCGGTGAGGATGGGGGCGCCCTTTTCGTAGGAGAAGGAAATGTGCTCCGCCGTGAGAAGGGGGGACTCCCTCTTTGGGAAGGAAAAGGAGGCCTGGGGCGTCCGCTTCTCCCGTCTGATATCCCAGCCATCCAAGAGAAGCCTTTCCGAGGCGGCGAGGCTCTTCTTCATCTGCCGCAGGGCCTCCGGGAGGGTGTTCCACTCGATGAGGAGGGACTGGAGTAGCAGGAACCATACGCCGAGGGTGATGCCCGTTATCTCCCCCCGGCGAACCGGGAAGGAGAGAACGAGCAGCAAAAGCACGAGAAGGACAGCATCGAGGAGGGTGCCGAGGGCATCGAGGCGGGTATCCCGCTTGGCAGTTGCCGTGTCGGCATCAAGGAGTGCCTGGGCGGGCTGGTCGAGGGTCCCCAGGGCGGGAATCGCCCCCGCCGCCATCAGCTCCTCCCGGCCCGCGCTCCGGTCCAGCAGCAGGGATCGGTAGGCCGCATCCCGTTCCTGCTGCTCCGCCTCGACGGGCGTATGGAAAAAGAGCGGCAGGGCAAGCCGCACCAGCAGAAAGGCGGGAAGCAGCAGGGCGGCAAGATCCAGAACCTGGGCGAGGAAATAGGTGATGAGCCCCGTGGCGATGGAGATGGATACAGGAGGCAGCAGGGCCCGCACGAAGAAATCCCGGAGGGCGTCGGAGCCCTTCAAGAGATCCCGGAGGAAATCCCCCTGCCTGGCCGGCCCCTCCCGCAGGGGCAGGATTCCAGCGGTAAAGTCGTAGAGGGCGATGCGGATGCGGGTAAGGCTCCGGAAGGCCACCCGATGGGAGAGGAGTCGCTCCAGATAGCGAAAGACCGCCCGACCGATGCCGCAGGCCCGGACAGCCGTGATGCCGATGGCGAGGGTGTAGAGGGGAGGCTCGAGCGCGGCGCTGGCTATGAGCCAGGCGGAGGCCCCCAGGAGGCCAATCCCAGAGCCTAGGGCCAGGAGGCTCACGAGAAGCACCGGAGCCAGGGCCCCAGGAGTTGTGAGGGCGAGAATACGGTTCATCTTGCCACCTCCCATTCGATGATGTGGTCAGCCAGCTTCAGGAGCTTCTCGTCGTGGGTGGCGATGAGGAGCGTCTTTCCTGCGAAATTCTCTCGGATGGAGCTGCGTACCGCCTCCGCCGTCGCCTCATCCAGGGCCGCCGTGGGCTCGTCGAGAAGGACGATGGGCCGGTTCTGGAGGATGGCCCGGGCAAGGCCCAGCCGCTTTTTCTGCCCCTGGGAGAGCCTCTGTCCGCCCTCCCCCAGGGGCGTGTCCAGAGCCTTGTCGAAGCCGAAGGCTGGGGATAGCCGGGCGGCCTGCAGGGCGGAGGCTACCTGCTCCCGGGTGGATAGGTGGAAGAGGGAGACATTTTCCTGCAGGGCCCCCAGGAAGAGGTGGGGCTCCTGGGGCACGTAGCTCATGAGTCTCGTGCGCTCCGTCTCCTCCAGGGCGGCTAGATTCTGGCCCTTCCAGCAGATGCTGCCCCCATAGGGGGCGAGGAGCCCCGCCAGGAGACGGAGGAGGGTGGACTTCCCACAGCCCGAGGGGCCGGAGAGGACAGTGAGCTTCCCCTCCGGCAGGGCGAGATTTTCCCCTTTTACCACGGGGAGAGGATTCATGGGATACGCATAGGTGAGATTTTTGACGGAGAGACCGGAGACCATCGGCGCCTTCTCCCCGATAGTCTTAGGCAGGGGGGAGGGCACTTTCTGCAGGCTTTCCCTTATGGCCTCTTCCGCCGTCCAGGCCGTCATGGCGCTGTGAAAGGCGCTGCCCGCCAGACGCAGGGGCTGGAAGAACTCCGGCGTCACGAGGAGGACGAAGAAGGCTGTGAAGAAGGAAAGCTCCCCGTAGAGTAGCCGCAGGCCAATCCCCACGGCGATGATGGCGATGGATAGGGTTGTGATGAGTTCCAGGGCAAAGGCGGAGAGGAAGGAGAGCTGCAGCACCTTCAGGGCGGAACTGGTGAAGGCATCGCTTATGCTGGCGATGCGCCTCCGCTGGGCCCCGGCCCGACCGAAGAGCTTCAGGGTGGGAAGGGCATGAAGGAGCTCCCCAAAGCCCGTGGAGAGCTCCTCCATTCTCTGCCATTCCTCCACGCTGGCACTCTTTGTCACCCGGCCGATGAGATAGAGGAGGAAGGGGGAGATGGGCACGGTCAGGAGCATGAGGAGGCCCGATATGGGGTCGAGCAACAGCGTGGCGACAAGCAATAAGGGCATGGTGACTCCGATGGAGAGGAGCACCGGCAGCACCCGGGTGAACCAGAGGTCCAGCGAGTCTACCGACTCCAGAGCCAGGGGCAGAAGCGTGGCAGGGCTCATGCCCTCGCGCTGGGCAAAGAGCCGCTCGTGGAGGGCGTGGCGCACACTCCCCCGGAGTTCCTTTGAGAGGGAGGCGACGAGACGCGTGCGCAGGAGCCCCAACAGAGGAATGACCCCCATAGCGAGAAACAGCACCAGAAGAACTGGTGCTGTTTCGCTGAGGCTCTTCCCGCCGAGAAAGATGCCATCCATCCACCGGGCCGCAAGGCCGGCGCTTGCGAGAACCGCAAGGGCGCGACAGGCCTCGAGGAGGGGGAGCTGGACTCTTGTATTCGATTGTTTCAGGGCTTGGAGAAGCCAGAGCTTTTTTTTCATAGGCTTAATATTCTTCCTCAGCATCCTGCGCCGTTATCCGTTTGCGGAAGAGGTAATATGCCCAGATCTGATAGATGAGGACGATGGGCACGAAGATGCAGGCCACGACCGTCATGACGGAGAGGGTATAGGGGGAAGAGGATGCATTCGTAATCGTCAGGCTGTAGGCAGGATTCAGGCTCGACACCATGATGCGGGGGAAGAGTCCTGCAAAGAAGGCGACCGTCGTGAAGACGATGGCAAGAGACGAAAGAATGAAGCTCGCCTTGCCGTTGCGCTTTGCCAGCATTACATTGGCGGCGACGAAGACAGCCGCGGCCAGTACGAGGGCGATGGTGGCAAGGGCGCTATGGTAGAGATCCGTATTCGTAGCCGTCAGCACCATGCAGAGCACGAAGAAGATGACGGCGAGACGGCCCATCTTCATGCCCATAGCCCGGGCCCGCTCGATGAGGGAGGTGTCCGAGAGTCGGATGGTGAGGTAGGAGGCACCGTGATAGAGGAAGACGAAGAGGAAGGCCAGGCCACCCACGACGGAGTAGATGCTCAGAAGGTCGAGGAAGCCGCCAGTGTAGATCATCTTCTCATTGATGGGGAGGCCGCGGATGAGGTCCGTGACAGCCACGCCCCAGAGGATGGCCGGGACGATGCTGCCAAAGGCGATGCAACCCTCCCAGAAGCGACGCCAGCCGAGAGACTCCCGGCGTCCTCGAAACTCAAAGGCCACACCCCGAAGGATGAGGGCGAAGAGCATGAGGAAGAGTGCCAGGTAGAAGGTGGCGAACATGGTGGAGTAGACATGGGGAAAGGAGGCGAAGAGTGCGCCGCCTGCCGTAATCATCCAGACCTCGTTGCCATCCCACACAGGGGTGATGGTGCGGAGAATCTGGGACCTGTCCTTGTCATCCGGGGACAGGAAGGGGAGAAGGCCGCCGACACCATAGTCGAAGCCCTCCAGGAAGAAGAACCCGATAAAGAGGACGGCGATGAGAATAAACCAGACGATTTGAAGCTCCATCATCAATTCCTCCCTTCATAGGACACGTGGTTTTTCCGGATGAAATGGAATGCCAGCTTAAGGGCTATGATGGCGAGGACGAGATAGACCACCGTGAAGCCGATCATGGTGAGCCAGACATCGCCGCCCGTGAGGTTCGGCGATACCGCGTCCGCCGTCTTCTGCAGGCCCACGACAATCCAGGGCTGACGGCCTGCCTCGGCCACATACCAGCCGCAGGAGTTCACGATGTAGACAATGGGCAACAGCCAGGGGATGAGGCCGAGAAGGGTGCTGTGCTTATGGATATCCTCCTTCCGGGCGAGGACGTAGGTCACGAGAGCCAGGAGCATCATGAGGCCTGCGAAGCCCACCATGATGCGGAAGCTCCAGAACGTGCCCGTCACATCGGGACGGTAGTCGCCATTGCCATACTGCTTCTCGTAGTCAGCCTGCAGGCTGTTCATGCCGCGGACCTCTCCGTTTGGCGTGTTGTAGACCATGAAGGAGAAGAGGCCGGGGATGGTGAGCTCCGAGTCGTTCTTGTGGGTCTTTTCATTGATATTCGCATAGACGGCAAAGGGAGCAGGATCTTCATCCTCCCAGAGTGCTTCCATCGCTGCGAGCTTCATCGGGTTGGCCTGCTCCAGATACTGGGCATGGAAGTGACCGGTGCCGGCAGAGCACAGGAGGCCGATGAGCATGAAGAGGGCACCGCCCTTCAGGGGCTGGCGGAAGGCGTTGCGGGACTTCTCGTCGTGGAGCACCTTCCAGGCGGATACGGCGACGACCACGAAGCCTGCCGTAGCCCAACCGGCGAAGAAGGTGTGGGTGTACTCGCCGAGGACGTAGTGGTTCGTGAGCAGCGCGAAGAAGTCCTGCATCTCCGCGCGGCCATTGTTGAGCACGTAGCCCACCGGATGCTGCATGAAGGAGTTCGCCACCAAGATCCAGAAGGCGGAAAGGTTACTGGCGATGGCCACGAGCCAGATGGTAAGGCAGTGGGCCTTCTCCGACAGGCGGTTCCAGCCGAAGATCCAGACGCCCAGCATGGTGGACTCCAGGAAGAAGGCGGTGAGCGCTTCGAGGGCTAGCGGCGCGCCGAAGATATCGCCCATGAACCGGGCGTATTCCGACCAGTTCATGCCGAAGTGGAACTCCTGCACGATGCCGGTGACAACACCCATGGAGAAGTTGATGACGAAGAGGGCGCCGAAAAACTGGACGAGCTTCTTGCAGGCACCCTTCCATTCCGGCTTCTTCGTGCGCACATAGCAGGTCTCAAGCAGTGCGACGAAAACGGAGAGGCCGAGTGTCACGGGGACGAACAGGAAGTGGTAGACCGTTGTGATGGCAAACTGCCATCGCGATAGGAACATGGCTTCCAATGTGATAACCTCCTTAAAGATATATCCATGAAAAGATACTGAAACGGAACTCGTTGCTTATTATAGCGCAAAACAATTCAGATAACAATGATAAATAGATAGATTCGTCAAAAAGAATTATTATTGTGATTGAGAATACTGCGACAAAAGGCGTAGTATCAGGCCCTGCGGCCATTCAAAAAAATTATTCCCGCCAGGAAAAAATTTAGGCCCAGTGCCCCATAGGGGGGCAGAAAGGGAAGGCTGAGGGCTCTCGGAAGACCCGTCGCCGCAAGGAAGAGCAAAAGACCGCCCGCGATTGCGAGGCCCTTGCCGGTGCGTATGACATTCGTCGTATGGCGGGCGAGGGCGATGGCTTTTGGGAGGCTGGCGAGCTTTCCCGAATGAATCAGAAGGTCATAGGTAGCGCTGTCGTAAATGGGCGTGTTCTCTTCGGAATTATCCGACTGTAGAAAGCCCCCTGTCTTCAGGTGGGCTTCCTCGGGCAGCTCCTCCGCTGCGTTTACATCGAGAGGAGAGCCGGGCGTTCCCCTTGGCCGCAGCAGGGCGATGCGGATATCCGCCTCCTTCAGGGCCAGCTCATCCCGCTCCCAGTCCCCGGCAAGGGCTATGGTCTTCCCCTTCGCCCGCAGGAGCTGAACCTCCCGGGCCTTCCCCTCCGGCGTGAGATTCGCTCGGGCCTCGTCCATATCCGCCGCCTCCCGGATGGCCTTTGCCACCCGCCGGCCCTCGCCGGTGAGGAGCAGGGTGTGAAGTCCCAGGCGGCGCAGCTTCCGGATGGCCCCCGCCGTGCCCTCCGGCATGTCATCGGCCAGGACAATCATGCCCCGGCAGTGGCGGCCGTTGCTGACGTAGAGGGGGGTGAGGCCCTGGCAGGCAATCTGATCCCCCTGGGTCAGGAGGGCGGCGCTGATCGCCACCCCTTCCTTCTGGAGCCACCGTCCCTTGCCCACTCGGACGGGGGTGCGGGCGATGAGCCCTTCCACGCCCAGGCCCGGAAGCTCCGATAGAGCCGATGGCAGCTGGAGGCGGCAGCGGTTCCGGAGAGCCGTGGCGTATATGGCCTTTCCCACGGGATGAAGGGACTTTCGCTCCACGGAGGCGGCCAGAGCCAGCAACGAGAGCTTGCTGGTCCCCTCGCCGATAAGGGCCTTGATATAGGGGTGGCCGCTTGTCACCACGCCATTTTTGGAGAGGGCCAGGGTATCCACCTGAGGCAGGGTCAGAATGGCCCAGCTGGAGGTGAAAGAAAAGCCCAGTGCCTCCCCATGTCTTTTCCCACGGCGAAGGACCGGTTCCTCCGCCAGCAGCCAGCCGAAGGGCAGCAGGGCGAAGAGGACCGTCAGGAAGACAGCGAGGCTCTCGGCGAGGGAGAGACCGGCAAAATGCCAGCCAAGGGCGATATTTATGGCGAGAATGAGGGAAAAAGGCAGGTAGTAGCGCAAAAAAGAGAAGTTTCCTATGGAAAAAATGCCTCCCCTTATGATAAGATAGAAAAGTCATAGCTATTTTGTGCGGAAATGCTGCACATACTAGATACTATCGGACAAATCTTAGAAAATGTCAATGAGGTGCAATGTGGTTACGGTCGAAGGCTACGGAAAAATCAATCTGACGCTGGATATCCTGGGGATGCGCTCCGATGGCTTCCATGAAGTGGCCATGGTCATGCAGTCCCTGGCGCTCTCCGATACCCTCCATATGGAAAGGACGGCGGGGAAAATATCCCTTGTCCACGACAGGGAGGGGCTGGAGAGCGATGAGCGGAATCTCGCCTGGCGGGCGGCTGCCCTGGTGAAGGAACGGTATGGCATCAAGGGGGGCGCGAAAATACGCCTCAAAAAGCGCATCCCCATCGCGGCGGGCCTCGCCGGCGGCAGTGCGGACGCGGCGGCGGCCCTTCGCGCCATGACGCGCCTCTATGAAATCGACGCGACGGAGGAGGAACTCTGTGCCCTCGGGGCGGAGCTGGGCTCCGATATCCCCTTCTCCCTTATGGGGGGCACCATGCTCGCCACCGGGCGAGGGGAGCTCCTGCGCTCCCTGCCGGCGGTTCCCCACTTCTACGTGGTGCTCGCAAAGCCCCCCATTTCCATCTCCACCCCCTGGGCCTATCGCACCTACGATGAGAAGGGCACGGATAGGCACCCGGACAATGCTGCCATGGAGGCGGCACTTCAGGCGAAAGACCCACGGGCCATCGCCCGCTTGTTGTGCAATGCGCTGGAACGTGTTAGTATAGGGGAGCACCCGGTCATCCAGGGATACAAGGATAGGATGCTGGGGGCGGGGGCCCTTGCCGCCATGATGAGCGGCAGCGGGCCCACCGTCTTCGCCCTCTCTGAGACCAGGGAGCAGGCGGAAAAGATACGCGACGCTTTTGCAGATACGAGGGGTGCGGAGGTCTACTTGACAGAGACCCGCGGACCTGTGCAATAGGAGGGATACGATGGAGGAAAGAAAGCTGGCGCCCATACGACTGGACAGCTATCAGCCCCTTCGCGAGGTGGTCTGCGAGGCCCTTCGCGAGGCCATACGGAAGGGCGTCCTGAAGCCTGGCGAGCGCATCATGGAAATCCAGCTGGCGGAGGAGCTGGGGGTCAGTCGAACGCCGGTGCGAGAGGCCATCCGCAAGCTGGAGCTGGAGGGCTATGTGGTCATGATGCCCCGGCGTGGCACCTACGTGGCGGATATGTCCATCCGGGATATCTGTGAAATCTTCGAGATTCGCACGGCCCTCGAGGCCCTGTCCAATGGGCTGGCAGCCGAGCATATCACCGAGGATGAGCTGGAGCACCTGCAGCGTCTCCTCGTCATCATCGGCGGCCATATCAAGGAAGGAAATATGGAGAAAATCGTGGAGACGGACATCGAGTTCCACGACCTTCTCTACCATGCGGCGCGAAACGAGCGGCTCGTGGGCATCATCTCGAATCTACGGGATCAGCTCACCCGCTTCCGCACCCTGTCCATGTCCTATCCCGGTCGCCTGGAGGCGACGCTGGAGGAGCATCGCGCCATCGTGGAGGCCATTGCGGCGGGGGACAGGAAGGCGGCCAAGAAGGCGGCCCAGCGTCATATGGAGCGGTCGGAAAAGACCTTGATGCTCACCATAGAGGCCCGCAAGCAGGAAAAGGAAAAGGACAAAAAGAGCGTTCCCTGCAGAGAACAGGGCGACGAATAAAGGCATAGATAGAGGAGAGCGTAAAATGGCAGATTTCATTACAGTCATACTGGCAGCCGGCAAGGGGACCCGCATGAAGTCCCGCCTGCCGAAGGTGCTTCATAAAGCAGCGGGCAAGGCCATGGTGCAGCATGTACTGGACGCGGCAAAGGCAGCGGGGGCCAGGCACCAGATTGTCGTCACGGGCTTCGGCGGCGACCAGGTCCGGGAGGCCATCGGAAGCCAGGCCGAGTGCGTCACTCAGGTTGATCAGCTGGGCACGGGCCATGCCGTCCTCCAGGCAAAGGACCTTCTCGCGGGGGAGAAAGGCACGGTCATGGTGCTCTGCGGCGATACGCCGCTTCTGACACCGTCCCTTCTCGAGCGCCTTGCCAGGGAGCATGAGGAGGCGAAGGCCAAGGCGACGATTCTCACGGCCATCTTTGAGGATGCCACGGGCTACGGCCGCATTATCCGGGCGGAGGACGGAACAGTGGTGAAAATCGTCGAGCAGAAGGATGCCACGGAGGAGGAGCGGAAGGTCAAGGAGGCCAATGCGGGCATCTACTGCTTCGACATCGAGGCCCTCTTCGAGGCCCTCGGCGAGGTGGGCAATGACAATGCCCAGGGGGAATATTATCTCCCGGACGTCATTTCCATCCTGCGCAGCAAGGGGGAGAAAATCTGGGCCGTGGCGGCGGACGATGTGGAGGATACCCTCGGCATCAATTCCCGCGCTCAGCTAGCGGGGGCCGAGCGCATCCTGCGCCGCCGGAAGAATGAGGAGCTCATGGCGGAGGGCGTCACCATCATGGATCCGAATACCACCTATGTGGATGCGGATGTGACCGTGGGACGGGACACCGTCCTCTATCCCATGACCTGGCTGGAGGCGGGCACCGTCATCGGCGAGGAGTGCGAGGTGGGCCCCTCCGTGCGCCTGCAGAATGTCCGCATGGGCAGCCGCGTTACCTGCCAGTTCCTCTATGCCCACGACTGCGAGGTAGAGGATAATGTGGCCCTCGGCCAGTTCGTCCACCTGCGCCCGAACGCCCATATCTGCGAGGGAGTCAAGATCGACAACTTCATCGAGGTCAAGAACTCCACTATCGGCAAGGGCTCGAAGCTGCCGCACCTCTCCTACATCGGCGACTGCGACATGGGGGAGAACGTGAACATGGGCTGCGGCACCATCACCGTCAACTACGACGGCAAGGTGAAGCACCGGACGAAGATCGGCGACAATGCCTTCGTGGGCTGCAACTCGAATCTCGTGGCCCCCGTCTCCATCGGCGACGGCGCCTACATCGCGGCGGGCTCCACCATCACGAAGGACGTGGCACCGGGTACGCTCGCCATCGCTAGGGAGCGCCAGAAGACCATCGCGGGCTGGGCAGACAAGCGCAAGTGATTGCGTCGCCAGCTGCAAAAATTTTTAGACAAAATATCAGCTGCCCCGTACTATACAAAGCTCGGACGTTCATGCTATACTAATCCTGTAGCGCAGTGCGCTTTGTGTATTTCTGTTTCAAGGAGCTTCGCACTAGCAGGCGGGCTTCGACGTGGAGGTTTTTATCAAAATGGCTTTAGACACTGGAAATCTGTGCATCCTCGCGGGCAATGCCAATCCGGAGCTGGCAAAGAAAATCGCCGACCACATCGGCGTCAATCTCTGCGATGCACACGTCGGTCATTTCAACAACGGTGAGACGCAGGTGATGATCAGCGAGAGCATTCGCGGCAAGGACATCTTCATCATCCAGCCCACCTCCCAGCCCGTCAACGACAACCTCATGGAGCTCCTCATCATGGCGGATGCCTGCAAGAGGGCCTCTGCCCACAGCATCACGGCCGTGGTGCCCTACTATGCCTATGCTCGCCAGGATCGCAAGACCCGGGGCCGGGAGCCCATCTCCGCCAAGCTCGTGGCGAATCTCATGACTACAGCCGGCGTCACCCGGGTGGTGACGGTGGACCTCCATGCGGGTCAAATCCAGGGCTTCTTCGACATCCCGGTGGATCACCTGGCAGCAGCTCCCGTCATCGCAAAGCACCTGCGCAGCAAGAAGCTGGAGGATGTGGTGGTGGTCTCCCCGGACCTCGGCGGCGTCACCCGTGCCCGCATCCTGGCCGATCACCTTCATGCTCCCATCGCCATCATCGAGAAGCGCCGCCCCGCACCGGGCCGCGCTGAGGTCATGAATCTCATCGGCGACGTGAAGGACAAGACCGCCGTCGTCATCGACGACATCGTGGACACGGCCGGATCCCTCTGCGAGGGCGCGAAGGCCCTGAAGAAGTACGGCGCGAAGCACATAATCGCCGCCTGCTCTCACGCCATCCTCTCTGATCCGGCTGTCCAGCGCATCAATGACTCCGACATCGAGAAGCTCGTCCTCACCGACACCATACCCCTGCCGCCGGAGAAGGAGTCCGACAAGTTCGTCGTCCTCTCCCTCTCGGAGGCCATCGGCGACGTCATCGTGCGCATCCAGAGCCACCGCTCCGTCAGCCAGCTCTTCGGCAAGGCCGAGCAGAACTGACTTCAAAAAAATAGCCGCCCGAAAGGGCGGTTTTTTCTTGGAATCAAGAGAGCAGGCTCAGGTACCAGCCGGTGTTTTGGTTGTTCTGGGCCAGCATGGCCATGGCGGCCTGCATCAGGATATTCTCCTTTGTGTAGGCGACCATTTCCTTTGCTATATCCGCATCCAGGATGGTGGACATGGCGGCGGTCATATTCTCGCTGGTGTTTGTTAGGTTATCGATGGTCATGTCGAGGCGCATCATCTGGGCACCTATGGTGGTCTGCTGATCGAGGGCTCGGGAGATGGCATTGTCGATGACGCTGATGGCGGCATTGGCACTCTTTTGCGTTGTCACATTGAGCACGTGGCCGTTCTTTCCCTTGATGCCCAGGGCAGTGGAGCGCATGTCGGAGAGGCCCGATTTGAGCCCTTGATTTGCCGAGGGGCCGGTGGCCGAGTAAAGGGTACCATCCCCCTTGGCATCCCGGGCTTGCACCGATTCGGAGAAGGCGTCGAGGGCACTGTTGACATCCTTTTTGATTTTGCCGTATTTGTCCTGGATGGAGATGGTGAGCCCTGCCACGCTGCCGTCCGTTCCCGCGTCCTTTGTCTTCACGGAGATGGCCTTTTCGTTGTTCGCCGTGTAGACCGTGTCGCCGCTGGCATCCTTGCCGATTTCATTCGTTTCCCCAAGGGCCGTATCGAAAACATCCCCGTTTACGCTATTGGCCTTCTTGAAGAGATCCTCCAAGGTGGAGGAGCCCGCGGAAAAGCTGGTGGAGTAGGTGCTCCCATCCTTCACATAGCTTATGGTGGCCGTGTCCGACTCGGCGATGTGGAGGGAGTCCCCCGTGCGCCGGGCCAGATCCGTGAGCTTCGTGGCACCCGTTGTATCGATGGAGAGGGAGCCATTGGTGAGCACCTGGCTTGTTTCGAAAGCACTGGTGTCCAGGGAGCCATCCAAGAGCTCCATGCCGTTGTAGGTGACGAGGGCATTGTCATCAATCTGGTCGGCGAACTGGTCAAAGAGCTTCTGGATGGTGCGCCTGTCCGCGTCCGTCGCCGTATCGCTCGCCGCCTCGATGGCCATTTCCTTGAGATTGCGCAGCACATCGAGGGTGGAGCCCACACTGCCCTCCGCCACCTTCAGCAGGCTCCGGGAGGTCTGGGCATTTCGCGTGTCCTGGTCCAGGGCGCGGATATGGATATCCATCCGCTGCCCGATGGCCCAGCCCGAGGGGTCATCCGCCACACTGGCAATTCGAAGCCCCGAGGACAGGTGACGCATGTGCTTGGAGAGGTTGGCGGAGTGCATGTTGATGATGTTCAGGATATTGATGGACGCAATGGAGTTCTGAATCTGCATGAGGATTCCTCCCTGAATCAGCGTGCATGATGAAAAAAGAAAAACCTATAACATTCCTTATCCATATTATCGGTTGAATGAAAATTTTCTTAAGGAACCGCTGATTAAATGAGGTGCTCCGGATTTGCGTGGATGCGCTGTATCTCCCTAGGAGACAAACCGGAGGCGTAGCAGAGCTACGCTGAGGATTTGTCGACGACGGGAGGACAGTGCAGACGCGTGAAGACGGAGTGCGAATTAATCAGTGGTTCCTTAAATACAAAACGCCTCCTTTCAAAAGAGGCGTTGAATTTTTTAGCTGTGGAATAGCAGCATGATGATGCCGCCGATGGTGGGGAGGGCTACGATGGCGAATTTCAGCACAGGCAGCGGGGCCAGGTGGGAGCCCTTGGCGCCGAACCAGGCACCCACCGTGAGGCCCAGGAGGGTCTGGAGGAAAATCATCATATCCAGCCGGTCGTTGAAGAGATAGCCGAGGCCGCCGGCGGCGGAGATGGGGAGGATAATCATCATGCAGGTGCCGATGGACTGGAGGAGGGGCACCCCGAAGACTACCATGAGGGCCAGCTGGATATAGGCCGCCGCCCCGATGCCGAAGGCCCCGGAGAGAAAGCCGGCGGCGATGCCGATGGGGATGCCGTAGAGCCAGAGCTTCCGGCCCGTGAGCAGCGTCTCCCGCACAGGGAAGTGGGCGGAGAGCCAGGCGGGATGGTAGATCTTCACATAGAGGATAATGGCACTGGAGAGAATCATGAGGGAGGTCATGAGACTCAGATTCTTTGCAGACATGATGTTTGATACATTTGCCCCCACCAGGGCACCAAGCATGCCACTTAGGCCTACGATGGCGCCGGTTCTTACCACCACCTCATGCTGGCGAAAGTGGCTGAGGGCCCCCGAGAGGGTGGTGAATACCATGGCGGCCAGGGCCACGGCCAGGGCCGTGTGGATGGGGACATGGAAGCCCACCACCAGGAGGGTGATGGTGACACCGGCGCCGCCGGCGCCCACAAAGCCGATGACGGCTCCCAGGGCGAGCATGGAAAGTATAAGCATAGGGAGGCTCCTTGCAAAAAACAAGAAACGCCATGACTCATGTCATGGCGTGTATTTTCAATGGTGACACCTATGGGATTCGAACCCATGAACCCGGCGTGAGAGGCCGGTGT
>CAMCBT010000055.1 GCA_945873115.1 uncultured Mitsuokella sp.
GCGTAATGCATACGTTGTACCGGCCGTCTTTTTCTTGCTTCCAACAGAGATCTTTTCTTGCCCGGTCATTTGTTTTGTGCTATTCTCTATTATAGAACATATGACGACCCAAAGGAGTTTTGGAAGTGTCTGAATGAAAGAAAAACGTCCTATAGGTATACAAAAAGCCCGTCTTGCTCCAAGTGCTTGAAGCAAGACGGGCTTTCTATGATTTATGTTGTTTCAGCAGTTACCGCAATACCCGCACTACGCTTCGGGCTCTTTCCCGGAGGCGGTACCAGGCCATGGGGACCACCAGCATGGGGATTCCAGCGTAGAGGGCGTCTCTTAGGTCTGGGGTGAAGGCCATGACCATGAGGCAGATGACCTGGCTCCAGATGCCGAAGAGCGTCACATAGGGGAAAAGCGGCGTCTTGTAGCGGAGGGCAGCTTCCGTGCCCTCGGCGATTTTCTTCATGCGACTCCGGTACTGGCTCCAGCAGATGGAGATCCAGGCGATGGCCCCCGTGAAGCCGGAGACGGCCAAAAGGTACGTGTAGAGAGCACTGTCCGGCGCGAAGGCGTAGAGAAGTATCACGAGCCAGCAGGCGAAGATGGAGACGATGATGGCCCGGCTGGGCATGCCGTTGCCATTGATATGGCCGAGACTCTCCGGCGCCATGTCCATCCTGGCGAGGGCATGGAGGGCTCTCGCCGCGCCGAAGAGGCCGGAGTTGGAGCAGGAGATGGCAGCCGTTAAGATGACGAAGGCGAAGAGTGCTGCGAAGCGGTTCAGCCCGTACTGGGTCATGGCCGCCGCAAAGACGCTGTCCGCTAGGCTCGCCTTATCCCAGGGCAGGATGGAGACGAGGAGCGTGACGGGGATGATGTAGAGGGCGATGACCCGCCAGGTGACATTGCGCACGGCGATGGGGATGCTCTTTTCGGGATTCTTGCACTCCCCTGCCGCGAGGCCTATGATTTCCGTCCCCTGGAAATTCACCAGGATGATGACCATGGTGAGGAAGATGGACCAATAGCCGTTTGGCGCAAAGCCGCCGCTCCCCAGGAGGACGCTGGTGCCGATGGGCCCCTGGTCGCCGAGGATGCCCAAGAGTATGAGCACTGCCACCACGGAAAAGGCCAGAAGGGCGATAATCTTGACAAGGCTCAGCCAAAATTCGCTCTCGCCGAACTTGTCGACATGAAAGAGGTTCAGCACGGTAACCACAAGCCCGAAGAAGACAGCCCACCAGAGCTGGCTCACCTCGGGTATGCAGTTGTTCATGAGGATGCCCGCCGCTATCATTTCCGACGGGACATAGGCGACCCACGTCGTCCAGTATGCCCAGCCGACGCCGCATGCCCACGTGGGCGAGATGTGCTCCCGCGCATACGTGACAAAGGAACCCGAAACAGGTTTATCCACCGCCAGTTCTGCCAGGCAGAGCATGACGGCAAGGACGATGACGCCGCCTAGAAGATAGGCGAGCACCGCTGCAGGACCTGCTTTTTCGAGGACATACCCCGTGCCGAGGAAGTATCCGCTGCCGATGACCCCACCGAGGGAAATCAGCTGCAGATGACGATTCTTCAGCCCCCTATTCATTTTCGACTCGTTCATGACCTTAATAACACAACCTTCCCGACTTCGCTTCTATCTGTAATTTGTTTTAGCTTTGCCATCCGCGAAGTCTCATTTAATATGTCGAGCATACTACAATCCGGGAGAAAATGCAACATTTTTTGGCTCTTCACCCGTAAGTGTGGGTGAAAATTTAGTATCAACAGTGTCTCAAGCCGCATGAATTGCGGTTCGAGGACGATTCGGCAATGGTACGACAATGTTGGAACATCCGAGCATGACCAAATCAATCATGTTCTGGATGTTTCGGAAGCCGTACGCACGCCGGATAATCAGCTTGATTTTGTTGTTCATCGATTCCACTCTGGCGTTGCTGACCTGCTCTTGGATGGTGTTCATGATGTGGTCCTTGTGGCGCATGATCTTGCGCTGGAGCTCCACGAACTCCGGGATGCGGCAATGCCTCGCCCATTGAACCCACTTGTGGAGCGCGTGCTCTGCTTCTTCGACATCCGTCATCTTCAACAGGAGCCGCAGGTCTTCCTTGAGCAGATAGCTGCGGTAGAGCCGGTTGTCGTGGTTCTGGATCATCTCCAGCTTGCGCTGCTGGCTCTCCGTCAGGTTCTCCGGCGCTTTGCCGAGAGCAAAGGTCGAGCCCTTGATTTCTTTCGCTTCCTTGCGGGCAGCCGCGAGCTCGGCGGCATGGGCGTCGTCCTTTTTCGGACGTCCCTTGCTGTTCTTGCCGAGCTCCCGCACTCTCGCCTGCGCAGTGCGCCACGCCTCGCGCCGCACCTTGTCGAGTGCGTCCATGCTCCATTCCACGACATGGAAGGAGTCGATGCAGCGCGTGGCATTCGGCAGGTACTTCTCGACGCACGCTGTAATCCATTGTGCGCCGTCCGCCGTCACGGTCTTGATGGATGCGCGTTGCTCTTCCGTCAGGCTCTCCATGAACCGGGCGAGGACGTCTTTCCCGTAGCCCTCGCCAGCCCACACGACGGTGTTCGTCTCGTGGTTCACGACGATGGTGATGTACTTGTGTCCCTTGCGGTAGCTGGTCTCGTCGATGCCGATGCTAACAAGCCCGTCGAGGCGCTTGCTGATGTCCGGCTCGAGGTACTGGTGCGCGCGATGGACGCAACGTCCGACGGTGTCCCACTTGATGCGCATGTACGAGGCAACGGCGCTCTTGCTCAGCTGGAGGGTCATCCACGTCACCACCATGTCGAACGTCTTCGTGAATTGAGAGCGCGGGAAGGCCCACGACACGCTGGCGGCATGAACGCCGTGCTCGGGGCAGAAGACGCGCGGCAGGCGGTAGCGAAGGTAGACGAGAATGCCGTGGTTGTCCAGGGCACGCCACAGACGCGGCTGAGGTTGCGCATGGTCGTATCCGGGGCAACGTTTTCCGCAGACGGGGCAGAGATGCTGCTCCCGTTTGTACGGGCGTAGATCGATGATGATGCACTTCGTTCCATCCGAATGCTGGTGCAGGTTGATGTCCTCCACAACCGAGTGGTTGACATCACAGAAAATCCTGGCTAGAGTAGAAGTAGAAATCACTTGCACGGACTCCTTTGCGAAGGCAGTTTGTTTAGCAGCTTCTACTATAGCAGAGCGTGCAAGTGATTTCTTTTTTCATGCTGGCTTACCCACAGTTATGGGAGAAGCCTCCATTTTTTTGACTCAATCACAAAAAATGATTGACCCCATTTTTGCAGGGGAGCCACACTTTTTTCAGCCCTCTGGCAAGCTCTCGGAATGCCCTCCCGGCTCTCTCCCATTGCCTCCTTGCCTCCCCCTATGGTATGATGGGGCAAGAAAAAGGTCACGAAAAGAAAGGATGACTCCCATGCCAGATCAGGAACAGATTGCCTTCACCATCATCTCCTCTGTGGGATCCGCCACCAGCAGCTACATCGAGGCCATCCGCCGGGCAAAGGCGGGCGACTTCGAGGGAGCGGAACGCCTCATGAATAAGGGCACCGAGTCCTTCCTCACCGGTCACAAGGCTCATGCAAAGCTCCTGACCCAGGAGGCCGGCGGCAGCGATAGTCCCATGACGCTCCTTCTGGTCCATGCCGAGGACCAGCTCATGAACGCCAGCGCCTTCAAGACCCTGGCCCAAGAATTTATCGATGTCTATCAAAAAATGGAAGCCCTCGAATCTGGCAGCAGTGTCCGTGCTATTTGATGAGCGCTTCCCAAGAGCCTGACCGATTCGTACCAATTCGCTTGATTTGCCTGTTCTCCTTCCTTTTTCACATCAAGCACTTTATTGTAGCCCTGCTGACAGACAAGACAGAGGACAACTCTTCTTGTGTAATGGCAGGGTTCTTTTTTAATACTTCGCATATTTTTCTTTTGTAGAAGAAGTCGGCTTGTTTTGCCATTTCCTTGCCAAGATTCTGCGTCTGGAGTGGGTTCTTTTGGATGGCGCCGACGATGGGGTGCGGGACGTAGCACTCCTCCAGAGCGGCGATTTCCTCCTCCGTCAGAGTGATGAAAAGGGGGCTGTGATGAAACCCTTTTCATCACAGCCCCACAGGAAGCTGCACAGAGTATGTTCCCTGCGGTGCATTTCTATAGACGGTCAGGCCTCCGCCAGGAAGGCGCGGTAGCCCTTGTTGACCTCGTAGAGGTCCACCTTGCTGGTGACCTCCCAGGGAGCGTGCATGGAGAGGACTGCGACGCCGCTGTCGATGACCTGCATGCCGTAAAGACTCATGATGTAGGCAATGGTGCCGCCACCGCCCAGATCCACCCGGCCCAGCTCTGCCAGCTGGAAGTGAACCTTGTGCTTATCCATGATGCGGCGTAGCTCCCCGAGATACTCGGCGTTGGCATCATTGGATCCGGACTTGCCGCCCCGGCCCGTGAACTTGTTGAAGACCATGCCCCGGCCGAGGTAGGCCACATTCTTCTTGTCGTAGGCACTGGCGTAGAGGGCATCGAAGCCGCTGGAGACATCGCTGGAGAGCATCTTGGAGCGAGCCAGCAGGTGGCGGAGGGCCAGCTCGCTGTAGCAGCCGAGAGCCGTCATGAGCTCGGCGCAGACATTCTCGAAGAAGCGGGACTGCATGCCCGTGGCGCCCACGCTGCCGATTTCTTCCTTGTCCACCAGGAGACAGCAGGCGGTGCGCTTCACGGTCTTCGTGTCCAGCATGGCCCTTAGCGACGTGTAAGAGCAGACCCTATCGTCCTGGCCGTAGCCGATGATCATGGAGCGGTCAAAGCCCAGCTCCCTTGCCTTGCCCGCCGGCACGAGGATGAGCTCTGCAGAGAGGAAGTCCTTCTCCTCGATGTCGTAGGTCTCCTTCAGGAGCTTCAGTACTCCTGCCTTGACGGATTCCTTCTCATCCTCCTTCAGGGGGTAGTTGCCCACGAGGATGTCGAGGTTCTCCCCCTCCACCACCTTCGTGGCCTTCTTCTCCATCTGTTCCTGGGCCAGGTGGATAAGGAGGTCCGTCACGCAGAAGACGGGGTCCTTCTTCTTCTCGCCAATGGAGATATCGATGACGGTGCCGTCCTTCTTGACGACGACGCCGTGCATGGCGAGAGGCAATGTGACCCACTGGTATTTCTTGATGCCACCATAGTAGTGGGTGTCCATGTAGGCGAGGCCGCCCTCCTCGTAGAGGGGGTTCTGCTTCAGGTGGAGGCTGGGGCTGTCGATGTGGGCGCCGAGGATGTTCATGCCGTCCTCGATGGGCTCTGTGCCGATGTTGAAGAGGACGACGGCCTTTTTCATGTTGACAGCGTAGACCTTGTCGCCAGCCTTCAGCTTCTCACCGGCCTTCAGCACGTCCGAAAGCGGCCGGTAGCCTGCCATCTCTGCCTGGCGCACGGCCTCAGCGGCGCACTCCCGCTCTGTCTTGCAGTCGGAGATGAAGTCCATATAGTCGGCGGCGAGGGTTTCGAGCTTTTTCTTGTCCGCCTCCGTATAGGAAGCCCAGACGCTCTGCTCTTCTGTCTTAGTCTTTGTTGCCATACTATCTCGTTCCTTTCTATCGATTTGAAAATTTGAGTCTTGCCTCGTCCCCCTCTCGCGGGGAGAACGCCCGCAGGGCAAGGGGGAGTCTGCGAGAAAGATGTGATTCAGCTGACGGACGTGCCACGCACTCTCCTGACGGTCTCACGGCTCCATCGCGAGCATCTCGTCAAGTATCGCCCGAAACTCCTCCCGGGTGGTGGCGTGGTTGAAGGCGTCCCGGAGGTGGGCACCGTGGGTTATGCCTTTTGTGTACCAGGTGGCGTGCTTCCGCATTTCCCTAGGGCCTAGGTAGTCCCCCTTGTAGTGGAGCAGGAGATCCAGGTGGCGAAGGACCACCTCCGCCCGCTCTCTCATGGTGGGGCCTGGGAGACGCTCGCCTGTCCTCCAGTAGTGGGTGAGCCGGCGGAAAATCCAGGGGTTCCCCTGGGCGGCCCGGGCCACCATGACGCCGTCGCAGCCGGTGACGCGCCGCACCCGGTCCAGGTCGTCGAAGGTACGGATGTCGCCATTGGCGATGACGGGGATGGAGACCGCCTCCTTGACATGGCGGATGATGTTCCAGTCGGCATTACCCGCATAGAACTGCTCGCGGGTCCTGCCGTGGACGGCGATGGCATCGACACCCGCCGCCTCGGCGAGCTTTGCCATTTCCACCACGTTCACGTGGCTATCATCCCAGCCCTTCCGCATCTTGACGGTAAAGGGCATCCTGACCGCCTTTCGGATGGCGGAGAGGATGGCATAGGCCCTATCTGGATCTCGCAGGAGGGCCGATCCCTCCCCGTTCTTTACGATTTTCGGCGCGGGGCAGCCCATGTTGAAATCGAGGATATCCGCCGTACCCAGCTCCTCGATATAGGCCGCCGCCTCCGCCGCCATATTGGGCTCCTTGGCGAAAAGCTGGATAGCCAGCGGCCTCTCCCCTGGCTCCGACTGGAGCATGGAGAGAGTGCGCTCATTTCGGTAGTGGATGCCCTGGGCAGAAACCATCTCTGCGTAGCAAAGGGGACAGCCCAGGTCATGGGCGATGACCCGGTAGGCCGTATCTGTCACCCCTGCCATGGGGGCCAGGAAGATCGGTGTATCAAAGGTAAAGGATCCGAGGTTCAATCGTGCTGCTCCTGTTTCGTCCGTTCCCCCGCATTGCGCTCGTAGAGCACCCGCAGCCCCGTCAGGGTGAGGAAGTGATCGATTTTGTCGATGGTGGAGGACTCCCGCATAATCATCCGGGCAAGGCCGCCGGTAGCGATGACCTTGATGGGCTTGTCGCCTCCCATTTCTCGCTTGATACGCTTGACGATTTCGTCAATCTGGCCCACGTAGCCAAAGATGATCCCCGCCTGCATACCCTGGATGGTGTTGCGGCAGATGATGTTCTTCGGCGGCACCAGCTCGATGCGCGGCAGCTGCGCCGCCCGCTGGAAGAGGGCATCGGCGCTAGTGCCGATGCCCGGGGCGATGACACCACCCAAAAAGTCGCCGTTTTCCGCCACCACGTCGAAGGTGGTGGCCGTGCCGATGTCGATGACAATGAGGGGGCCGCCATACTGCTCATGGGCCCCCACCACGTTCACGATGCGGTCGGCGCCGATGGCCCGAGGGTTCTCATAGTGGAGGCGTATCCCCGTGCGGATGCCGGGGCCCACTACGAGGGGCCGCAGGTGGAAGTACCGCTCGCACATCTTCACAAGGGGCACGATGAGGGGCGGCACCACGCTGGAGATGATGATGGCGTGGATATCCGTCATGCGGATGCTCTGGTAGCGGAAGAGGGAGTTGATGAGCATGCCGTACTCGTCCCCCGTCTTCTGGCGGTCCGTGGAAAAGCGCCAATGCTTCATGAGCTTCTTCCCCTCGTAGGCGCCCATGACGATATTCGTGTTGCCGATGTCAAGAACTAGCAGCAAGGCAAATCCTCCCAGTCTGTCGTCTTCCAATGCGCCTTTCGCGCTCACCCTGCCTATTATAGCGCAGACGATGGGATTTTGCCACAGGCAAAATAAAACCGTATGTGTCAAGCTTTTCTCGGTGAAAAATTTAAGACCTTGTGCGCCCATGTTTCTTGAGCCCCATGGATGTATCAAGCGGATACACGACCTCGCCATCCGGCAAGCGTACAAGCCTCCGGCGAAAGGTCGTCTCGCCTACTAGTGTTATCAGCGTCCTCCTGTCTTTCCGCAGGGATTTCGCACTATTCAATGAAATTATTCTATGGTATACTAAAGGCAGTCAAGTTGCCCCGTTGGGCAATATACACGAAAGGATGTGTCCCTATGAAGAAGCTCGGTATTATCCTCTCGGCCCTCGTCCTCGGCCTGGCGGCCACGGCCTTTGCTGCGCCTTCGGGCGACGGCACCTATTGTGACGGCGATGTCTGCTATCGCGGTGGCGCCCAGAGCGAGAGCTATTCCTGTGGCGCCCCCCGCCAGAGGGCTCGCGGCTGCGACAGTGACTACTACTGCGGCAATGCGGACTGCCCCCAGGATGGGGATTGCTACGCCGGCGGCTACGGCTGTGGCCGCTAAGCCTCCCCTGCTGAAAAGGCCTGAAGGTATACCTTCAGGTTTTTTTCATTTTCTTCTTTACATCTCCGGCCGGCTTTGCTATACTTTTTTTGAAACGCATTCGTGCAGAAAGTCCTTGGCATCAATAGAAAGGAACAACATACCCCCTTTTTGTTGATGCCCATTTTTTCGCACGACTACAAGAAAGGATGGTCTTATGAAAGACGAAATCTTCAGCGTCCTCCAACGGGTCGGCCGCAGCTTCATGCTGCCCGTGGCGGTGCTGCCGATTGCAGGTATCCTCCTGGGCATCGGCGCCTCGTTTACGAACCCGACCACCATTGAGACCTACGGGCTCGCCTCGGTCTTTGGCCCCGGCACCCTCCTCAATGGGCTCCTCACCGTCATGTCCAGCGCCGGCAGCACCATATTTGGCAACCTGCCCATCATCTTCGCCGTCGGCGTCGCCATCGGCATGGCAAAGGCGGAAAAGGAGGTCGCAGCCCTCTCGGCCATGATTGCCTTCTTCGTCATGCACACGGCGATCAACGCCATGCTGAAGCTCAATGGCCTCATTGGGCCGGACGGCAAGGTGGCCGCAGGCGTGCTCGAGGGCACCATCGCCCCCTCCTGCGGCATCGAGTCGCTGCAGATGGGCGTCTTCGGCGGCATCATCGTGGGCCTCGGCGTGGCGTATCTCCACAACAAGTTCCACACGATCGTACTCCCAAATGCCCTCTCCTTCTTCGGGGGCTCCCGCTTCATTCCCATCATCTCCACCGTCGTGTTCCTCGTGGTGGGCATCATCATGTACTTCGTATGGCCCACGGTCCAGGACGGCATCTTCGCCCTGGGTGGCCTCGTGACGGGCACGGGCTACATCGGCACCCTTATCTTCGGCATCATCAAGCGGGCCCTCATCCCCTTCGGCCTCCATCACGTCTTCTACCTGCCCTTCTGGCAGACGGGCGTGGGCGGCTCCATGATGATTGACGGCCAGCTCGTCCAGGGCGGCCAGAACATCTTCTTCGCTCAGCTGGCCTCCCCGAACGTAACCCATTTCTCGGCGGATGCCACCCGGTACTTCTCCGGCGAGTTCATCTTCATGATTTTCGGCCTGCCGGGGGCGGCCCTTGCCATGTACCGCTGTGCAAAGCCATCCAAGAAGACAGCGGCCAAGGGTCTTCTCCTCTCCGCTGCCCTCACCTCCATGCTCACGGGCATCACGGAGCCCATTGAGTTCTCCTTCCTCTTCGTGGCACCGGCCCTCTTCGCCGTCCAGGTCATCCTGGCAGGCGCGGCCTACATGATTGCCCACATGCTCAACATCGCCGTTGGCCTCACCTTCTCCGGCGGCTTCCTGGATCTTTTCATCTTCGGCATTCTCCAGGGCGAGGCCAAGACGAACTGGATGTACATCATCCCCGTGGGCATCGTCTACTTCTTCCTCTACTACTTCATCTTCACCTGGATGATCAAGCACTTCAACTTCAAGACGCCGGGCCGCGAGGACGACGACGAGGAGACGAAGCTCTACACAAAGGCCGACTACAAGGCGCAAAAGGACGAGGCCCGCAAGGACAACACGGGCCGTCCCATCGACGAGAAGAGCTCCCTCATCGCCCGGGGCCTCGGCAGCAAGCGCAATATCACCAGCGTGGACTGCTGCGCCACCCGCCTGCGCTGCTCCGTCGCCGACTCCTCCCTTGTGGATGAGAAAATACTGAAGGCCACCGGTGCCGTCGGTGTCATCGTCAAGGGCACGGGCGTCCAGGTCATCTACGGCCCCCAAGTTGCCGTCATCAAGTCGAACCTAGAGTCCTACCTCGAGACGGCTCCCATGGAAGAGGCGCCCCTCGACGCACCGGCAGAGGAAAAGCCCGCCGAGGCGCCGGCTGAAAAGACTGCCGATACGCCAAAGGCAGAGGCTGCCACCCACGCCTTCGCCTCCCCGGTGGCAGGCGAGCTCCACCCCATCACCGAGGCTCCTGACGAGGCATTCGCCAGCAAGATGATGGGCGACGGCTTCTTCGTCTACCCGACGGAGGAAACGGTCTATGCCCCGGCGGACGGCGAGGTGGTCTTCGTCTTCGACACGAAGCACGCCATCGGCATGAAGACGGCGGACGGCACGGAGTACCTCCTCCACATCGGCGTGGACACGGTCGCCCTCGGCGGCAAGGGCTTCGAGGTCTTTGTGGAGGCCGGGACGAAGGTCCAGAAGGGCGACAAGCTCATGACCTTCGACGACACCTACATCAAGAAGAACGCCAAGTCCGACGCCTGTCTCGTCATCTTCACTGGCATGACGGATAATAGCACCCTTTCCCTTACGGCAAAGGGCAGCATCAAGGCTCTGGACGAGGTGGCAAAGTACTAAAGCCACTCCCCGTCTAATAAAAACTTCATACGCATAGCTCCCCTGCTCCCCTTACACATTTTCCGGAAATACGGTATAATAAGGGTAGCAGGGGAGCTTTTCTATGCCCCTTTTCGCAAGGGCTCCCATTTACGTGAAACGAGGAGAATCATCATGAAAACACCATTTTCCAAAATCCCCCTGGGGATTCCCCTCGCGGGCCTGGGTCTTGCCACCGCCGCCTCCGTCGCCCGCCGCCCCGTCCATATGGCCATCGGCGGTGCCTGGCTCCTGCTCTCCGCCCTCCACGGCATGCAGCATGCGGAAAAGCTCAAGAAGGATGCCAGCCACCTCGCCTCCTTTGCGACCCACGCAAAGGCCTATGCCAAGGACGGCGAGAAAGCCGCTGCCTGGGCCGCCCGCAACACCTACCTCCACGTGGCCTTCGCCGGCACCGAGGTCGTCAGTGCGCTACCCGGCCGCGTCCGCCTGCGGAACAAGGCCATCGTGGGAAATGACGAGCTCAGTAAGAAGCTCACGAATTTCCTGACGGGCTTTCAGGGCGTCACCGGCGTCGTCATGGATCTAAGTACCGGCAGCGTCACCATCTACTATGACGAGGAGATTATAGACGCCATCCCAAAGCTCGCCGCCATCCGGAAGTATTTCGAAAACCACGCGAAAATTACGGCCTGATTGTGATTGATAAAATATCTATCAAAAAAGACTAGAATGAAACAAGACATTTCATCCTAGTCTTTTTTTGATTCAGTCCATCAAGTAGACTTCGAAATTCTGTCGGCCGAACTCCAGGGCCTGCTCGTGGGAGTCGAAGGCCACGTCGATGCGATTGCCCTGGATGGCGCCCCCCGTGTCCTCAGCCACGGCCACCCCGTAGCCGGGGATATAGACCCTAGAGCCCAAGGGAATCACAGAAGGATCCACCGCGATGACCCCATAGCGCACCGGCGTCCCCATGGCCGTATAGGGGGAGTTGCCCGGGTCATAGGCACTGTAGCCCGTCGCCGAGACGAAAAGGGAGCGCATGTCGCCCCGGCTCGCCATATCATAGGCATCATAGCTCGAAGCAGCTGCGTAGCTGCCCGAATCCGAGGAGGGTGCTGGCGCATTGAGATCCTCGTAGGTGTCCGATCCCGAGAGTGCCCGATACGTCCCAGGGCCGCAGATGCCGTCCTCGTCTAGTCCGCTGGCCTTCTGATACCGCCGGATGGCATCCACGGTCTTTGATCCGCAGATGCCATCCGGTTCTCCCTCCAGATAGCCATACCAAATAAGAAGTTCCTGCACACGTTGGACGACGGGCCCGCGCATCCCCTCCTTGACAAGCACGGGAGAAGCCGAGGCCACCGTCGTAGCCAGGAAAAGAGCCACCATCATCGAAAGAATCCAGATAAGACATCTTCTCTGCATAGAACCATCCTTTCCAAAAGCATGTGTAGAGCAAACACAATTATTGTAGCACGATTGGAACGAAACGTCAAAAAGCCCCTACATATGTAAGGGCGAAAAATCAATATGGTGCGATTGGCGCGATTCGAACGCGCGACCTGCCGCTTAGGAGGCGGACGCTCTATCCAGCTGAGCTACAACCGCAAGACTTCTCCTATTGTAGCAAAGAACCGCATGGAATGCAAGTCAGGAGCGGAGGAAAAGATTCACGAGGAACGCGATGCTCACGAGCCACATGATCCAGCTGACCTCCCGAGCCTTGCCTGCGAGTGTCTTGATGAAGGCATAGCTGATGAAGCCGAAGGCAAAACCATTGGCGATGCTGGACGTCAGCGGCATCATGATGATGGTCAGGAAGGCCGGCAATCCGTCCGTGAAGTCGGCGAACTCGATCTTGCCCACCTCGCCCATCATGAGGGCGCCCACGAGAATGAGGGAGGGTGCCGTGGCATAGCCCGGCACCAGGCCGATAATCGGCGCAAAGAGGAGGGAGATGAAGAAGAGGACTGCCACCGTGACAGCCGTGAGGCCCGTCTTGCCGCCGGCGGCGACGCCTGCGGCGCTCTCGATGTAGCTGGTGACGGTGGAGGTGCCGAAGACAGAGCTTGCCACCGTACCCACAGCATCTGTCGTCAGAGCGCGGTCAAGATTTTCGATCTCGCCGTTCTTATTCACAAGCTTCGCCTTTGACGTGAGGCCGATGAGTGTGCCCATGTTATCAAAGAGCTCCACCACCGTGAAGGTGAAAATGATGGAGAAGATGCCGTAGTTCCAGGCTCCGGCGATGTCCAGCTTGCCGAAGGTGTCCCCCATGTGGGGAATGGAGGTGCTGATGACATCGCTGATGGCGTGGGGCACCGGCGCATAGCCCAGCACCATGGAGAGGAGCGTTGTCACGATAATGCCAATGAGGATTGCTCCCTGGATGTCCCGGGCCATGAGAACGCCGGTGAAGACAAGGCTGAAGAGGGAGAGTGCCGTCTCCGGCTTCGTCACATGACCGAGTGTGATGAAGGTGGCGGGATCTGCCACAATGAGGCCCGTGCCCTTCAGGCCCACGAAGGCGATAAAGAGGCCGATGCCCACGCCGATGGACTGGCGCAAGTTCTTCGGCACCGCTCGTATGATGGCCTGACGGATGTGGCTGACCGTCAGAATCAGGAAGAATAGGCCAGAGAAGAAGACAGCCCCCAGGGCCACCGTCCAATGGAGTCCCAGGACGCCGCAGACGTAGTAGGCGAAGAAGGCGTTTAGGCCCATGCCCGGCGCCATGGCCACAGGATAGTTAGCATAGACGCCCATGACAAGGGTGGAAAGGCCGGCAATCCATATGGTGGAAGCCACCGCCGCCTCCTTCGGGATGCCCGCGTCCGCCAGAATGTTTGGATTGACAAACATGATATAGGCCAGGGCGATAAAAGTCGTAACCCCTGCGATGACCTCCGTCCGTACCGTCGTCCCCTTTTCGCGCAACCGGAAGAACCGCTCCACAAAATTGGGTGGCATTGCTGCCTTCTGCATGAAAAAACCTCCTCCTATGGGATGGCAGAAAAATGCGGGCGGCGGCGCATCTGCGCGGCCTGCCCACATATGTTCTGGAAATAATAAGCTTCCATCTCGATTTGCGAATCGCTGCTGGAAATATAAAAACCACTGCAACGCAGTGGTTTCATGTCATGAATGGCGGAGTGGAGAGGATTCGAACCTCCGCACCAGTTACCCAGCCTAACGATTTAGCAAACCGTCCTCTTCAGCCTCTTGAGTACCACTCCGTGAAATAATATGGCAGGGGCAGTAAGAATCGAACTCACAACCTACGGTTTTGGAGACCGTTGCT
>CAMCBT010000056.1 GCA_945873115.1 uncultured Mitsuokella sp.
CGGAAGAGTGCTTTGAAAAAGAATTGCAGGCTATCCGCGCCGCATAAGGATTCTCTGGGTGTTCAACTTATTATTGCAATTCGGGATCCGTCCTTTTTTGGAAAAGCATTTGCCCAATGGCAAGAAAAACGGTACAATAATAGAAATAGTACGCTTGCGCGGGGTGTCCCGCGCTTTTATCGGAGGTGGAGTCCATGTATTTTTACTGTGAGAAATGCAAGAAGGAATATCCCATCAGCAGCCATTTCTACCGCTGCGAGTGCGGCGGCATGTTCCGGTTGCACAAGGAGGCGGCGGAGCCCCTCGAGACCCCCATCACCCTCGGGGACTTCCCCACGCCGCTGCTTCCGATAGAGGCGGAGGGAAAGGACTTTATCCTGAAGTTGGAGAATCTCCTCCCCACGGGCTCCTTCAAGGACCGGGGCGCAAAGACCCTCATCAACGCCATCCACCGGGACGGCATCAAGAAAATCGCTCTCGACTCGGCGGGCAATGCCGGCGCCTCCATCGCCGCCTATGCGGCGGCGGCGGGCATGGAGTGCACCGTCTACGTGCCGGACGATGCGTCTCTCGAGACCATCGCCCAGATCGAGGGATACGGGGCGAAAATCGTGAAGGTGCCAAACGGACGCATGAACGCCTGCACGGCGGTGAAGGCGAACCTCGGGGATGCCTACTATGCCTCCCACGTCTACAACCCCCTCTTCTTCGAGGGCATGAAGGCCATGGCAAAGGAGATGACGGACCAGCTGGACGGCCATATCCCCGACTACATCTTCATCCCCGTGGGCAACGGCACCCTGCTCATAGGCCTCTTCCTGGGCTTTATGGAGCTCGGCAGGCTCCCCCACTTCGTGGCCGTCCAGCCCTCCAAATGTGCGCCGGTCTATGAGGCGTACCATGGGCTCGATCCCCAGCCGAAGAAGCAGACCATCGCCCAGGCACTTCGCATCGAGGAGCCGAAGCGGCTCTCCTTCATCCTCTCCGCCATCAAGGCCTCCTTCGGCGATGTGATAACGGTGGAGGATAAGGACATCCTCTCGGCGAAGCAGCGCCTCGGCCATCGGGGCGTCTATGTGGAGCTGAGCTCTGCGGCGGCTTTCGCCGGTGCCCTGAAGTATTTCAAGAACGGCAAGCCGGACAACTACCGGGTGATTCTCCCCATGACGGGAAACGGACTCAAGAGGTGACACATGCTCTACGCGATGATTGATATCGGGTCGAATACGGTCCGCATGGCCATCTACCGCATCGAGGGCGGCGAGGCGGAGCTCCTCATGAAGAAGAAGCACCTCGTGGGCCTCGCGGCCTATGTCCAGGAGGGCATCATGCTCCAGTCGGGCATCGACCGGGCGGTGGAGATTCTCTCGGGCTTCAAGGCGTTTCTCGCCCAGTTCGGCATCGGAAATATGGTGGCCTTCACCACGGCGGCCCTGCGCAATGCCGCCAACAGCCGGGAGGCGGTGAGGGAAATCGAGCAGCGCACGGGCATCCCCATCCGCATCATCCTGGGGGAGGAGGAGGCGGAGTACGACTTCATCGGCGCCATCCACGGCCTCGCGGCGGCGGACGGCCTCATCGTGGACATCGGCGGCGGCTCCACGGAGCTGGTGGCCTATGAAAATCGCTCCATTGCCAGGAAGATAAGCCTTCCCATGGGATCTCTTGCCTTCCGCACGAAGTACGTGAAGGGCCTCCTCCCCACGGCGGAGGAGGTCGCCGCCATGCGGCAGGCGGCCCGGGAGCACTTCGCCGCAGCGAAGGAATTCGCGGGGCTGAAGTTTCCCGAAATCGTCGGCATCGGCGGCACCTTCAAGGGGGCGGCGGCCCTCTACCGGGATGTATACGGGGAGGACGTGATGGAGGCGGAAAAGCTCAGGTCGCTCATCGACCGCTTCGAATACCGGGGAGCCATCCCGGAGGAGCAGACCATCTCGCTTCTCCGGGCGGTGCCGGAGCGGATGCACACCATCCTTCCGGGGCTTGTCATCGCCAGCGAAGCGGCCGCCTACTTCGGGGCGGAGCGCCTCACCTACAGCGACTCCGGCGTCCGGGAGGGGTACCTCTACGCCGAGGTGCTGAAGGACGCAAAATGAGATGGGCTGTTGCTTTACTATGAGAACCCAAGAATCAAGCCCAAAGGGCGCAGATGATTGGTTGTTCTCTTGCAAGGGCGGCGCACAAGACCCGCAAGTGGACGTTTGTGCGTGTAGTTTGCTGCAGAAAATAAATATAGACATAAGAAAACCGCCATTTCGGCGGTTTTTTTGTATTTTTCGTATACTACATCATGCAGTGAAATTCAAAAAAATGATAGGAGTCAACATTTCGAGCAAGAATGCCGGAAATTCACCGGTTATTTCCTCAGGTTTTTCCGATACGCGGCGATGGCGCGGATATCTTTGGGACTCGTGCGGCAGCAGCCGCCGATGAGGGTGGCGCCTGCCCTGTGCCAGTCCTTTACGTAGTCCGTGTAGCTTACACCGTTTCCGTGCCAGGTCTTTGTCTTTCCGTCGTAGACCTCCCCCGTATTCGGATAGACGACGATGGGCTTTTCTGTCCCCTCCCGCATGCGGCGGATGAGGGAGGCCACGTAGTCCGGTGCTGTGCAGTTGATGCCGAGGGCTGCCACCTGGGGCTCCCTATCGAGGACGCGGGCGCAGTCCCTGACATCGTCCCCCGCGTTCGTGTGGAGACCATCGGCGCAGGAGAAGGATACCCAGGCAGGAATCCCCTCTCCATAGCGGCGGAGCACCTCGCACTCGGCGAGGGCCTCCTCGAGAAGCGGGATGGTCTCGCAGGCGAAGAGATCCGGCTCCGCCGAGGCGAGGATGGAAGCGCGCTCCGCGTGGAAGTCCGCAAGCTCTGCGCGGCTTTTCCCGTAGTCCCCCGTATACTCGGAGCCATCGGCCAGATACGCCCCGTAGGGCCCGATGGAGGCGGCCGCCATGGGCGCGATAGGCCCCGTGGCGGCCGCCCCCGCCGCCTGCACGAGGCGCACGGAGCGCACCATGAGCTCCCTTGCCTCGTCCCGGCTGAAGCCCCGGCTCTCGAAGCCATCCACAGTGGCCTGGTAGCTGGCGCTGGTGCCCACGTCCGCCCCGGCGGCGAAGTAGTCCGCATGGACGCTTTGGATAAGCTCCGGCCGCTCAAAGAGGGCCTTCGCCGACCAGAGGGGATCTGTGACGTCAAAGCCCCGGGCATCGAGCTCCGTCCCCATAGCCCCATCCAGCACGAGGAAGGGCTCTTTTTTTAGTGCTTCTGCTATCGGGTTCATTCGTCCATCAGGTCCTTTGGCGGCTCCACGCCGAACCATTTCTTGTAGATGGTGGCGAATTTGCCGTTCTTCTTGATTTTTTTGAGGCCGTCGTTTATCTTCGCCAGGAGCTGGCCATCCCCCTTTCGGACGGCGATGGCCAGATCCTCCTGGGTGAGCTTCGCCGGGGCGGTGGCCACCTTTTCGCCGCCGGTCTTCATGACATAGTATTCATTCGTGGGGATGTCGTTGATGACTGCGTCCACGCCGCCATTCTGGAGCTCCAGGAAGGCCTCGTTGATGGTGTTGAAGACCCGGACGTTTGCCCCGTCGATTTTCCGGGCGGCCTCCTCGCCGGTGGAGCCGATGGAGACGCCGAGGGTCTTGCCCCGGAGGTCGTCGGCCTTTTGGATGCGGTCGTCGCCCTTTCGCACCATGACACCGAGGCCGGCGATGTAGTAGCGGTCGGAGAAGTCCACGCTCTTTTTCCGGTCGTCCGTCACGGTGATATCATTGATGGCCACGTCGATGTCCCAGGACTGGAGGGCGGGGATGAGGCCGTCGAAGGCCCGGTTGTTGATCTCCACATCGAAGCCCTCCTCCTCGCCGATGGCCCGGATGATGTCCACATCGTAGCCTACGTAGTCCTTCGTCTCCTCGTCCTGGGATCCAAAGGGCGGATAGGCCGCGTCCATGCCCACCTTCAGTGTCTTGCCACCGTCCGTCCCGCCGCAGCCCACCAGGAGCAGCAAAAACAGCGCAGAGAGCAGGGATAGGAGAATACGTCGTTTCATCGGTCACACTCACTTCCAGAATCGCAGAAAACACGGCGCCAACGGGCGTCTTTTTCTGTAGCTTAGCAAGAATGACATATATTGTCAATATGTTTTCTCTGTAAAGTCTAAAAACCTACGAAGCGCGGATCCTACAAAAGCTCGCTAATCCGGTCGGATAGGGGCTTATCCTCTGCCGTGAGCCAGGCGAGGTACTCCCGGCCAAAGGCCGGATGGTGGCAGAGGGCACCGTCCAGCATGGCGATGCTTTCCATAAAGTCCCGCTTCGAGAGAGCCCCCTCCTGGGCAACGAATACGCCGAGAAAGAACAGAAGTAGCGAGTAGAGAGCCGCAAGGCAGGCAAAACAGATGCGCAGGTCACCGTCATGCTTCTGGGGGAAGCCGTGGACGTAGAGGCTGTTGACGAGATACCGTGCGATGGGCTCCTCATAGGGCACGAGAATCGGCAAGAGCTCCTTCTCTAGGGCTTCATTTCGCTTTGCGAGGTGCGCTAGATCCAGCGGCCCGTTCTGCACGTCGTAGACGGCGAGGACCAGCGGGAAGAAGAGGAGCATCTCCTCCTGCCCCTCCGGGGAGAGGCTCCGGGCATGGAGCACATCCTCGATATCCGCTTTTGCCAGCCGGTGGAGAAAGGAGAAGATCCGGCGCATACGGGCCGTGCGGTCGGAGCAGATGGAGTCCGCGAGAAGGCGGGCCTCCTCCGGGAGAAAGAGCTCCTCCTCGGGGAGGGCGACGTTTTCCTTGCCCACCTCCTCAATCTGCTCCGACACGGCCTCCCAGAAGAATCCAAGGGATGTGAGCCGCTCCCGAAGCGTCAGCCGGTCGTCCAGCAGCAGGCAGGCAGAGGCATCCATGAGCTCTAGGGAGAAGCCCTCCCCGTGGATAGACCTATGGCAGGCATCGTAGGCCCGGAAGGAGGGGGCGTCCCCCACCGTCTCGAAGGTTATGGGCTCATCGAAAAGGGCCGCCTCCTGGGCCACGGGGCACGTCATGGAGAGGGCCTCAAAAAAGAGGTGCTCTCCCATACGGGTCACTTCCCGGGGAAAGGTGTAGCAGACATTGGAGAGAAGCTCCTCCCCATGGGCCCGCTGCAGGGAGTAGAGGGCGTCGCTCCGCAGGAAGGGGCAGCACCCCTCCTCCATATGGATGGTATAGGCCTCCCCCTGCCGGTCGAGCCGTCCCATGGCGAGGCGGTACTCCTCCGCCCCCATCACCTGCTGCCAGCGGCGCCGCGTCTCTTCGTCAATGGGAATCGACCAAAGCCTGCAGCACCGGGACCCGCATTTCGTCCCATCACAGACAAACCGCCCCACATAAGCCGGCCGTCGTATCATCATCTCCATAGGCACATCCTTGTTTTTGAAATTACAGCGTGGCCATCTTGCGGAATTTTTCCTCACGAACCCCCAGCTCCTGCCAAGCTTGGGAGATGGTCCGAATTCCCTTTTGGACAAGAGAACGCAGAGCATCAAGAGAACTTTTTTTCTCGCCCCGACGCATAAGCTTTTCACTGTATCGCTCTAAGACGCGACTACCCATGATATCATCGACTTCCGTTCCCGTTTTCTATCTTTACTATGTAAATCCCCAAGAACGCAAGCCGCAGGCGCAGCGTGATTGGCAGGATTTACTGCAAGGACGGGCGCACAATATCCACGAAGTGGACGTTTGTGTGTGTAGTTTATTATATCGCACGGGAAAACGAACGTCTATCCTTTTCGATTCTTTTCGCTGGATTTCAAGCTTTGATTCTGCGGAACATGGAAACGGCGGGCATCTCATTCGCTCCTCTGATCGGCATGCGGGACTAAAAAAGGAGCGCGGGGCCCCCATACGGCCCTCGTGCTCCTCCGGCGCGGCGGCGTTTATGTGCCGACGACCGTGTTGAGATCGCGGACGATCTGGTCGACGTCGATGCGCGTCCTGATTCTGCGAAACGGGAAAGATTCCCATAGGCATATCCCCGCGCCAATGCAAGGAAAACTTGAGCGCCCTTAGCGCGCCACGACCTCGCTGTGATCGAGCGAGTACTCCAGGAGAATGCCAATCAGCTCGTTGCGCGTGCGCCCTGTCTGCTCGGAGATGGCGGCGATGCGCTCGAGGATGTCCTCGCGAATCCGTATGGAGAACACCTTGTACCCGTCTTCCCCGCGCAGTCGCTTCGGCGTGATCTTGAGCTTTTCCATGATGTATCACCTCTTCATGCATTCTACCAACTCATCTCCTACATATATATGGTATGCAACGATACCACACAAGAGCCATAAAAACACCACACAAATTCATACTTATATTTTTTTGTGATGTGTTCGATATTATAATTGAAATATGTTATACGGTATGTTATACTCATAACAGCAAGAAGCGTATGAGGATCCGCTTCTTGTTCCGCACCGTAAGTTTGAGGGAACGCATCGGTGCGGATTTTCTATGCGCGGCGCAGGCCGCGCATACCGAACCGGCGGGGCAGGATGCCCCGCCCTCGGGCGAATGTTCTTGCAGGCCGGAGAAGCACTTGCTTCCTAAAGCATCGGACCTTACAGGAGATGCGGGGGCGCCGACCGACTGACGCGCCCCGCCTGCCCGCGGGAAGGCACGGCCTTCCGAAGAAAGGAGAGATTCCCTATGATGCGTTCCTTGTTCTCAGGCGTCTCCGGACTCAAATCCCACCAGACGCGCATGGATGTCATCGGCAACAACATCGCGAATGTCAATACGACAGGCTTCAAATCCAGCCGCGTGACATTTGCCGATACACTTTCTCAGACCCTGTCGGGAGCCTCCGCGCCGCAGAAAACACTCGGCGGCACGAACCCGAAGCAGATTGGCCTCGGCACGGGCGTCGCCTCGATCGACATGCTTTTCACGGACGGCTCCGTACAGTCGACGGGCAAGAACACCGATCTCTGCCTTTCCGGCAACGGGCTCTTTATTGTAGCGAAGTTTTTAAAAAAAGAAGATCCGAAACCCGTTGAGTATTACACGCGAGACGGTGCGTTTGAGTTTGACGCAGAAGGAAATTACGTACTGCCAGGCTCTGGGCTCTATGTGCAGGGGTGGATGGCGACTAATGGATCGCTCAATACAAAGGGACCCACGGGGAATATTAAAATTCCTTCCGGCAAAAGCATGGATGCAAAGGCGACGAAAACGGTGACGTATGAGAATAATCTGAACGCCTCTGTGGCGACCATCGTTTCCATAGCAGGTGGGTCGACGACGAAGACGTACACGGAAAATGGCGCATCGGCTACGGCGTCGACGGGTGCACCGCTCACACTGACGGTTACGTATCCCGATGGGACGACGCAGCAGCTGACGAAAACGGAAGGGACATACGCGGTCGGTGGTACCCAAAGTCAGGAGACGAATACGACCAGCGGCTCAGTGACGTCAAGTGATGATACCGATCCCGTGAGCGTAACGCTGGAAAATGGAAAGACGTATCCTGTCTCGACAGCGAATGCCAATATGACATATGGTTTTACGGCAACTAAGCCGGGAGAAAATGTGACGGCGAGCCCCAAGCAGCAAGTAACGCTCTATTATGATGATAATGGAACGTCAAAGGTCATTCCGGGTGCTGGGGCGCTGACGGCAGGCTCGTACACGGTCGACGGGACGTATCAAGGGGCAGAGGAGACGACTGGCACAGTCACTGCCTCAAAGAACACGCCGCTCGTGCTGAAGCTCGATGATGGGACGGAGCATACGGTGACGTCCGGCTCCTATGTCATCGGTACGGATACCTATACGTATCCGGTGGCACTTGGTGCGCCGGTCACGGCGACGGTCACGGGGGCAAGCCCCGTCTATACCATCCAGAAAATGGACGTGCTGACGCTTGGCGGCGGTACGGGCACGACAGTGCAAGTCGGCGGTTTTGCAGAAGAGAGCAATCTCGATGTGGCAACGGCAGATGCCAATACGACAGTGATTATCAATGGCAGCGTTACCAAGACAACCGGTAGCTACAAGCTGGGAGACACCTATACGGGCGATCCGATCGCGACACCGGGTGTTAAGTCCGAAGCCGCAACAGCGGATAAAGGGATTGTCCTGACTCTTGCGGATGGCACGACGGCTACGGGGGCGATTGGCACGTCCTATGAAGTAGGCGCTGCGTATACCTACACCAACGCAGGCGGCACGCCAACGAATACGACAATTCAGAGCTTTGCCTATACGGGAACGGTTACTTCGCTGGCGACGCGTTCTGACATCGCTGCGATCGATTATGTGAAGAAAGGAACAATCACGCAGATGGAAGGGCCGTCGGAGGGGACGACTGCTTCTGCGGAGAAGCCTGTGACGCTTACGCTCAGCGATGGGACTTCGGTGCAGGAAACCACGGGATCGTATCAGAAAGGGATGAGTCTGCCAATCACAACGACGGCGACCATTTACGATTCTTTGGGCGGGAAGCATGAAGCTACGCTTTTTTTCACGAAGATGGGAGTCGGGGTGGATCAAAATGGAAACCCGACGAGCAAATGGGTGGTTTCCCTTGATTTAGACCATACGACGAGTGGTGCAGTGAGCACAGCGACAAGCAAAGATGAGAACGGGATTCCGACGACGCTGACTATGCCCGTCGGCGAGCTCGTATTCAATTCGTCCGGTGCCTACGTGTCCGGCTCTGGCAACCTCGACCTTACGCTTACCAATGGGGCGGGTACGCCGCAGGCGGTGTCCGTGAATCTCTCGAATCTGACGCAGTACGTCTCTGGCAATACGCTCGTGGGCACCGGTGACGGCAATGCCGCCGGCACGCTTTCGAGTATCTCCATCGACAGCTCGGGCATCATTACAGGTACTTATACGAATGGCATGAAGCAGATGGAGGCGCAGGTCGCGGTCGCGCAGTTCAAGAATGCTTCCGGCCTCACGAAGACGGGCAGCAGCCTCTACCAGGAGTCGAACAACTCCGGCACGGCGAACCCCGGGACGGCCTCGGATTTCGGCATCACGATCACGCCGTCGGCGCTTGAGATGAGCAATGTCGATATCGCCAACGAGTTCTCCGACATGATCATCACGCAGCGCGGCTTCCAGTCGAACTCAAAAATCATCACCGTCGGCGACGAGATGCTTGAGACGCTCATCAATATGAAACGGTAATCTATTCTCCCCGTAAATTGCAATCCAGTTCGGAGAGGCGTACGAACTCGCTGCCGTTGTCGGTGGTGAGTGTCTGGAACACCTGATTGAAGCAGTCCTTGAACATATCTTTCTGCCGGAGCTTTCGGAAGGCTTCGAGGACGGTGGTGCTCTCCTTGCTGCGGAGCTTCCGGAGTATGGATCTGCGGGTCTTCCGTGCCGTGGCAGACTGTAAACAATCCATAGCGGCCTCCTTCGTAGATGCGATTCGTTCTACTGCATCCTACCAGAGGCCGCTGTGGATTTTTATGTGTTCAACTTGATTATACAATCCGCCTTCAATACAAAATCAACATTCCATAAAGAAGCCTAGTATTTTCTGAAATGCATCTTGCTCGCTGATTTCCAGCCAGTTCTTTCGTGAAGTCTTTATCCTGCTCTGATAGCGGCGGTTGCTAAATGTACCTTGTAATCGCTTTACGATTTCAGGGTAGTTATTCTCGCGCATTCCCTCATCGGAGAAGATGTAATGATTCATGCAATCATCCAGCGTTTGACGGTCAACATGGTCAACGAGATAACATATATCAAAGATGTCCTTGAAGCGGGTGGAAAGTGGCCCGAACTTCAATAAGGAGCGGAGCTTTTCTGTAAGCATCTGTTCACGGGAGTTTATGAGCAAACTGGCTCCTTCGTCATCCATGCAAACATCGAAGCAGTATTCTTCCTGCTGGATGGTCAGGTCTTTATGTACTCCAAGGTCGATTTTACTATGAAACCCCAAGAAGTCAAGCTGTAGGCGCAGACTGATTGGCTGGTTTCTTGCAAGGGCGGCGCACAATGTCCACAAAGTGGACGTTTGTGCATGTAGTTTGCTATCTATGGTCATTCCAGTATCATCAGATATGCGTATGGTGATACTCTTACCATGATAATCCTGATGTTTCAGGGGTTCGATAGTCCCGACAAGCTCTATATGGAAATCCTCAAAAACATTTATATCATCAATGAATCTACGGATAGCCTCATCTGCCAGTGAATAGCGGATGAAATCTATATCCATATTCTGTGTAGCTCTGCGGATGTCACCAGTCAGACTACGCATAACAACACCGCCTTTGATGGTAACATGGCGGCTCAACTTCCCTTTTGAAATCGCTTCGAGCACTATATCTTGGCAAAGCCGTGCCCGGGCATTGGCACCGCGATAGCCCTGCTCCTCAATGCTGGTTAGCCATTCCTGTAATCTTGACATTAAAAAACCTCCTCGTCCAATCTTTTCCATAATATATCGCTCTTGGGAAAGATTGCGGCGTACTCTTGCACCTGCTCAATATCTAGCTGGTCGATAATCGCCCGGTAGTGGCGCAAAATTTCCTTATAGTAGTCATAGGGCAGCTTGTCCTTATATCGTAAAAGCTCTATAAGCATACGTTCCTTATTATATATGCGGATAGGGGTGCCCTCATGAACTTGTTCCACTTGCCCTAAGGGAAATATGCTGTCATTTACAAAGACTTGTCGGATGCGCTTATCTCTAAGCCGGGCTGACTTAGCCGGAGTAGCTATATGATAAAGGTCAGGAATGTCCGTAGTCAGGCCGTGATAATAAAATGCACTATCCATCGTGAAGATAGCTTTGGGATATTTCTTTTGTATGATGGCCAGCTCCGAGACATGAGGAGTAGTTGAATAAATGCCACGTTCGATACGGTATAGACGTTTTTCTTGTATGGCTTGGTTAATTTGATAAGCATTGGTATATTGTGATGCGCAGTCAGCGTAATCAAGCAACATTTGAGATACATCCTCCTTTTTTAAGTAATTATCGGTAAAATATTATGTTTTACCGATAATTACTTAAATTATACCATAGCGGTCGAAAATTTGCACTATACATCTATATAAAAATAGACCATGTTCTAAATTTATATTGGCGTATGGCCATAGAATAAAGTAACGTAAATTGCAATAATAAGTTGAACACCCAGAGAATCCTTATGCGGCTTCCGGGGTATGGCTCTGCGGGTCTTCCGTTCCGTGGCAGACTGTAAACAATCCATAGCGGCCTCCTTCGTAGATGCGATTCGTTCTACTGCATTCTACCACAGGCCGCTATGGATTTTTATTTGTTCAACTTGATTATACAATTCGCCTTTTGAGAAGAGGTGGACAATTTGTCCACCTCTTTGTAATCCTTAGCAGTTACTGTTGACATAATCAGTCCATGGACAACTTTTTTGAAGTGGAAGCACTGATGGAGTTATATATATCTTGAGAAGCAGGGCTGATTGTGATAAAATTAGCTTAAAACGATTTAAGTTAATTTTATTTAAGTAAAGGTGGCGAGGAAATGAGGTTCATAGGCCGTCAGCATGAGCTGGCCGTTATCAGACAGAAGTTGGCCAGCAATCGTGCAGAGTCCCTATTGGTATATGGTAGGAGACGTGTTGGCAAGAGTGAGCTGATAAAAGAAGCATTGAAGGATGTGGCGGATGATGCCATAGTCATTCATTATGTTTGCCGCAAGTCTTCTTTCGCTCAGAATATGGATGGATTAAGCCAGGCGGCGGCGAAAGCATTCGATGAACCGTTCATCAAGTTTGAAGGCATAGACCAGCTGCTGAAGTATGTGTATGGAAAGGCAACCAGGCAGAAGGTGATTCTGTTTATTGATAAATACCCGTTCCTGCGTGGTGATAATGAGGTTATTGACTCTGAATTTCAGATTGCCATAGACGAATGGCAGCATGAATCTTGCTTGAAGCTGATATTATGCGGTTCTTACATGGACACCATGCAGAAGCTGGTGGACAGCAGTGCACCTTTGTTCGGGCGCTTTACGGAGATAATGAAACTGAAGCCCTTTGACTACTATGATGCGGCCAAGTTCTTCCCCGCCAGAACCAATGAAGAAAAGATGCTGCTATACAGTGTCTTTGGGGGGATACCGTTCTATCTGATGCAACTGGATGACAACCTCTCTCCCGCGGAAAACATCCAAAGACTGCTTATTCCAGAGGGTGCCATGCTGGAAAACGAGATTAGGCTACAGCTTACTGCTGAGCTTTCAAAGGAAGAGAATGCCAATTTTGTTTTGGAGAAAATCGCCAGTGGTGTAGGCAGATATAGCGATATTGCCCGTGACTTTTCCGGTAGTAGCGGCAAATTGAGCCATACTCTTGGCAAATTGGAAGGGATGGGGCTTATAGAGAAGGACTCGCCCATCAATGCTTTGTCGAATAAGCGCCAGCATCGTTATATAATTTGTGATAATCTGCTGGACTTCTACTATACATTCCTGTTCCGGGAGACTACGGCGCGAAGTGCCATGTCAACGGAGGTGTTCTTTCACAAAAAAGTGGAAGGCCAGCTGAATAACAGCTATCTTCCACGAAAATTTGAACAGGTTGCTGCGGAATATTTGGTGAGACAGAACCGGGCCGGCAACATAGAACCGCCATTTTCGGCCATTGGCAGGTATGTGTATCATGACAAGGCCAGAAGGCAGAATGGTGAGTTTGATGTCGTCACCCAGAATGAGAAGGGGCTCCTTTCCTACGAGTGCAAGTATAAGAAGGAGCCACTGGGGATGAAAGTTGTCCATGAAGAAGAATGGCAGGCAAAGGAGCTGGGGCTGAACTTCTATGGCTTCGGATTCTTCTCCCGCAGTGGCTTTGCTGATGATGTGGATGCAGAGGCTTACAAGCTTATTGATTTGGATGATATGTATAAGGGCATCTCTAAAAACCTATAGCACCTCATCTGCAAGCATCTGCACTATCCCTGCCCGGCGTACAAAGCCTCGGTATAGCGCCACTATGCCTACGTTTTGTCCACCAAACATGGACAGCACATCTGCTTACAGCTAAGACACCACAGTTTTTAGAGGGCCGCTGTGCATCAAGAATAGACTTTTGGCTTGGGAAATGGTATAATAGCTTGTTGAAACTCTATTACGAACGCAGAAAACCATAGAGGTGAGATTGTGGATTTTGGTCAGGGAAAGGTCGTGCCGGTCAATCTGGAGCACGAGATGAAGAACTCATACATCGACTATGCTATGAGCGTCATCGTCGCCCGTGCGCTGCCGGATGTCCGGGATGGCCTGAAGCCTGTGCATCGGCGTATCCTCTACGCCATGCAGGAAGCAGGCATGGGCTCCACGAAGCCCTACAAGAAGTCGGCGCGTATCGTCGGCGAGGTTCTCGGTAAATATCATCCCCACGGAGACTTCTCCGTGTACGATGCCATCGTGCGCATGGCGCAGGATTTCTCTATGCGCTACATGCTGGCGGACGGCCACGGCAACTTCGGCTCCGTGGACGGCGACCCGGCTGCGGCCATGCGCTACACCGAGGTGCGCATGTCGAAGGTCGCCGAGCTCATGCTCCAGGACATCGACAAGGAGACGGTGGACTTCGCGCCGAACTACGATGAGTCGCTGAAGGAGCC
>CAMCBT010000057.1 GCA_945873115.1 uncultured Mitsuokella sp.
CTCATCTACGCGAGCAATATCAGCGGCTAGGATTTGTCCATGGCATTATCATGGGAAACCTGCCGGTTGAAATCGTACATGTGCCATATCCTGACTTTTTATCATACTGCGTAGGTCTGGATAGTCGTGTTTTTTCCATGAAGCGTGTCAATGAGTCTCTTCCTTATATCGAAAAACATCTGCAGCATGCGTCTTGTAAAGGAGTGAAGCTTTATCCGGGGTACGCACCTTTTTATATATATGATGACGGCCTGGCACAGCTGTATGAGCTTGTCGCGAAATACAACAAGGTTGTAGCAGTTCACACAGGTCTTACGGCCACAGAGCAGGCTTTGCTAAAATATAGCCATCCAATGGTTATAGATGAGGCAGCAACAAAGTATCCATTTGTTACATTTGTCATGTGTCATTTGGGGGAGCCTTGGTTTACCGACGCAGTAGCTGTATTAGAAAAAAATCCAAATGTTGTAGCAGATTTGTCCGGTATGTTGGAAGGAAAAATTCCATCTTTCCCTGAGTTTCTAGAAAGAAAACATTTTTACATTGAACGGTTAAAGGGATGGCTTGCCTACCTTGATGCCTATAATCGCATTATGTTCGGTACAGATTGGCCGCTAGCCAATTTAGAAGACTATATTGCCTTTACCAAGCAGGTGATTCCAGAGCAATTTTGGGATGCTGTCTTCTATGAGAATGCTTGCAGGATTTATCAAATTGATGCGTAGCATCTTCTTTGACAGTCTTGTATGATACACATAGTATTCACCGAAACACGATTCTGCTGTTTCGATATACAAAAATGGCGATAAAGCTTTGAAGGCTCTATCGCCATTTTTGAACTTTTAATGTGGAGTTTTTAGGAATGAAACCCAACGTTTCACTTTTTGACGACTTCCGATAACACTGCAGTGAGGGCGCGCTGTGTGATACGCATCATATCACCCAAAAGCGCATTGTAGAGATCTCCGCCATCTGTTATCCCACGTCCATTTGCCGTGATGAAGAATTTTTTGGGATGATCTTCTGCTTTGTATGCTTCGTCCAGCTTTTCCTTCACAAGCTTTTCAATATCCTTCTCTGTCACGTAGCTCACCTCTTTTCTATAAATCTCATATTACCATATACGACATATCTCTGCAATTTCCTTGTTAAATATAGAATATATTTTGACATACACCTAAAATGGTTAAAATTCAATAAAATCATAAAAGAATTGCATTCCTAATTTGACAGAGTAGCTTTCGCCTGGTATACTATGTACTGTTTTTAGGCAATAGTCATTTGACTTATATTGACTCACTAGCTCAACTGGCAGAGCAACTGACTCTTAATCAGTAGGTTCACGGTTCGATTCCGTGGTGGGTCACCATTTTGTAGAATCTGCTCCCTTGGTAACAGGGGAGTTTTTTGATTAAGAAAGATGAACCGGAAAGGACCGCAATGCGAATTTTACTTTCCAATGATGATGGTATCCAGGCCGATGGACTTGAAGCGCTGGTTCAGGTGCTATGCCCTTGCCATGAAGTTATCGTCTCAGCTCCGTTTCGTCAGCAAAGCGGAATGTCCCAAGCACTTACGGTGGGAAAGGCAATGGAACTACTACTGGGGGAGCCGCTTTGCAGCCGTTATGGCATAGAGGCCTGGGCTGTGGATGGGACGCCAACAGACGCAGTAAAGCTTTACCTGGAAGCACTGTCAAACAGATTTCCAGATATAGTCATATCAGGAATCAATCACGGAGCAAACCTGGCAACCGACATACTCTACTCTGGTACGGTAGGTGCTGCGACAGAAGGTTATTTACATGGCCTTTCTTCTCTTGCTGTTTCTCTCGATGCAGAAAGCAAGCTGTCTTTTCAGACGGTGGCAAAAATCCTCGCGAATTACTTGAAGGAGATTGTCGATACGCAGCAGAGTCCTTTTTTTTACAACATAAATTTCCCGCGAGAGCTTCGGAACGGCACTCCCTCCTTTGTCATGGGCCGTCAGGGAAGACGTGACTACAAAAATGCCTTTCTTCGAGAGGAAAGGGCGGATGGCCGAGTGTTTTATGTGGTTCAAGGTGAGATTTTCGATACGGATAAAAGCGAGCCGACGGATATCTATGCTGTAGAGCAAGGATATATCTCCGTTACCCCCCTCATGACAGACAGAACAGATTATATCGTCATGGAAAACAAGCTTGATAAAAAAGAAACCACGTGACATTTCCTATATTTTTTTGTAAAATAAAGGCATTGTATAAAACTATGGAGGGAATTTCATGGAATCGATGATTCGCGATATCAGCCTTGCATCTTCGGGGCACGACAAAATCAATTGGGTAAAGAATTTTATGCCTGTCATGGCAGCGATTGATAAGGAATTTTCTGTTTCGAAGCCCTTTGCAGGCAAGAAAATGGTTATCACGCTACATTTAGAAGCGAAGACAGCCTACATGGCGGAAATATTTCAACATGCCGGGGCGGAGGTTTCCGTTACTGGAAGCAATCCTCTCTCAACCCAGGACGATGTGGCAGCAGCTCTCGTAGAGGATGGCATTCACGTCTTTGCAACTCATGGCTGCACGGAAGAGGAGTATGATACCTATATCAACAGAGCACTCGATTGCAAGCCGGAGCTCGTCATTGATGACGGCGGCGACCTTGTCCATATCCTCCATACGACTCGTCGCGAATTGCTCTCAGGCATCATCGGCGGATCTGAGGAAACTACGACCGGTGTACATCGCTTGAAGGCACTAGCTGCTAAGGGCGAACTGGAATTCCCAATGATTGCAGCAAACGATGCCTATGCCAAATTCCTCTTTGATAACCGCTATGGCACCGGCCAGTCCACTTGGGACGGTATAATGCGAACGACAAACCTCGTCATTGCTGGAAAGAATGTGGTCATTGCCGGTTATGGCTGGTGCGGCAAGGGTGGAGCAATGCGCGCCCGTGGCCTTGGTGCTAATGTCATTATCACAGAGGTAGATCCCATCAAGGCAGTTGAGGCTGTATTTGACGGATTCAGAGTAATGCCTATGGATGATGCCGCGAAAATTGGTGATATCTTCCTGACACTTACAGGGGATAAAGATGTAGTCGTCAAGCGTCATTTTGAAGTGATGAAAGATGGGGCTATGTTGGCAAATTCCGGGCACTTCGACGTGGAAATCAATATCCCGGATCTGGAGTCCCTTTCAGTGTCGCGCCGCACGGTTCGCACGAACATCGAGGAATTCAAGCAGAAGGACGGGCGGAAAATATATCTCCTTGCAGAAGGCCGTCTTGTCAACCTGGCCGCGGGTGATGGCCACCCAGCCGAAATCATGGATCTTTCCTTTGGCGTTCAGTTTTTCTCGGCACTGCACCTTCTTCGTCATGGCAAGGAAATGTCCCATGATGTTCATCTCATGCCGGAGAAAATCAACACGAAGCTGGCAGAGATCAAGCTGGAATCCATGGGGATTGGTATTGATGCCTTGACTGACGAGCAGCGTGCATATCTGAATATGAATTGAGGCGGTGTTTCCTTGAAGACCCTCATCAAAAATGTAAATGTACTTCTGCCAGATGGCACCACTCCTTTGACAAATCTCTGCATCGATGGAGACCGGATTTCGCATATCGGTGAGGTACCAGACGATTTCCGGCCAGGTCATGTTTTGGATGGTCACGACATGCTGGCTACCCCGGGCTTTGTTAATGCCCATACCCATGCTTCCATGACTCTTCTGCGGAGCTATGCCGATGATATGGAACTCATGGATTGGCTCAACAAAATGATTTGGCCCGCAGAGGCAAGGATGAACCGGGAGGATATCTACTGGGGAGCCATGCTGGCGGCTCTCGAAATGATTCAAACGGGGACGACATCCTTTGCAGATATGTATGGGCCATGGATGGATGCAGTGGCCGAGGTGGTGTCAGATTCAGGCCTTCGCGGCGTTCTGTCGCGAGGACTCATCGGCGTAGCACCAGACGCGGAGGAAAAGCTGGCAGAGGGCGTATCCTTCTATCGTGATTTCCATGGAATGGCGAATGATCGTATTCACGTAATGCTTTCCCCCCATGCCCCCTATACCTGCCCTCCGGATTACATGAAAAAGGTCGCTGCAGCCGCTCAAAAAGATGGTATTAAAATCCATATCCATATGCATGAGACAAAGACGGAAATCAATGACTCGCTTAAAGCCTATGGCCGGCGTCCTTTTGCCTGGGTCAGCGAGACGGGGCTCTTTGATGGGGGAGCTACAGTGGCTGCTCATTGCGTTCATATGGATGACGAGGATATCGTCATTATGCAGAAGTATGATATTCGGGCCGTACACAATCCGGGCAGTAACATGAAACTTGCCAGTGGTGTTGCGCCTGTTCCGAAGATGCTGTCAGAAGGTATCTGCGTGGCTCTCGGTACGGACGGGGCCTCTTCCAACAATAATATGGATATGCTTGAGGAAATGGCGCTTTCCGCAATTCTGCATAAGGTGGATGCCTATGACCCCCTCGCAGTCCCTGCTCTCACAAGCGTGAAACTTGCTACAGAGTACGGTGCAAAGGCATTATCTTTGGCAGATGTAGGTCGGCTCGAGGTTGGGGCAAAGGCGGACATTGTTCTCTTTTCCATGAAGGGATCCAAATGGACTCCAAGAAACAATCTTGTATCTCTGCTGGCATATTCAGCGAATTCCTCCTCGGTAGATACGGTCATCGTCGATGGCAGCATATTGATGGAGCATAAAGAACTCAAGACACTGGACGAGGAACGCATCCTCTTTGAGGCTCAGCGTTCTGCAAGACATCTGACGAATGCATGATAGGAACCGCCCGCTTATGACTGCGGGCGGTTTTTGAACGAACAGGAGACAAGCGTGCCAAGAAAAACAGATACAAAACGAAGGTCTAAACCTCAAACGAAGGCACCAAAGAAGGAGGCAGCTGCTTCCAATCCCAGCAGACGGTACGAGCTTCTTGGACTTGCCTATGCTGCGGCAGCACTTGTCGCACTTTGTGGAATATTGGGTTTGAATGTGGGCTACGTGGGATCAACGGCTGCGAAGTGCCTTCGCTATCTCTTTGGCGTGGGATCCGTTCCAACGGCATTTTTTTTTCTGCTTCTGGGATGGCAGTATATGACACGCCATAGAGGACTACGCTATTCCATGCGATTCTTTGGGCTGATTTTTCTTTTTTGCACCTTGCTGGCAATTTGGCACCATATTGTAACGGTTCCAGGAGCTGAGATTCTACCGGAAAGTTTGCCAGAAGGAGGAGGTCTTATTGGCGGAGGATTCCTTCTTCTTGCGAGAAGCTTCTTCGGTATAGATGGTGCAGTCATCATTCTTTGCTTTGCGGCTGTTGCTTCTATTCTTATCGCCACCACCTGGTCACTTTCAAAAGGGCTGACACGCACAGAGGAAACGGCAAAGAAAAGCGTTGCTGCAGCAGGCTCCGCACTATCCGATGCCTATGACAAAATGGCTACGGTTGGGGAAAGAGTGGAGAACCATGTTGTGGAGACTGTACGGTCGCGCATGACACATTCCTTCTACGATCAGGAAAAGGACACCAGCTTTACGGAGTCTCTGGAGGAAAAAGAGAAAGAGGTAAGTGGCAATCTTGAGTTGCCATCCGACTTCGGCGAGGAGCAATCGGCATTCCCTGATCTTGTACAAGAGACAAAGGCTCAGGAGGCACCAAGCTTTACCATTGAGTATGGTACTGGGGCAGAAGAGGAAGGGAATGAAGTGACTTGCTCCCAACCACCGCCCGTAGAGCCTTCTAAAATGCTAATGAAAAAATCAAAGGTTCCACTTCCGGAGTATGAGGAAATTGCTCCCATCCGCTCTGCTGCAGGCCTCCTTGACGGGTCAGTGAAATCAAGGCAGGCGGACATTGCTGCTCCTCAGCCTGAACATCCCTATGTCCTCCCAGAAATCACGAATATACTTTCCAAGAGCGCGAAAAAAAAGAATGTTGCACTTGAAATCGAAATAGAGGAAAATGCGCGTGTCCTCAAAAAGACGCTGGAGGATTTCCGTGTCAGTGCCCGTATCGTGAATGCTTGCCACGGACCAGCTGTCACCCGTTATGAGCTGGAGCCTGCTCCCGGCGTGAAGGTCAGCAAAATAACGAATCTAGCCGATGACATTGCACTGGCATTAGCTGCTACTGCTGTCCGCATAGAGCCGATTCCAGGAAAGGCAGCGATTGGCATTGAAGTGCCAAATAAGGAGCTCGAGGGGGTGCAGCTCCGAGAAGTACTTGAAAAAGATGCCTTTCAGACAGCAAAATCAAAGCTTACCGTTGGACTCGGCATCGATATCGGCGGCAAGGCAATCTTTGCTGACCTTGCAAAGATGCCTCATTTGCTGGTTGCTGGTGCTACTGGATCTGGCAAATCTGTCTGCGTCAATACACTCATTACCAGCATACTTTTTAAAGCCAAACCAGACGAGGTAAAATTTATCCTAGTGGATCCCAAGATGGTTGAGCTTTCAAACTACAACGGAATTCCCCATCTCATGGTACCTGTTGTCACAGAGGCAAAAAAAGCTGCCTCTGTATTGAACTGGTCTGTACAGGAGATGGAAAAGCGCTATTCAAAATTTGCGAACTGCAATGTACGCAATATGGAAACCTACAACAAAAAATTCCCCGATGATAAGATGCCTGCTATCGTCATCATTATCGATGAGTTGGCTGATTTGATGATGGTTGCCCCTCACGATGTAGAGGATGCCATTTGCCGTTTGGCCCAGAAGGCAAGAGCTGCCGGCATCCACATGGTGCTGGCCACTCAGCGTCCTTCAGTCGATGTCATAACAGGTATTATCAAGGCGAATATCCCCTCTAGGATTTCCTTTGCTGTTTCCAGTCAAGTGGACTCCCGCACAATTCTTGACAGAAGCGGGGCGGAAAAACTTCTTGGAAAGGGTGATATGCTCTTTTTCCCCATTGGTGCTTCAAAGCCCCAGCGTGTCCAAGGGGCTTTTGTCAGCGACGAGGAGGTGGAAGGCCTATTGGAGTTTATCCGCTCACAAGGGCAAGAGATGGAAACAAACGAGGAAATCATCGCCTTCACAGAAAATGCGCTGAAGGAGGAAGTAGAAGAGGGGAACGGAGCTGCAAAACAGAAGCGGGATGAACTTTTACCGGAAGCTGTAGAGCTTGTGATGTCTACAGGACAAGCCTCCACCTCTTCTGTCCAGCGACGTTTTCGAGTGGGCTATACCCGGGCTGCTCGTCTTATTGATGAAATGGAAGCTTTGGGTATCGTAGGACCGAATATCGGAAGCAAGCCACGTGAAATATTAATGTCAACAGAGGAAGCACAGAATGTCCTGGAATCAACTGCAATATAAGTTTTAGAGCGGTATATCAAAATGAGGCAGGAACCAAATGTGTTCTGCCTCATTTTGATTATCGAATAGCCCATATATGTGTAAACTAAAGAAACGGATTCAAGGGATTTGCTCCCATGAATCCGTTTTTGCCTCAATGGTGCGCTCGGATGAGTACCGGCATGCCGCGAACCAATACTCCACGCGGATTTTGTCGCGGAAGACCGTGACGGTGTGGACGAAATATTCCAGGAGTTCGGTGAGGCCGGAGGCGGTGCGATGGCGGATGGCGGGGAGGAAGCGGTCGCGGATGTAGCGGACAATCTCAGCGGGGGAGATGGTTTTGCTGGGCTGCTGTTCGATCTTTTCACGCTGGGCGCGGATGTCGAGGATCTTCTGCTTGAGGTGCTTCATCTGTGCGCGGTCGAAGTCGTCGAAGGTGTCGCCGTCTGCGATGACTTCATAGAGGTGTTCGAGGGACTTGCTGGCCTTCGCCTCCTGCTCTTGCAGGGCGGCAATCTGCACCCGTGCGTTGCCGACGAGGGCATCATGCTTCTCCTGGACTTTCTGGGCGAGCCGGAAGAGCAGGCTTTCATTGTCGATGACTGCGGCAAGGCGCTCGACAATGAAGTTTTCGAGGGCGGGCGCGTAGATGTAGCGGTTTGGACATTTCGCGTCGCCGTGGTTGGACTTCTGGCAGCAGCGGTAGTATTCACGGAGTTCCTTTTTGCGCGTGCGGGTGCGTGTGCCGGACATGCTGGCACCGCATTCGCCACAGTAGACGAGGCCGGAGAGCAGGTACGGATATTTCGCTGTGCGCCTGCCGCTGCGCCGCCGATTCTCCTGCATGCGCTCATGCACAGCCTGGAAGAGCTCGGGGCTGATGATGGCCGGGCAGCCGTTCGGCACGATGATCATGCCGTCATGGTCCGGGCGATGACTGTTGCGCCTGCCATCAAGATACGGCTGATTCTTGCCGAGGATGCAGGTGCCGATGTAGCGCCGGTTGTTGAGCATGTCGTGGAGCGTGGCCTTGCCGAACTCAGCCCCGCGCCGCGTACGGTAGCCGCGGGCGTTGATCTCCCGCAGGATGTCGATGTAGGATACCCCGGCGGCGTAGTGCTCGAAGATGTAGCGGACGGCCACGGCCTCCTCCTCATTGATGACGTACTTTTTGTTCTTGTCCACGCTGTACCCGAAGAGCGGGCGGCCGCCGGTGATCTTGCCCGCCAGCACGTTCTCCTTCAAGCCCTTCTTGACCTCACGCGAGAGGTTGCGCGAGTAGTACGCGGCGAGGCCGACGAGTTGGTTTTCCATCAAGGCACCTTCGGGGCTCGTGCTGTCGAATGCCTGCCCCGAGTATTCGACGCGGACGTTGTGCCGGGCAAGCTCCTGCTTGTTCTTGTAGTAGTCGAATTCATTGCGGCCGTTGCGGTCTACCTTGTGGAAAATCACGACTTCGAAGAGCCCTGCCGCGGCATCGCGCAGCATCTCCCGATAGGCCGGGCGGTTGTCGTTCGTGCCGGTGTACGCTTCGTCGGCGTACTCCTTGATGATGTGGTAGCCTTTGCGGCGGCAGTATTCGCGGCCCGCGCGGATCTGTGCCACGATGCTTTCGGCCCGCTGGCTGTCGGACGAGTAGCGGGCATAGAGTGCAGCAATCATAAAATAACCTCCTATATGGCTTGCAAGCCCTCCCCGCATGATGTATCATGTAGTTGGACTTCTTTATACAGGGAAGGCCGCAAGGTTTTCAGCAAAGCTCCATCGGCCAGGATGGGGCTTGTTTTATTGTTTCCGGCCGTCGCGGCGGGGCGTCGCCTACGGGCGGTTATTTTTATTGGCATATCGCCTGATACCGTTTCGCCTCCTGCCGCTGCAGCTCCTCGGCGAAGGCCGTCAGGGCGGCGAGGTTCTCGGTGTTGAGGTCATTGATATATTCTTTCCGGCGCTCAACAGGGATGACGGCGGGGAGCATGTCTGATTCCAGGCACGACCATACAATGAGTGCCCGACCGACGCGTCCGTTCCCATCGGGGAAGGGATGAATATGCTCGAAAGCGATATGCTGGCGGCAGATCGCTTCGATACGCGCATGGTTGTCTGTTGCGTCAGAGAGCTGGGCGGCGAGGTTCGCTATCCAGTCCGTGAGTGCTGCGGGCACCATGTAGGGCGGCGTCGTCTCAAAGTCCGCGCCCAGAATCACGTTCGGGATCTTTTTGAACTCTCCCGGTACGGAGCCGATGGCCTCGTGGCAGAGTATCTTGTGCATCTCGCGGATGAGCGAGAGGGAAAGTGTGCGCCCGCTCTCTAGGGCATCGCGCAGGAAGGGCATGAATGTCTTGTAGTTCAGCACCTCGTGCAGCTCGCGCATGTCCATCGCGCGCGGGATGTAGCCGTCAATAAGGATACTCTTCGTCTCGCCCTGTGTGAGCGTATTCCCCTCGATAGCCGTGGAGTGATGCGCCATGCGCACCATGAGGTCATCGAGATAATCATCAGACAGCTGTATCATAGAATAGCCTCCTTTGTGGCCGCCTGCGGGCGGCTTTTTGTTAGCTGTAATTTATACGTGCTAATACTTGTGATATGTATTAATACGTGTTATAATGGTACCTATAAGGGGGAGAGATGATGAAGCCGAAGGAATTGCTGAAGATACTGCAAGCGGATGGATGGGTGATCGATCGCGTGAGAGGCTCACACCACATCTTGAAACATCCGACGAAGCCCGGGCGGCCAACAATCCCCATGCACAATAAAGACCTGAAGCCTGGCACATATAACAGTATCTTGAAGCAGGCAGGACTCAAATGAGCCCTGCTTCCTGTGGGAAGGAGATTATCATGGCAACGAAATTGATTTATCCGGCGGTGTTCCATCCGGAGGCAGACGGCGGCTATTCGGTAGATTTCCCGGATCTGCTCGGCTGTGTGACGGAGGGCGATACGCTCTCTGAGGCCGTCGATATGGCTGAGGATGCGCTGGGCATCTACCTGTATTCCCTGAAAGAGGATAAGGAGCCATACCCGGAACCGTCTGATCCGGCAGACATCAAGACAGAGGGGCGGGATTTCGTCTCTCTGGTCGAATATGATGAAGTGGCCTATCTGAAACGCACGGACAGCCATTCCGTCAAGAAAACCCTGACCGTCCCCGCGTGGATGGACACATTGGCAAGGGAACACAATCTGAATTTCTCAAACGTTTTGCAGAATGCCATCTGTAGAGAACTGAATATCGCACAATGATTTGTGGCCGCCTGCGGGCGGCTATTTTTTTATGCCTTTTTTTCGGAGCTTGTAGCAGAGGATGCCGATGCAGCCTCTCTTTCCGCCTGCAGCTCGGCATCGAGCTGGGCGTGGAGGCGGGCGGCTTCGTCGGCGTCCGGCTCATCGTCATGCGCGAAGCGGGCGGCGAAACGTCGACCGAAAGAAATGACTTGCTCCCGCTCGCCCGCGGGGAACGAGAGGAACGTCTGCAGCAGCTCGATCTCCGAGCCGCTCATGCCCATATCCTCCTGCAGCCGCTTGACGAGAGCATCAGTATTATCCACAAACATCTCGCCCTCGCCGGTGCGTAGCCAGTGCTCGGAAATGTTGTATGTTCCACATATCAGTTTGAGGACGCGCTCGCTTAACCCATTTACACCTGTCTCGACTTGACCATAGCCGCCTTGGCTCATCCCTATATTTTTGGCGAATTCAGTCTGATTCATCTTAAGTTTCTTTCGGGCCGCCTTCAGCCTAGTAAGAACATCGTTCATAGTATAACCTCCTTTTGAAAAATATTTTAGCACATAGAATACACTAAAACAATATTATTAGCAAAATACTATTGACAAAAATACACTAAAACACTATTATTAGGGTAGAAACAAGTAAAAGATAAAGTTTTAGTGTATTTAAGAAAATAAAAGTTTAGAATGCGATCTAAAGTGGTTCTAGCGAACCACTTTACAACAGGGTTCCCTGTTGTCATTGTCCTCTGACAACTACACATCGGCCGAGAACGTGCTACACATGAGAGGAGGTGAGTAAATGGATGCTGTGCGCATGCGCTGCAATCACAAAGGCTGGCCAATCGGCACGCTTGCATTGAGGAAGATTCTCGAAGAGATGGAGAGATGGCGGAAAAGCCAAAAAAAATTCCGGGTCATCATCGACTACGACCCGGAATGGAGCATGATCGTCAACATCAGGCCGTCAACTTATGATGAAAGCGTCATGATGGACGCCGCCAGACCAGATGAAACAATCATGAAGAACCTTAAGCGATGTGAAGAACAGCGCCGACAGGAAGATAAACCTTAACGCTCGGGATTTGCTCTGGATAAGCATAGAACGTAAAGGAATCAAGATGAATGTCGGGCTGATTCTTCTCTGGCAGGAAAACCATTTGCTCAACCTTCTGGAACAGGTTGAAACGTTCTTGAGGAGCTAAAGAAGGAGCTTCAAGAACATATTTGTTTAACCGACCCATGATAATCACCACCTTTCTTGCTTCATTGTAGCAGAAGAACGGCGGCGATGACTACGAGGAGGTGAGGACATGCGTGCATGGCGTAAGTACAAGAAATGGAAGGGGCAGAAAAATGCATTGGCGATCTGCCAGCTCATGGACTATTGGGACGCAATGTATGATTTCCGTTTTGACCGGTTCGGAACATTGCTGAGAGCATACCAGCAGAGCAGGCCGGAGCAGATAAGGAGGTGAACAGATGCAGGAGCAGAAAGCCATCCACGTTCATTACAAGCGGCCAAGCCAGCCAACGAGTGAGAGTGACATCCTGCATATCGAGATGGAGGGCGGGCGCGTCAAGGGGCTTTCCTTTGACTACATACGAGAAACCGCCACCGGCAAGATAGAAATCAAGCCAGAGGCGGCGCAGATACTCCAAACCGTATCAGGAGGCAGGGAAGATGCCGACGAGAAGTCCGTCCGGACGATACAGCCGGATGGAACCGTCAAGATTGATTGTCATGGCAATCACCTCCTTTCGGTTCCATTGTATCAAAGGGAGGCGGGGCAGAGAAGGGAGGTGAAAGGATGATCATGGTAATAAAAAACGAGCCCTTCAGCAAAAGAAAGGCTCGCCGCCTAAAACATGATATTCAGACATGGAAGACATTTAACTGGCTTTTGGTGCACTGGAAGCACTCAAACAAACCGAACACCAAGGGAAGGAAGATACGCTTCCAAGCGCTGATAAAGGCTAGAGCGCTTGTCCTGTTGGCAACACCCCCTATATAGGAGTGATTCGACAAAAGATGCGAGTAAACCTGCCAACAGTCAGGCACCAAGAAGGGAGGTGAGCAGATGCAGGAGCAAAAAGCCATCCATATCAAAGCCGAAAACTTCGACGGCTGCATGGCCTTCGTTGTAGAGTTGGGCAAGATGCTGACAGAAAAAGAAATCACCATGGCCACGATTGAGCGCAGCCATGGTGACATGGTGAAGATAACGACTTACCGGAGCGACGAGGCCTACACATTTTCCGGCCATAAAAATCAAGACGGCATAAAAATGGACATAACCATAAGCGCCGAAAAGCATATGGCTATGTCCGAGCTGCTGGCACGCTACGCGGCGTTGTCTCATGGCGTATACCTAGAGCTCGCCAAAGACATTAACGCACATAGAGTGTAACCGAAAGGAGGTGAGTAGATGATAAGAGATTACCGGCCTGGCACAATCACGCCAGAGGAAGAAAGGGAAGGCGATGGCTTCAAGGTCAATCATCGTGGAGATGATAAATGGTTGATGCCCCTGGCGGGGTTCGTCAACAAGTTCTGCCGCTGGGTGGACAGCAAGAAAAAATTCCGGGTCATCATCGACTATGACCCGGAATGGAGTATGAAGGTAACATTTCGGCGCATGACGCAGGCCGAAGCAGAGCTAATGAAAGCTCACCGGCCTACAA
>CAMCBT010000058.1 GCA_945873115.1 uncultured Mitsuokella sp.
CTCTCAATCGATTACCGAATGATTCTACTACAATTCAGTCAAAATTACAAGAAGATATATAGGACTGTATGTGTCAAGCTTTTCTCATTGAAAAATTTAAGACCTTGAATATTCACCCCACCGAGTATTATTTTACACGAAGTATAGGACTTGGGATTTCGTAAGCCACTCGTCACGAGAAGAAGCCACTCTTACCGAAAACACTTGCGAATATTGCGAGGTATATGCTATACTCACCCCGAGGAACTTCAAAACGGCAGGCGGCTCCTTGCGGAAAGGCGAAATCTTCTCTGTGAGGTGATGCGAGATGAACGAAACCATTATCGTACTTCTGATAATACTCGTAATTGTCATCGAAGCAAAAAAATAACCGCCCAAGCGACCAACTCTGACGGTTATTTCTTCTAATGAATAACTTTGACGAGCGAGGAGCTGACAGCCGTTTGTCTGTTCCTCGCTATTATTATACGAAAAAATCAAAAATCTGTCAAATTATCCTTGGGTTTTCTCTAGGAGGATGACTTCCAGGTCCTCTGGCACGTAGACCGTGCCGTGGAAGTATTCCTGTGCCTCTCTCATGTACTCCGTCTTCCGGGTCTTTATGGTCTTGTCCTCCGTATGGTAGAGGATGAGGTTCCTCGCGCCGAGTTTTTCCGCCAGCTCGCTGGCCTCCCGGACGGTGGAGTGGTTCTTCTCGTAGGGGTGGAAGGTATCCCGGTCCTTGTACTTGCAGAAGGCCTCCGCCATGAGATAGTCCGCCCCCTCCGCATAGGTCCGATCGTGCTCGTTGTAGGGCTCATCCCCCAAGCAAGTGAGGCGAAGCCCGTCCGGGAAGGTCAGCTGGTAGCCGAACTGCTTCGCCTTCGTGGAGCAGATATCAAAGGCGGTGAGGGTGAGCCCCAGGAAGGTCCGCACCTCTCCGTCCTTCACCTCGTGGAGAAAGATGCGGGCATCGATCTGGGCGAAGTCCTTCTTCTTCAGGGTCAGCCTCGTCATCTGACGCAGCATGTCGCAGACCACATCGTGGCCGTAGATGTGGAACTCCCCCTCGTACTTGCCCTTGTTCATGAGGTCGGCTATCTTCCGGATGACCCAGATGACCCCCAGCACGTGATCCGTATGGCCGTGGGTCACGAACATGTGGTGGCAGGATCCGTAGTCAAAGCCCGCCTTTTCCAGCTGCCGGAGGATGCCATTGCCGCCCCCCGCATCCGTTAGGAAGGTGCTGCCATTTTCGAGCGTCACATAAAAACAGGTATTGTAGCACTTTGTCACCATGGCATTTCCTGTGCCCAGCATCGTGATGGATCGCATTTCACATTCCTCCTAGCTTTTCGAGGGCCATCCGGGCGGCATGCTGCTCCGCCACCTTCTTGCTCTTGCCCTCTCCCGTGCCATAGACCTTGCCGCCGATGCGTACCTGGAAGAAGAAGGTCTTCGCGTGATCCGGCCCCTCTTCCCCCGTGAGCTCGTAGGCGATTTCCTGAGGGCTCTTGGCAAAGACGAATTCCTGCAGGATAGTCTTGTAGTCCTTCAGCACAGGGCCCTGGCCGATTTTCGAAAAGGCCGGATCCAGGACACGCAGCACGTAATCCCGGGCCGTCTCCCAGCCCTGGTCGAGATAGATGGCACCGATGACCGCCTCGAAGACATCCTCCAGATTCGTCTGGCGGCTGCGGCCGCCTCCCAGCTCCTCCCCATGCCCGAGAAGGAGGTACTCCCCCAGGTGCAGCTGCCCTGCGAGTGCTGCCAGGCTCTCGGAGCAGACGAGGCCCGCCCGCGTCTTCGTCAGCTCCCCCTCCGGCATGGCGGGAAACTCCCCATAAAGATAAGTGCTGGAGGCAAGCTCCAGCACTGCGTCCCCGAGGAACTCGAGGCGTTCATTATGAGGGGTTTCCCTCCGTTGCTCATTGGCATAGGAGGTATGCGTCAGAGCCTGATCGAGAAGCGTGAGGTCCCGGAAGGTGACCTGCAGCTCCTCCGAGAGAGCGAGGAGATCGCGCTCCCTCTTTGGGGATATCCCTTTTTTCATCGTCAGCCCTCGTACTTCTTGAAGACGATGCAGGCATTGTGGCCACCGAAGCCGAAGTTGTTGGAGATGGCTGCCCGGACCTTCTTCTCCCGCGCCTTGTTCGGCACGTAGTCGAGATCCAGGCCCTCGTCCGGTGTCTCGTAGTTGATGGTGGGGGGCATGATGTCCTTCTCCACCGTCAGCACCGTGGCGATAGCCTCCACGCCGCCGGCAGCACCCAGGAGGTGGCCCGTCATGGACTTGATGGAGGACACGGAGACGTCCTTTGCCGCATCGCCCCAGATTTCCTTGATGGCCTTCGTCTCGCCCGCATCGTTGAGATGGGTGGAGGTGCCGTGGGCGTTGATGTAGTCCACGTCCCTAGGCGCAAGGCCCGCGTCGTCCAGGGCCAGCTTCATGCACTTGGCCTGATAGGAGCCGTCCGGTGCGGGGCTCGTGACGTGGTAGGCATCGGAATTGGTGCCGTAGCCCACGATTTCCGCGTAGATATGGGCGCCGCGAGCCTTTGCATGCTCCAGGCTCTCGAGAATGACGAGGCCTGCGCCCTCGCCCATGACGAAGCCCGAGCGATTCTTGTCGAAGGGACGAGAGGCATGCGTGGGGTCGTCGTTATGATCCATGCAGAGCGCCTTCATGGCGGCAAAGCCAGCCACAGCCGCCGGGCTTACCGCCGCCTCCGTGCCGCCGGCCACCATCACGTCCGCCTCGCCCTGCTGGATGAGACGGAAGGCATCGCCGATGCAGTTCGTGCCCGTGGCACAGGCCGTGACCACGCACTCGGAGGGGCCGTGGAGGCCGAAGTTGATAGCCACCTGGCCGGCAGCCAGATTCGCAATCATCATGGGGATGAAGAAGGGGGAGATGCGGGAAGGCCCTTTGCTGAAGAGCTTCTCGTAGGACTGGTGCATGGTGTCGATGCCGCCGATGCCCGCGCCGATATAGGTGCCGATGCGGTCCTTGTCCTCCTTCTCAAGATCCATCCCCGAATCCTCGAAGGCCAGTTTTGCCGCTGCCACAGCGAACTGGGCATAGCGATCCATATGGCGGGCTTCCTTCCTATCGATGTAGTCCGTGGGATTGAAGTCCTTCACCTCGCCGGCAATCTGGGCGGCGTAGTCCGTCGCATCAAAGAGGGAAATCCTGCCGATGCCGCTCTTGCCTGCCAAGAGGCTCTCCCAAAAGGCATCCTTTCCAATGCCGACCGGGCTCACGATACCGAGGCCGGTGATAACAACGCGATTACTCAATGCACACGTCTCCTCTCATTTCGCTTCTTCGGCTTCCGCAACGAGCCGCTTCATGATGTCATGGACGGAAAGCACTTCCGGTATGCGGGGCAGATACTCGCCTGCGAACACGAGGCCGTTTTCCGTATCCCCCTGCTGGGACATCTGCAGGCGATTGCTGATGCAGAAGTAGTGGCTGCACTCCTTCAGGCAGCGAACGCACTTTTTCGGCGGAGCCGCCTCCTTCAGGATCTTCGCCGCAAAGGGCGAGCAGATGGCGCGCCCCGGGAGCCCCACAGGACTGTGGATGACCACCACATCCTCCGGCTTTGCTTTCAAATAGTATTCCCGCATGGAATCGGGAATGTTGGACTCCTTGCTCATGAGGAACCGGGAGCCGATCTGGACACCGGCGGCGCCCATGTTTATCATATCAACGATGTCCTGGCCATTCAAGATGCCGCCCGCCGCAATGACGGGAATCTTGACAGCGGCGCTGACATCAGCCACCAGGTCCCGGACACTCGTGTCCGTACCCAGGTGGCCGCCAGCCTCCTTGCCCTCAAGAACGACGGCGGATGCGCCAAGACGCTCTGAAATTTTCGCTAGTTTAACGGACGACACGATGGGGACAATGGGCGTCCCGGACTCTTTGCCGTACCCGAACATATCACGGGAAAATCCTGCTCCTGCCACGATGAGGTCGATGCCCTCGTCGATTGCAGTCTTGACGACTTCGGCGAAATCCCGCGCCGCCACCATAATGTTGATGCCGATGATTCCTTTCGTCAAGGATCTTGCCAGCCGGATTTCATAGCGCAGTTCATCATGCGACATATAGGAAGCAGCGATGAGGCCGATACCGCCTTCCTCTGCAACTGCTGCCGCAAGACGGGCTGTTGACAACCGAATCGCCATGCCGCCCTGCTGAATGGGGAGACGCGCGACCTTGTCGCCAATTCTCAGCTCTCTAAGTTTCACTATTACTCCTCCAATTCGCCCCCACGCACGAGGCGCAAAGGCTCCTTTTAAGAAAGTCCCGCGAAGCTCGCTTCACGGGACTCTCTTGATGACAAGCTTATTTGCTCTCTTCCTTATGTTTCTCGATATAATCGACAACATCCTGGACAGTCTTGATCTTCTCTGCAGCCTCATCGGGGATTTCGATGTTGAACTCCTCCTCAAAAGCCATGATCAGCTCAACGATATCAAGCGAATCCGCGCCGAGATCATCGATGAACGTTGCAGTGAGCGTCACCTGATCCTCATCAACGCCGAGCTGCTCGACGACGATGTCGCGTACCTTATCAAACGTAGCCATGAAGTTTCACCTCCTTCAACTGATATCTCTATGCTGATATCTTGTTATCTATTACATCACGAGGCCGCCATCCACCTGGAGGACTTGGCCTGTGATATATGCTGCTCTCTTCGAGGCGAGGAAGAGGACGGCCTCTGCCACATCCTCCGGATCCCCCATGCGCTTCAGGGGAATCTCCGAAAGGAGCGCCTCCTTTACGCCCTCGGGAAGCACGGCTGTCATGTCCGTGCCGATGAAGCCCGGTGCCACGGCATTCACCGTGATGCCCCGGGCGGCCAGCTCCTTGGCCGCCGACTTCGTGAGGCCGAGGACGCCGGCCTTGGCGGCGGCGTAGTTCGTCTGGCCCGCATTTCCCGTGAGCCCCACGACGGAGCTCATGTTGATGATGCGGCCGCTCTTCTGCTTCATCATGATTTTGGAAGCCAGCTTCGTCAGATAGAAGACGCTCTTGAGGTTCGTGTCGATGACCGCGTCGAAGTCCTCTTCCTTCATGCGCAGCATGAGGCCGTCCCGGGTGATGCCCGCGTTGTTCACGAGGATGTCGAGGCGACCGAAGGTCTTCACGACCTCCTCCACCATCTGGGAGTCCGCCTCCCTATCGGCCACATTGGCCTTGACCAGGATGGCCTCGCCGCCCTTTTCCTCGATGAGGGATTTCGTCTCGGCGGCGGCGGCATCATTTCCCGCGTAGTTGATGGCGACCTTTGCGCCCTCCTCGGCGAGGCGCACTGCGATGGCCCGCCCTATGCCCCGGGAGGCTCCCGTGACGAGAGCGACACTATCACCTAAAAGCATATTAGCGAACCTCCTTCAAATAGTCAAGGGTTTTTTTGAGGCTCTCCTCATTTTCCACGTTCTGGCTCACGAGGCTCTTGTCGATGCGCCGGTTGAATCCGCAGAGCGTCTTGCCGGGGCCCGCCTCGATGAAGGTGTCGGCACCGAAGGACTGCATGGTCTTCACGCAGTCAATCCACTTGACGGGATGATCTGCCTGGAGGACGAGGTTCTTCTTGATTTCCTCTGCCTTCTCCTCAAGCCTCCCCGTGTAGTTCGAGACCACCGGGAACTTGGCATCGTGGATTTCCACCTTGTCCAGCTCTGCGGCAAGCTTCTCTGCCGCCGGCTTCATGAGGGTGGAGTGGAAGGGGGCGGACACGGGCAGGATGACCGCCTTCTTGGCACCCGCTTCCTTCAGGGCAGAGACCGCCGCCTCCACGCCGGCCGTCGTGCCGGCGATGACCGTCTGGCCCGGGCAGTTGAAGTTGACCGCCTGGACGGCGCCCACAGAGGAGGACTCTTCGCAGGCCTTCACGATTACGTCATCCGCCAGGCCGATGATGGCCGCCATGCTGCCCTCCCCCACGGGGACGGCCTCCTGCATGTACTGACCCCGCTTGTGGACGAGCACCACCGCATCCTGGAAGGAGAGGACCCCCGCCTGCACGAGGGCGGAGTATTCGCCGAGGCTGTGGCCGCCGGCGATGTCGGGCTCCACGCCGTTTTCCCGGAGGATGGCGCCCGCGATGACGCTCATGGTAAGGATGGCCGGCTGGGTGTTGGCCGTGAGCTGGAGGTCTTCTGCAGGGCCCTCGAAGCACATCTTCATGATGGAGTAGCCGAGAGCCTCGTCCGCCTCGCGGAAGAGCTTCTTCGCCACATCATACTTCTCATAAAAGTCCTTGCCCATGCCGACGGTCTGTGCCCCCTGTCCGGGGAATACAAATGCAAGCTTGTTCATCAAAAGACCTCCTCTTGTCTATGGTATTCTATTATTTCGCCGTTTCCTCTGCCGCAGCGAAGGTGCTGGAAAGGCCGTTTACGATATCCTCAATGATTGTCTTGACGGGCTTGATGTCGCTGAGCATGCCGGAAATCTCGCCGATCATAACGGAGCCGTTCTGCACGTCGCCCTCATGGGTGGCACGATGGAGAGACCCCACGCCCAGCTGCTCCAGCTCCTCCTTGGAGGCGCCTGCCGCCTCCATCTCCTCATACTTGTGGGAGAGCTTGTTCTGGAGAACCCGGGCCGGATGGCCCAGGGACCTGCCCGTGACGACGGTGGAGCGATCCTTTGCCTTCAGCACCATTTCCTTGTAGTTCGGATGGGCGATGCACTCCTCACTCACCACAAAGCGGGAGCCCATCTGGATGGCTTTTGCCCCGAGGGCGAAGGCCGCCGCCATGCCACGGGAGTCTGCGATGCCGCCCGCCGCGATGACGGGCACGTCCACCGCGTCCACCACTTGGGGCACGAGGGCCATGGTGGTGATTTCACCGATATGGCCGCCGGACTCGGTGCCCTCGGCGATGACCGCGTCGGCACCGCCCCGCACCAGGCGCTTTGCGAGGGCCACGGAGGCCACCACAGGGATGACCTTCGAGCCGATTTCCTTCAGGGCCGGTACGTACTCGCCAGGGTTGCCGGCACCCGTGGTCACCACGGGAACCCTTTCATCCAGCACCACCTGCATGACCTCCTTCACAAAGGGGCTCATGAGCATGATGTTGACGCCGAAGGGCTTATTCGTCCAGCCCTTGCACTTCTGGATTTCGGCGCGAAGCACGTCGGGAGGCATGTGACCAGCACCGATGATGCCAAGACCACCCGCGTTTGAAACGGCAGAGGCCAGCTCTGCCGTGCCGATCCACGCCATGCCGCCCTGAAAGATCGGATACGTGATACCGAGCATCTTGCAAATTGGATTGTTCTGAAACATCAGGATTTGTCCTCCTTAGACCACTTCATGATGCACGAGCCCCAGGTGAGCCCAGCGCCGAATCCAGCGAGGGCGATGACATCGCCCCGCCGGAATTTCCCCGCTTCATAGGCCTCCGCCAGCGCCACGGGGATGGATGCCGCCGACATATTGCCGTACCGCTCGATGTTTATGACGACCTTCTCCGCAGGTGTCCCCAGCCTTGTCGCCGCCGAGTCGATGATGCGCTGGTTCGCCTGATGGGGCACGAGCCAGTCGATGGCCTCCGGCGGAAGGCCGCATTTTTTGAGCGAATCCTCCACCGTCTGCCCCAGCACCTTCACCGCAAAGCGGAAGACCGCCTTGCCATCCATGTGGATGAACTGCTGGTGTGCCGCGAGCACCTGCTCCGTCACCGGCAGGCGGCTGCCGCCCGCCGGGATGTCCAGGGCGTCGCCGCCGGAGCCGTCGCTGCCGAGATCAAAGGCGAGGAAGCCCTCTCCCTCCGGCACCCGGCCGACAAGGGCGGCCCCTGCCCCATCGCCGAAGAGGACGCAGGTGGTCCTGTCCTCCCAGTCCACAAACCGAGAGAGCACCTCGCCGCCCACCACGAGAACATGCTCATAAATGCCCTGCTGGACGAAGGCGCTGGCCACGGAGAGACCATAGACGAAGCCGGAGCAGGCCGCCGACAGGTCGAAAGCCGCCGCATGCTTTGCCCCGAGGGCCGCCTGGAGTGTGGAGGCCGCCGAGGGGATGATGCGATCCGGCGTCAGCGTCGCGAAGACCACGAGGTCGATATCCTCTGCCTCTACCTTCGCATCCGCCAGAGCCCGTTTCGCCGCCTGGAGAGCGAGATCCGTCACGGCCTCTCCCTCCCCTGCGATATGGCGCTGGGCGATTCCCGTGCGGGTCCTTATCCACTCGTCACTGGTGTTCACCAGCTCTGCCAGATCCGCATTCGTCATGATGCGCTCCGGCACATAGTAGCCTATGCCACATATTCCAGCGTTATACGTTTTCACCTGCATGGGTTAAGAGCTCCTCCTTCGCGAGGGTATCGCGGATATGGGACAGTACCTCTCCCTTTACATAGTCATTGGCAACGCCAATGGCACTGCAGATGGACTTGGCATTCGACGAGCCGTGGCTGATTATGCAGCAGCCATTGACCCCGAGAAGCGGCGCACCGCCGTACTCCGTCACATCGAGCCGCTTGCCAAGCTTCTTGAGCGTAGGAAGCACGAGAAATGCGCCGAGCTTCGGAATAAGCCCGCCCTGCTCGATGGCCTCCTTCACCAGCTTCAGAAGCGTCTTGGCAAGACCCTCTGCAAATTTTAGCACAACATTGCCAACAAATCCATCACAAATTACAACATCGAAGTTGCCCTTCGGCACATCCCGCCCCTCTGCATTGCCGCAGAAGTTGATGGTGTGCATCTGCTTCAGCAGGGCGTAGGTGGCTTTTGCCTGCTCGTTGCCCTTCGTCTCCTCCTCACCGATATTGAGGAGGCCCACCCGGGGCCTTTCGATGCCGAAGACATACTCCGCGTAGATGGAGCCCATGAGGCCGCTCTGCACGAGATGCTCCGGCTTTGAGTCCACATTGGCCCCGGAGTCGAGAAGCAGCGTCACCCCCTTCGGGGTGGGCATGGGCGTCGCGATCGTCGGCCGGCCGATGCCATTGATGCGCCGGAGGATAAGCTGGGCCGCCGTCACCGCCGCCCCCGTGGAGCCGGCGGAGAGGACTGCGTCGCACTCCCCGTCCTTCACCAGCCGCGTGGCCACCACCACGGAGGAGTCCTTCTTCGTCCGAACCGCGTCCGCCGGGTGCTCCCCCATCTCGATGACCTGGCTCGTATGGTGGATGGTGATGGGGAGCTTCTCCCAATCCTTTTCCCGGGAGAGGACGCCGCGGATTTTCTCCTCGTCCCCCACCAGCACGATTTCACATCCGAACTTCCGCGCGGCCCGCACCGCCCCGAAGACGATTTCCCGCGGTGCATAGTCGCCGCCCATGGCATCGACTGCTATCTTCAAAACCCGTTCCTCCTCATTCCTCTTCCAAAGAGACCAAGATGAACTTCGCGCGAAATACCTCGCGATTGTCGCTTCGCGTCTTGACCCAGACGAAGTACTTGTTGCCCCGAACCCGTACGATTTCCGCCCGGGCGATGAGCTTTTCCCCCACGTGGACAGGCACCTTGTACTTCACATTGGCCACTCCCGTCACCGCCATGGGTGCATCGATGAGGGCCAGCGCCAGTGAGTTCGCCTGAGAAAACATATAATACCCCTTCGCGATATGGCTCTTGGCAAAGACCATATCCTCCGTGATGCGCAGGAGCGATATGCCGGACGTGCCCAGCTCGAGGTCCAATAGCTCCCCCACCACGTCATCCTGGCGAATCGTCTTCACCTTCTCCTGGGCCGTTTCCGCCATCTGGCGCGTCCGGGCCCGGAGCTCCGGGATGCCCAGCTCCAGCCGATCAAGGCGGATGGTCTGCACGCTGACCTCCAGCTTTTCCGCCAGCTCAAAGTCCGTCAAAAAGGGCTTCTCCCGCACAGCCTCCCGCAGAAGCTCCTGCCGTTCCTTCTTCCTGACCCGTGCCACGCCATCCTCCCTTCTCGACTTTAGCACCTAGTATTATATGCACATGATACTAGGCATTATAAAGGGAACCCGCGGGCCCTGTCAAGTCAGCAAAAAGAAAAACCGCCCGAGGGCGGCTTATTTTTGCCTTAAAGACGACGTCTATGGGCCTTTGGCTTTCCGAGGATTTCTGCCAGCAGGACGGCCTCTCGGGCTGATTCCGGCGTGAGGGAGAAGGGGCTTTGTCTTGCCTCTTTTTGCGGGGTGCCGGGGACGGGCGGCTCTGGCACTGCCCTTGCGTCCTCGGCGAGGAGCCGGGCGCGGCGGGCCCGCTGTTTTTCCTCCGCCAGCTTCTCCTCGTAAGCCTGCGCCTCTGCGCTGTCCATCACGAGGATTTTCTCTCCGGGAGCACCCTTTATTTTGGGGATTTCAAAGGGGATATTCCCCCCTTTTGCCTCCTCCCAGGGCACGGGCTGGGGCGGGAGCGTGGGGCGGGGGCCTCTCTGTGGAGCCTGGGGCTTTTTCTTAGCCCGCTTGTCAAAGTACCAGCTGGCCAGGAGGAAAAGTACGATGATCCAGAAGGAGTCCATGGTGCTCCCTCCTTATTTTACCGGCTGGGTCGGGCGCATTTTGTCGTTTATGCCTGCCGTGCTGATGGCGTTTCGCATGTCGGTGTCGGCCTGGACGTTGTTGAGGTTGTAGTAGTCCATGACGCCGAGCTTCCCACTCTTTAATGCCTCGGCCATGGCGTGGGGCACCTCGGCCTGGGCCTCTACGACCTTTGCCTCCATCTCCTGGGTGTAGGCCTTCATCTCCTGCTCCTTTGCCACGGCCATGGCCCGGCGCTCCTCGGCCTTTGCCTGGGCGATGCGCTTGTCCGCCTCCGCCTGGTCCGTCTGGAGCTCCGCGCCGATGTTGCGGCCCACGTCCACGTCGGCGATGTCGATGGAGAGAATCTCAAAGGCTGTGCCCGCGTCGAGGCCTTTGCCCAGGACGGTCTTTGAGATGTCGTCCGGGTTTGCCAGCACGTCGTTGTGGCTCTCAGAGGAGCCTACCGTGGTGACGATGCCCTCGCCGACGCGGGCAATGATGGTGGGCTCGCCGGCGCCGCCCACGAGGCGGTCGATGTTAGCCCGGACGGTAACCCTTGCCTTTATCTTGAGCTCGATGCCGTTTTTCGCCACGGCGGAGACCACCGGCGTCTCGATGACCTTCGGGTTGACGCTCATCTGCACCGCCTCCAGCACATCCCGGCCCGCGAGGTCGATGGCGGCGGAGCGCTCAAAGGGCAGGGGTATCTGGGCCCTGTGGGCCGCGATGAGGGCATCCACCACCTTGTCCACATTGCCGCCGGCGAGGTAGTGGGCCTCCAGCTGATTCACCTGCACGGAAAGGCCTGCCTTGTTGGCCTTGATGAGGGGTAGGATGATTTTTGCCGGCGGAACCCGGCGCATGCGCATTCCCACCAGTGTCACGATACTCACGTGGACATTGGCCGCGAGAGCCGATATCCAGAGCCCCAGGGGGACGAAGTGGAGAAAGACCCAGATGACCCCGATGATGAGGACACAGAAAAATCCAAAGCTAACGAGAGCTCCCATACTTGCCTCCTATTCGTTTCCGTCAATTTCTTCTACGCGCCGCACGAGGACGCGGCTTCCCTGGACTGAGAGGACGGCTATCTTCGTCCCCGGCGGGAGAAACGCCCCCTCGGAGACCACGTCCACCAGCTTCCCCTCGATTTCCGCCGTGCCGGAGGGGCGAAGCTCCGTCTTTACCAGCCCATGTTTTCCCACAAGGGAGGTGTCGGACTGGGCGCTCACATAGCCCCGCGCCGCGGTGGACTCGTCCTTCAGCACCACCTTCGCCCAGAGGCGGCTGGTGGGCAGACGCTTTGCGATGAGGACGAAGGCCACGACGGAGACGAGGAGGGCGATGGCCATGGCGACGAGGGCATTCATGTCACCTCCCAGGGCCAGGAGCACGCTGTAGAGGAGCATGGCCACCCCGAGCCCCGCCAGTAGCCCCACGGTGGGCAGGAGGAGTTCGATGAGGATGCAGAGGATGCCGGCGAGGAAGAGCCCCACCTGGTAGAGGTCGATGAGGCCCCGCACGTATTGGCTCCCCCAGAAGACGCCCGCCGCCACGAGGCCGAGGAGCACCCCCGCCCCCATGCCTCCTGTCTTTATCTCAAGGAACAGGGCAAAGAAGAACACGGCCAGCATGAGCACCTGAAGCACAGATGTACTGACAAGCGCGGCATTTTCCATCTCTATCCCTCGCTTTCTATTTGCTTGCGCGATTTCAGCCCTGGAGCATTTCCTTTACGAGTCTGTTTACGAGCTTCCCGTCAGCCTTGCCCTTGACCTTCGGCATGAGGGCCCCCATGACCTTGCCCATGTCCTTGGGCGTACTGGCTCCCGTCTTTTCCACGGCCTCCTTCACCAGGGCGCGAACCTCCTCCTCCGTGAGCTGGGCCGGCATGTACTTCATGAGCACGTCGATTTCCGCCTGGGTCTTTGCGACGAGGTCCTCCCGGCCGCCCTTCTGGAATTCCTCCATGGAGTCCTTACGCTGCTTAAGCTCCTTGGCGAGGATGGCGATGACCTCCTCGTCGTCCAGCTCCTTGTGGCCCCCGTCGATCTCCGCCTGCCGCACGGCGCTTCGGATCATGCGGATGGTGGCGAGCTCCTCCTTCTCATGGGCCTTCATGGCGGCCTTCATATCCTCCGCCAGCTGCTCCTTCAATGTCATTTGTATCATCCTTTCCATAAATACACGAAAACGAGAGTTTCGTGAAATAGCCCCCGTCCCTCAATCGATTACCAGCTCTCTCGCAGACTCCCCCTGACCCTGAAGGACCCCCTCCAGAGGGGGATGGGCTCGTCTCCCAGGATTTGCAATGGAATGATATTTCGATAAAACTACAAACGGTTAAAAAAAGAAGCTGTGATGAATTTTTATTTCATCACAGCCCCCTCCTGCGCATTTCCAATCGCTTAGCGGAACTTGCGCTTACGAGCTGCCTCAGACTTCTTCTTGCGGCGAACGCTCGGCTTTTCGTAATGCTCGCGCTTGCGCACCTCAGCAAGCGTGCCAGCTTTCTGGGACATGCGCTTAAAGCGGCGAAGAGCGCTGTCAATCGTCTCGTTCTTGCCGACCTTGATTTCGTTTGCCATCTATATTTCCCCCCCTCCGAGTAACTTGGGAGTGTAGTAATCGTTACACCAGAATATTATATATTGCTTCTCTGTGAAATGTCAAGATTCGTCACGAAAAATCCTTCTA